>JBAUVQ010000319.1:0-1544 GCA_049583305.1 Methylocystis sp.
CATATGTCCTGACTCTATTTCTCCCGACCACCGGAAACTCCCGGGATCAACGACCCAGGCGCGACAAACAAGCATCCCCTCGAAGTATACCCCGCTTTTCCGCGCCCGGTTATTCGGGCCGCTTCCCGACGCCGCGGCATGGTTAAAACGGCCCGCCGCGGGTTCCGGCTTTTCATTGGCGGCCCGTTCGCGCGCGCGACGTTCCCGCCCAAATATCTCTCGCCGCGATCATGACGGCGCGACGGCCGCGCCGAGAAATACGCGAGATCACGCCAATGAGCGTTCGCCCGCCAGCGTTTCCACTTGAAAACACTAACCGCTCGACGCGGGAATCGCAATCGCGCCTGGCGCGCGGCGCGTCGACGGCGCGAATCACGAATTGGCGAGTCCAGGCGCGCGACGGCTCCGGCCGACATTTTTCGCGGCAATGCATTAGCTATTGTATAATAACGATATTCTCTGAAACGCCAGCGCGCGGCGCGCGTGACGGGAGATAAATTTGTCTAACCCGACCGTCTATCACCCACGACAAAATCGGCGCGTCCAGCCCCGATCCGCCGGCTTGTCCGGCATTTGTCGCGAGCGTCCATCGCCCACGCCGACCGTCTATCGCCCACGACAAAAATCGCCCCGGCGCGATCCACCCCGATGGAAAATCAAGCAGCGTCGGCGAGTTTGTCGTTAATTTTGTCGAAGCCGTCTATCGCCCACGAAAATTGTCCAGCGCCAGCAATGAAGCGTCTATCGACCACGTTTGACCGTCTATCGCCCACGCCAGGCCGTCTATCGCCCACGGACAACCGTCTATCGCCCACAAAACATGTCATAACAATTTGATTTAACAGGGCGTTCAGCCACCTAAAACTTAGTATAAAACTAGTAAAACCTCTTAAAACGTCGACGACCTCGAAATTTCAAGTTTTTTGAAGAAAAGCCAGCCGCCCTTTCAACGTGACGCGACGGCATGAAAGAGGCAAGCGAGGATGAAAAAACGCAAGCCGGCTCATCGCCGATTTTCATTCCTAAAGGCTCGTTTCAATCGCCAGCAATATGCCGACGACCGCGTCGCCTCGATTTGCAAACGTGATCACGTTTGAGCGTGATCACGTGATACAGCCGTGGCGTGACAGCGTGATAACTTTGCGGCAATCTCGGACCAACATCCGCGGATTGATTCTCCGCCATTCCTCGCGCCCCGATCGGACTCCATGCGCATCATAACTCTAGCGACGCAGAAAGGCGGCAGCGGCAAGAGCACGCTGGCCGCCTGCATCGCCGCCGCCGCCGCCGCGGAAGGGGTAAAAACCGCCGTGCTCGACACCGACCCGCAGGGGAGCGTGTTCAAATGGGGCGAGCGGCGCGAACAGGAGGAGCCGGTCGTCGACCGATGCGAGCCGCACCAATTGGAGGCGGTTCTGAAGACGCTGCCCAGCCAAGGGTTCGACCTCGTCATCATCGACACCGCCGGCGCCCATAACGCCTCGGTGGCGCCGGCCTTGCGGGCCGCCGATTTTTGTCTGGTGCCGGTCAAGCCGACCCTGACC
>JBAUVQ010000320.1:0-1929 GCA_049583305.1 Methylocystis sp.
TATATTTGGTCGCGAGTTCGCGCAAAGTCACGCGGGCATGCTCGAAATAGACAGGCTGCTGCGTGGGCTCGAACCACTTATCGGCGCCGACGGCGTGAAACAATTGGTGAAATTCGTCGAACCCGCGAGCATCGGCGTTGTCGTCCTTGTGTTCGGTCTACCCCTGTTCTGGGCGCTCGCCGTGCGCGCGGCGACGATCCTGCGCGTGGACGGCCAGCAAATCATCTGGCAAAGAGGCATCTTTGCGCGCGACATAACCCAGGTCGAGATTGGCGAGGTCGTCGGCGTCAATGTCTACGAGACGTTCATCGGGCGGATTCTCGGCTTTGGAACGGTCGACATTGAAACGCGCGGCAAAGATCGGCTGGTCGCGCACATGATCGCGAACGCGCGCGGCTTCGCGGGTTTGGTGCTGGATTTCAAGCATCGGCTGGCGACGCGGTAGCCACCCCGCCAGCCCATTTTACCGCGTTCGACCCTATTTTCGCATTGCGGCGCGATGCGCTTATAATCCCCCGCATGACCCACTCGTTTTTCGACCTAAACACCCATGGCTTCCTGCGCGTCGCGGTCGGGGCGCCGCTGGTCGCGGTCGCGGACCCCGCCCGCAATGCCGCCCAGACGATCGAAATGGCGCGCGAGGCGGGGGAGCGGGGGGCGTCGGTCGTCCTGTTCCCGGAGTTGGGAATCAGCGCCTACGCCATCGACGACCTGTTGCAGCAGGAGGCGTTGCTGGCCGGCGTCGAGACGGCGCTGAAGGATATCCTCGACGCCTCGCGCGCGCTAAACCTCGTGATCGTCGTCGGCGCGCCGCTGCGTCATCGCGAGCGGCTCTATAATTGCGCGGTCTTCGTTTTGCGCGGCCAAATCCTCGCCGTGACGCCGAAAACCTACCTGCCCAACTACCGCGAATTCTATGAGCGCCGCCATTTCGCCTCGGGCGCCTTTATCGCCAATGAGGAGATCCTCGTCGCGGGTGGCGCGGCGCCGTTCGGCTCCGATATTCTGCTCGTCGCGCAAGATGTCCCGAACCTCGTGTTTCACGCCGAGATTTGCGAAGATCTTTGGGTTCCGATCCCGCCGTCGACGCGCGCCGCGCTGGCGGGGGCGACCGTGCTGCTCAATCTTTCCGCCAGCAATGCGATCGTCGGCAAATCCGACTATCGCCAGATGCTTTGCGCCGCCCATTCGTCGCGCTGCATCGCCGCCTATCTCTATTCCGCGGCGGGGCAGGGGGAATCGACAACCGATCTCGCCTTCGACGGCGAGGCGTTGATCTATGAAATGGGCGCTCCGCTCGCCAAGGCTCCGCGCTTTTCGAAGGAGCCGCAACTCGTCGTGACCGATATCGACCTGGGGCGGCTCGCCGCCGAGCGTCTGCGTCAGGGAAGTTTCGGCGATTGCGCCGACATCGAGCAGGGCGCGACGCAATTCCGGCGCGTCGTCTTCAAGCTCGAACCGCGACGCGGCGATCTCGGCCTGCTGCGCGCCGTGCCGCGCTTTCCCTTCGTGCCGGACGACGAGGCGCGACTCGCCGAACTGTGTTTCGAGGCGGTTAATATCCAGGCGCACGGGCTGCAACAAAGATTGCGCGCGTCGAAAATCGACAAGATCGTGATCGGCGTCTCCGGCGGACTCGACTCGACGCATGCGCTGCTGATCGCGGCGACGACGATGGACGCGCTCGGACTCTCGCGCGAAAATATTCTGGCCTATACGCTGCCGGCCTTCGCGACGACGCAACGCACCAAATCCAATGCCTGGGCGCTCATGCGGGCGCTCGGCGTCGCCGCGCGGGAAATCGACATAACTCCCGCCTGCCGGCAAATGCTGAGCGACATCGGCCATCCGGCCGCGCGCGGCGAGCCGATCTACGACGCGACATTCGAGAATGTGCAGGCCGGCGCGCGAACGTCGCTGCTGTTTCGC
>JBAUVQ010000321.1:0-1625 GCA_049583305.1 Methylocystis sp.
GCCTTGTAGTCGTCGGGATGGCACTGGCTGGTCGGGCGCAGGCGCGAGGTGATGTTCAGCGTCGCGGCGATCACATTGCCGAGCGCGAAATCGCGACTCTCGCCCGGCTCCAGCCTCTCGCTCCAGACCATCGTGCGGCCGGAGAGACACAGAATCGCCGGGCGCGACACATCCTCGATCGGCTCGGCGCGATAGACGAAGGGGGCGCGCGCCCAGCTCATCGTCGAGGCGTCGCAGGCCGCCGCTTTGAACGGCGCCTTGGGGCTGGAGCATAAAAAAGCCGGCTGCAGGAATTGCAGCGGCGGCGCGCCTTCCCGCGTCATTTCCGCGAGGTCGAGCTTTTCGACCACGGCTCCGTCGCCCGCCGTGAGCAGGATTTCACGCTGCTTGCCCAGCGTCTTGATCATGCTGAGCTTGACGTCGCCGCCGCCGAAAAAGACCCGCGTGAACGTGTCGAGTTCATTGCCGAACCAGCCGCGCCTCGGGACCCGGTGGGGCGTTTGCCGCGCCAGGGTCTTGGCGCCGGGCCCGCGGCTGACCGTGGTTCCCGGCCGCGTGAAAATGGCGGCGTTCGGCCCCAGCGTCGCGACCAGACCGCGCGCCTGATGCTGCGCGGAAAAATCGCTTTCGCCCTCGCGCAGAACGAGATGCGTCAGATTGAAAAACGGATGGCGCATCTTGTCGCGGCTTTCGGGGTCAGTTCACCGGCGCGGGCTTTGTCGCGGCGACCAGCGTGTCGACGCCCTCGCGATAGTCCACGCGCACCGGAGAGAAGCCCGTCTCGTTCAGCAAGGCCATCCCCGGGGTGAAATACATGATGTGTTCGGGCGATTCGTCGCTGAAGAGGTGAACGATCCAATCCTCCAGCAGATCAGGGCGGTTTATCGCGGCGAAGGTCTTGAACCAGTGGCGCACCTCCGACTGCGTGTGGGCGAGATGCTCGGCGCGGTCGTCGATCGCGAAACGGTCGCCGTTCAAAAACAGTCCGCCGGGCTTCAGGACGCGGAAGACTTCGGCGATCACGCGATTTCGGTGGTCGCCGCGAAAATTATGCGTCGCGTAATTGGAGGCGACCACATCGTAGCTGGCGTCGCCCTCCGCGCGCAACGCGTCGAGCGCGTCGGCCTCGATGAAGTCGACGCGCCCCGCGTCGGTCCATTTTTTGAGATTTTCGCGCGCCTGCGCCAGCATCTTGGCCGAGGAATCGATCGCGACAAGATCGAGGCCGGCGTTTTTGGCGAGCAGGGCGAGCGTGCTGACCCCGGTGCCGCAGCCAATCTCGAAGCCGCGCAGAGCCGCGCCGGGCCGCGCCGTCGCGAGATAATCCCCCAATCTGCCGGCCAGCGCCGCGGCGTTGGGGCAGATCAGCCTGAGCATGTCGTATTCCCGCCCGATCGGTCCGGTGAACAGGTTTTCGTCTTGAACCGTGGCCATGTCCGCCTCTCGTAGATAACGATGTTAAGCCGCTCGCGCGCCGATCTGATTATCCCAGATCGACTCGAACACAAAAAACATAGGAACGCGGCGGGTAATTGTGAATCATATAAGACGCTGACTCTTGGCGGGTTTCTGCGTCCAGCGCGGAATTTAGAAAATTTGTGACGAGTCCGTGTTGACAGGTGTAG
>JBAUVQ010000322.1:0-15338 GCA_049583305.1 Methylocystis sp.
TCTTTCGGAGACTTCTCGATTCGGGAGGTTCTCGTGCGGGCGCTGATATCGATTTTCCGTGAGGTTCGCGATCCGCGCGACATGAATGCGCGTCACGATTGCGCGTCGATGTTGTTCGTCGCGCTGATGGCGACGCTGTGTGGGGCGAAGAGTTGCGTCGACATCGCCGATTTCGCGACCGCCAACGAGCGCGATCTCGCCGAGATCGTCGATCTGCCGCATGGCGCGCCGTCGCACGACAGCTTTTCTCGCCTGTTTCGGCTGCTCGATCCGGACGAAATGTCCAGGGCCTTCGCGGCTTTCGCCAAGGCGCCGCGCGAGGCGTTGGGGCTCGGTCCGGCTTCGGGCGTCGTCGCGATCGACGGCAAACGCTTGCGGCGCGGCTACGAGCGCGGCGGCAAATTCATGCCGCCGCTGATGATCAGCGTGTGGGACGCGCAAACCCGCCTGTCCATCGCCGCGCGCGCCAGCAAGGACGGCAACGAGGTCAAGGCGACGCTGGACGCTTTGAAAAGCCTCGATCTCAAAGGCTGCGTGGTCACCGCCGACGCGCTGCATTGTCATCCCAAAATGGCCGAGGGCTTGCGCGCGCAAGGCGGACATTGCGCCTTGAAACTCAAGGGAAACAACGGGCCGCCGCACGCCTTGGCGGTCGCGGCGTTCGAGAGGGCCGACGCGCGCGGCGACGGCGCTTTTCACGAAAAAAGCGAGAGCGGTCACGACCGTTTCGAACGGCGGCGCGCCAGCCTCGTCGCGGCGCCAAAACCCGCGAATTTCCCCGGCCTCGTCGCGTTTGGACGCGTCGAGAGCGAGCGGCGCAAGGCCGGAGGCGAGACGGCGACGACGGTTCATTACGCCGCCTTGTCCAAGCGTCTGTCGCCACGACAGTTGCTGGAGACCGTCCGATTGCATTGGAGCGTCGGAAACAACTGTCATTGGCCGCTCGATGTCGTCTTTCATGAAGACGACGCCAGGACGCGAAAGAATCACGCTCCGCAAAATCTTTCGATCATCAGACGCATTGCTCTCGACATGCTGAACGCGCACCCAGACAAACGCTCGCCGGCGCGAAAAATGAAGCTCGCCATGTGGAGCAAAGAATTCTTCTTCGAACTCTTTACTCATATGCGATAGCCCTTCCCCACGAAAGTGAGGGTGTCCGTGGGCGCGAGGGCGAGGCGGCCGACGATATCGGAGGCGCGCGTGTCGAGACCCGAGGCGAGGCCGACGTTGGCGGCGTCGGCGATGGCGTAGGGGTTGGCGCCCGCGATTTGCCGCGACTGTCCGACCAGCGCGTTGAAATAACCGCCGCCTGTGGTGGTCATCGTCGCCTGTCCACCGTAGTTGAGGCGCGTGCCGGTCTCGAAACGGTCGTATCCCGAATATTTGCTCCACTCGAACAAATTGGTGTCGTCGAACACGAGGCTTTGCGCGTCCATACTGACGAGCAAAGGAATCGACGACTGGTTAGGCCGCGCGACCACCTGGGCGATCGGTTCGACCACGATGTCGCTGGATGTGCCGCGGGCGATCAGCGGGTAGCGCCACTCGAAGCCGAAGCCGGGAGTCGCCTGACCGCGGAAGGCATTGTCGACGCCGTTCACGAACAGGCCCTGGGCCGCGTTGGGTATGGGCTGAAGGAGGTTGTTGTAAATCGGCGTCACGCCCGATTGGTCGTAGTTCAGATAGGAGCCCGAAAAACGGGCGAAGGCGAAGGGCGTCCAGACCCCGCCCAGCGGGTCGATCGCCTTGCGCTTCCATGAGGTCTCGATGGTCGCGGAATCGTAATCGCCGCCAATTCCGCGCAGTAGACAGCCGCCGAGCGACCGGTTCGCCGCCGGCGCGTAGATCTGGCAGACGTTATAGAGCCCGTTGATGCTGTCCATCGTGCGCGGCTGAATCGACTCGTAATTCGCCGTTTGCGCCGATGTGCTGGTGAAATTCGTGTCAATGTCGAACTGGCCGCCGATCCCGTACGTCTTGAAGGGGTCGATGTCGAAGGCGCGGTTGTAGTCCAGAACGGGATGGGTGATCGGCTGTTGCGATTGCACGTCGCTGGGCGACAGAACCTGGAAATAATAGCCGCGCAAATCGAAATAGCTGCGCGGCCCTTCGCCGGTCAGATACGCGGTCGAGGACGACTCGCGGAAATAGTAGTTGTTGTAGAGCGTGTTGTGCTGCTTGTAATCTTGCAGAAAGTAGCGATCGCTCAGCGCGGTGACGTCCCAGCCGAACCGCCAGAAGTCGCTAATCGCGAATTCGCCATTGCTCTGCGCGGAGCCGCGATAGCTGCGATCGCCGGCGCCGGCCGGCGGTTGCGCGAACGCCGCTTTGTCGCCGACATGCGTGCCTTCGAGTTTGATCGAATAGCTTCCGTTTTCGAAGCGCTGGCGGAATTCGCCCGAAAGGAACGGTCCCTGCAGCGTGAAATAGGTGGGCGTGATGGTGAGGTCGTAATCTGGAGCGATGGCCCAGAAGAAGGGAATGCTCAAGCCGAGGCCGAGCTGCGTTTGCGAATAGGCCACCGGCATCAGGAAGCCGGTCTGGCGCTTTTTCGTCGGGTCGGGCGCGGATAAAAACGGCACGTAGGCGATGGGAATGCCGATGAAATCGAGGCTGGCGTCCTCGAAGTAGATCATCTTTTCGGTGTTGTCGTGAATGATCCGCTTGGCGCGGACCTGCCACATGCGCGGACGCTCGGGATTGTCCTTGCAGGCTTCGCAGGCGGTGTAGGCGCCAAGGTCGAACACGCTGGTCTCGCCGCCCGAACGCTCGCCGCGGGGCGCGCTGAAATGCGTGTTGTCGGCGGAGTCGACCTGCAGACTCTCGGCGAAACCGTTTTTGAAATCGTCGGTGAGGTCGAACCGCTCGGCGTGGGAGACCGTGCCGTCGCGTTCCGTCAGCCGGGCGTGGCCTTCGGCGAAGACGCGCTCGGTGTTGCGGTCGTAAACGACGCGATCGGCCTCCAGAAGCCGGCCCTTGTAATAGATCTGAACGTCGCCCTTGGCCGTGACGGTGTTTTTGTTCTCGTCGTTGACGAGTTCGCGCGCCTCGACGACCATTCGCGCCGCCGGTCCGTCGGCCTTGGCGGCGTCCTGCGCCGACGCGGGCGCGCCGAGGGCGAGCAAGGCGAACAACGCCCATAAGAGCGCAACCGCCCGCTCAGGGCCGCGAGAGAGCCCTGTCTTGGCGGAAGGGCGCGATATCTCGCGCCAAGGGCTAAAATGGCGTGACATCAACCGTCTTCCGAATGCAAGAGCGACAACGTACCCAACATGCTCCCGACAAGCGCAGGCGACCACGCGGCGAGCGACGGGCTTATCGTGCCCGCGCCGCCGAGGTCGGAGAAGACTTCCGTAGCGATATAAAGCACGAAGCCGGCGGCGACGCCACCCGCCAGGGTCTTGGCAATGCCGCCAAATCGAAAAAATCTTAACGAAAACGCCGCCGCCACCAAAACCATCGCCACCAAAAGCAACGGTCTCGCCAGTAGCTTTTGGAATTGCAGGCGGTAGCCGCGCGCCTCGAGGCCGGCCTCCATTGTTTTTTTGGTCAGGTCGGGCAAGTCCCAGAAGGGCACGCCTTGCGGCGGCGCGGCGGCCGCGGCGAGTTGCTCCGGCGTGAGATCCGTGGCGAGAAGATATTGTCCGACGACGGCCGTCGGCTCGCCCGGAGCGCTGACGCGCGCGTCCTCGAGCAGCCAGGCGCCGGACTGCAGACTGGCGCGGGCGGCCTCGATCCGCTCGATGAAGTCGCCCTCAAGCGTATATACATTGACGCTCACCCCGGTTAACGCGGCGCCGCTTTGCGACGCGCCCGTGGCGTGCACGATGGACAGTCCGTCGACGCCGTGCTCGCGCAACCACAGACCGTGGTCTATCCGAACGCTGCCCTGCACGCCGAACAGATCGAACTCCATTTTGTCGGAACGTTGCTTCAACGTCGTCGACACCGGATTGTATATGGTTACCGAAAACACGCCGAGGAAAAAGGCGGCGAGCAGAGGCGGCGCCAAAAACTGCCATACCGACATTCCCGCGGCGCGCGCGACGACCAGTTCGAGTTTGCCGGTGAGATCCACGAATGTCCACATGGCGCCGCCCAGAACCGCGAATGGTAAAATCATTTCGGTCGAATAGGGCACCCGCATGATCGACATCAGCGCGACCGTCCCCGCGCCGGTTTGCGGATTGTCGCTGACCCGCCGCAGCAGCTCGACGAAAACGATCACGAACATCAAACAAAAGATGGTCAGGAAGATTCCAAGAATCGTCCGCAGAAAGCGCCAAGCGAAGTAACGCCCAAGCGTAACGCCAATCATGGCCGCGCTCCGAACGCGCTTTGCGACAGGCGGGAAAGAAACGGTTGCTGCGCCATTGGCCTATGGTGATCCACGCTTACACGGAGCCGTGCCGCAATCGACTCCAATCGGGCCCTTATTCAACGAAACCGCCAGCCTTGTCCATTCAATATTGTTTTCGCGCGCGAAAACGGCGAGCGCGAACTCCCCGGACGGGGGAAAGGCCGCCCGCGCGCCTCTGATCTCATCCTTATTTTCGCATCGTCAACACGGCTTTTCGAGGGCGAACCCGGCGGCGCGCGAAAAAGGGCCTCTTGTCGAATTGACCGCGCGGCGCCGGAAGATGATATTGCGCGCCTTCTGTTCGCGCGGCTCGCGCCATTTTAGGTCGCCCGCCGCGCCTCCCGCGAGGTCGCAATGTCCGTTGATGTTAAATTCGAGCCGCTGTCCTTCGACGACTCTAGGAGCCGCCTCGCCGGCCCGGAGGACAAGGCCAGTCCGCGCACGCTCGTTGTTTTCGCCGGCGCCGATTTGGCGTTTGGCGAGACGACTCGGGCGCTGTTGCGCGACGCGAGCGAGCAAGTCGCCCGCGCGGCCGCCTTCGCCAAGTTTACCGGTAAAACCGGCTCGGCGCTGGAGGTTCTGGCGCCGGTGGGAATCGCGGGTGTTTCCCGGTTGCTCGTGCTGGGGACGGGCGTCCCCGCCGCCGACGGCGCGCCGGCCGAAAAGCCCAAGACGTTCGAGGATTTTCTGACGCTTGGCGGCCAGGCCTTGGGCAAGATTGGCGCTGGAGCCAAGGCCGTCGTTGTATTCGATCCGCCGTCCCCCCCGGCCGACGCGGCCGCGGCGGTCGGCCAGTTCGCGCTCGGAGGCGCGCTGCGCGGCTATAAATTCGACCAGTACAAGACGAAAAAGAAGAAGGACGACGCCGAACGCGAGGGCGTGAGCGAGATCGTGCTCGCGGTCGCGGATCCCGCGGCGGCCAAGGGCGCGCTGGCGGAGACCGAGGGCCTCGCCGAGAGCGTGTTGCTGGCGCGCACGCTGGTCAACGAGCCGGCCAATGTCCTGACCCCCTACGAATTCGCGCGCCGCGCCAAGGAGCTTTCCGCTCTCGGCGTCGAGGTTGAGGTTTTCGACGAGCAGGCGCTGGCCGATATCGGGATGCGCGCGCTTCTGGCCGTCGGCCAGGGCTCGGCTCAGGAAACGCTGGTCGTCGTGCTGCGCTGGAACGGCGGCCCGGCGTCGGCGCCGCCGCTGGCCTTCGTCGGCAAGGGCGTGGTGTTCGACAGCGGCGGCATCTCGATCAAGCCCGGCGCGTCGATGGAAGACATGAAGGGCGACATGGCCGGCGCCGCCGCCGTCACCGGCCTCATGCGAGCGCTGGCCTCGCGCAAGGCCAAGGCCAATGTCGTCGGCGTGCTGGGGCTTGTCGAAAACATGCCCGACGCCAACGCGCAACGGCCTGGCGACATCGTGAAATCGCTGTCCGGCCAGACCATCGAGATCATCAACACCGACGCGGAAGGCCGGCTTGTTCTGGCTGACGCGCTTTGGTACGTGAAGGAGAAATTCAAGCCGGCCTTCATGATCGATCTCGCGACGCTGACGGGCGCTATTCTCGTCGCGCTCGGCCAGGAACACGCCGGGCTGTTCTCCAACAATGACGAACTGGCCGAACGCTTGACCAAGGCCGGCGAAGCGACCGGCGAAAAGCTGTGGCGCATGCCGATGGGCCCGGTCTACGACAAGATGATCGACTCGCGCTTCGCCGACATGAAGAACACTGGCGGCCGCCACGCCGGCTCGATCACGGCGGCGCAGTTTCTGCAGCGCTTCGTCGACAAGACGCCCTGGGCGCATCTCGACATCGCCGGCGCCGGCATGGGCTCGCCGGCCAGCGACATCAATCAGAGCTGGGGTTCGGGATTTGGCGTGCGCCTGCTCGATCGGTTGGTGCGCGATTATTACGAGGGGTGATCGCCTTGCGCGGCGCGCGAGGACGGCCGCCGCCGTCTTCGCGTTCCCGCGGCCCGAGACGCCCATAGGCCCATGTTTTTTGTGGATTTTATGATTTCAAGCTTGATCGTGAGACTTGTCCGCCGTATTCAGCGGCGCGATCGCTCCGCGACCGGCGCCGATGGAGGCTCGCCGAGTCGTTTGTCTCCTACAAACTTCGGGATAGTCATGGCGCGGAAAAAGGTCTTATTGATCGCGGCGTCTGGATATAGATTTGTTTATCCTCAGATTCCAGATGCCGCCGAGCTCCTTTCCCGCGCCGGACACTCAGTTGTATCCATTATACCCAAAGACACGGAAGTCATGGCGTGGAACGCCGGGCGCGGGTTTGAAATAAAAGCCACCAATAATATACGGTCAAAAATCAGGGGGGTGGGAGCAATTTGGTATATGCTTCAATCGATCCCCGAGGTATTGAAGGCTGATGTGGTCATAGGTAGCTGCACGACGGAGCTGCCCCTCCTGCTGCTCGCCAATATACTGCCTAATAAAAAAGCTATCTACCATATGAGTGAATTGGCGATTCCGTCTATTCGTGGAAATGGTGGTTATGCTTGGCTTCAATATATCCTGCCGTACACGGGCATTGAGATATTTACGACGGGGACACAGCGGTCGCGCATACTGAAGGCCCTGGTCGGGCTGGCGACGGTTCCAAAGGAGATAAACCTTGGCGCCTTGCGCGTCACCAAGGCGATTTCGCGGCCTCCCGAATCGACATTCGCTGAACGGATTCGACAAAAAGCCGGCCGCCCCAATGCGATCGTCGCGCTGTGCAGCGGCGGATTGGACCCCTTGTGCGGCTTCGATCTTTTGCTCGAGGCGGCGATTCCGGCCGAAAGCGGCGTTCTGATCGGAATGGTCGGCCGGCTTTCGACGGATATGGCAAAAATGGTCGCGGAGGCCCACGCGACGACCGGGAACTACTTTTACTTGGGCGAACTGGGCGGATCGCGTTACGATTTGATCGCGAATTTGCGCGGCGCGGACCTTGGCTTCGCGATGAAGAAAATGGATCATTCGCAAATCATGGGAGATCGCCTTTACACACCAACCAAGCTGTTCGATTTCATCGCGGCGGGCGTTCCGGTTCTTTGTTCGCGGCAGTCGACGCTCGGATTTGTGAAGAGACGCGGCGTTGGTCTTGTCCTGAGCGAATGGTCCGCTTCGGCCATTCGCGACGTGTTGCTGAGCCTGCCCGCCCGCCGCGGTGAACTCGCCGAAATGGCCAAGGCCGCGCGCGAAGGCTTTGACAATGATCTGAATTTCGAAGCCGCCGCTCAACCCTTGGTGGAAGCCGTGGAGCGATGAACTTCATGCGTCCCGAGCTGTCGAGCCGCGTCGCGCGCTTGATCCGGGCGCTGGCCTCGAATGTTTATTCATTGGGTGTTCGCATCCTGCTGCAATTCGTAACATTACCGCTGTTCTTGCATTTTTGGAGCGCGCGGCAATTCGGGGAATGGATTCTGCTATCGAGTTTTTCGACCTATTTCGCGCTCAGCGGCCTCGGAATTGGCAGCGCGGGAGGCAATCTCATCGCGATGAACGCCGCCAGCGGCGATTTGGCGACCGCGCGAGGGGTCTGGCAGACGACGAGAGTCATCGTCACGATTTCGAATGTGGCGCTGGTCGCGCTGGTGTGGTTCGGCGCGAACCGGTTCGACGTCGCCGGAATTCTCGGTTTGACGACGATCTCGGCGGATGGCGCGCGGAACGTGATCATCGCCTCCGCGGTCCTCATCGCGGTGCGACTGCAGATGGGCGTGGCCGAGAGCGCGTTCCGCGCGTGGGGCGGCTATCCCGAGTTCGCGTTTATCGAAAACACCGTCCAAATCATCGAGGTCGTGGCGCAGGTCGCCGTGTTGCTGCTCGGCGGATATTTTCTTGGCGCGATCGTTTGCTGCATTGTCGTGCGGCTGGTCGTGCTTGTCGGCCTTGCGATCCATGTCCAGCGGCGCGCGCCGTGGCTGCTCATCCGGGACGGAGCCCCCATCGGCCCGGTGGCGGCGCGACTACTGCGTCCCGCGCTCGGATTCTTGATGTTGCCATTCGCGCAGGCGATGGAATTACAGGGGTTTGCTCTTCTCGTCGGCGGAGGGTTCGGGCCCGCCGGATTGTCCGCGTTCACCGCGATGCGCACGCTGGCGAGAACCGTTCTGATGATCCTGGGCTTGTTCTTTAACATTCTTCAGCCGGAAGTCTCATACGCCGTCGAGAAAGATAATAATAATTCGAAAATCAAGCAGCTGTTTTTCCTGTCTTCAACGGCGAGCATACTTGTCGGGCTCGGCGCGAGCATTTTCCTGATCTACGCGGGGCCGTCAATATTCAGAGTGTGGACTGGTTCGAAGGTGGTGTTCGATAGCGGCGTGTTCCACATGATTTTGCTCTGCGGAGTGTTGCGCGCCGTTTCGATGCCGCCGGCGGCTGTCTTGTTGGGGCTGAACCGTCACGGCTTACTGGTTGGGGTGACTATTCTCGGCTCGGCGGCCGCTCTGGTCGTGGGCTGGGTGTTCGTCGAGACGACTCACAACATGGTCGCGGTCGCGGGCGCGTCGATCGTTATCGAGCTCGCGTTGATCGCATATTGCGTTTCCGCGATGCTACGCCTTCTGCATTTGACGGCGGGGCAATATGTTCTGGGATTGCTCGATACACGCGAGGCTTGGAGCTACGCTGTTAAAATCTTGCGGCGGACCCGGCGATCCCGGACGGACACATGAGCCTTGAGCGTTGGTTCGGACTGGTTAGCGTTCGTGAACCGAAAATTATGAATTGGCATTTACAATCAAGACGAAATTACCGCGAGGCGTCATGTCCTTCGATCTCCAGCTCATTGAACCGCACCGGCTCACGCGCGAGCAGGCCGTCGAGGCGTTGCAGAGCAAGACGCTGGTCAACCCGGTGTCCGGCCTCGCCAACGATTATCTCAATTTGTTCAATGAGCTGGTGATGATGCTGGAGCAGATTCCGCAAATGCCGGAGTTGCTCGAAGATCTGCTGGCGTGGAAGCCGGTGAGCTATCAGGAATATTTTCGCCGCTCGCAGCTGCCAGGGCGTCATTCCGCGCTGGGCGCCTATGAACAGCTCAATCCGATGTTTCGCCGCCGCTTCGAGACCTTCGTCGCCGAACTCGATCTGATCGCGCTGGCCAGCGTCGCCTCGGTGCGACGCCAGTTTCGCGACGGCGCGCCGAAGGACATGGAACGCGCCGCGAACACCTGCCATCGCTCGGCGGAAAAAATGCGGATCATCCTGATCCGCGCCTCGCGCCTGGTGAATTACGCCAACACGGGCGAAGTTTAGCGCCGCTTCCCGGCCCGCGCGACCGTGACTTTTTTGCCACGGCGGCGGATTATCTTTGTTTCAAACGACATTGGCGGGCGCGGACCCCCTCCGTCGCCTTGCGCGCCACGAGAGGAAGCCCTTAACCTCGTTCGCCGCGTCATCGAGATTTTGGAGCCGGAGCGGCGCGAAGGATTTCTCGGAGATCGCCGCGATGAATAAACGCCGTTCCCAATCCTTTCTCGGCCATGCGATATCCGGCGGCGCCTTGCGCGGACTCGTGCTGGCGGCATGCGCCTTAACCGCCGCGGCCCTTGCCTCGACCCCGGCGGCCGCGCTTATTTGCGCCGACGTGAACACGGGCAACGGACTCGGCGCCTTCGCCAGCTACGCCGATTATGCCGCCGCCTGCGGCTACAACGCGCTCAGCAACGGCATCTACAGCACCGCTGTGGGAGGTTACAGCACCGCCGACAGTGTCGCCCCAGAAGGCAACGCGACCGCGGTCGGCGGGGGCAGCACCGCCGAGGGCTACGCCGCGACCGCGGTCGGCGGCTAAAGCCTCGCCTATGGCGCAAACGCCACCGCGACAGGCGCTGGAGCCAGGGCCGCCGGCGGCAACGCCACCGCGACGGGCGCCTATTCCCTAGCCTACGGTGAAAACGCCACGGCGGTCGGCGCGCAGGCCATCGCCAACGGCCAGTACACGAAGGCGATGGGCGTGCAGAGCGTCGCTTACGGCTCCACGGCCGCCGCCTACGGCGCCTACGCGCAGGCCACGAGCGACGGCGCGACCGCGATCGGCACGATCTCCTCCGCCACCGGCGGCAATTCAACCGGCCTAGGCGCCAACGCCAATACGGCCGGCTACGCCAATTCGACGGCGCTCGACGCCAGCGCGACCAACACCGCCGCCAATCAGATCATGCTCGGCGGGACCGGCGCCAACGCCTCGACCTTGGTCGCGCCGGGGATCACCTCGGCGGCGAGCCTTTCGGCGCAGAGCGGCCCGACCAATTTCGTGAGCACGGACGCCGCGGGCCATCTCGCGACCTCGGCCTATGGCCCCGGGGACATCGCCAACCTCTATTCCAACGTCGCCAGTCTTTGGCAGAACGTCGCCGCGCTCAAGCAATCGATCCAGCGCGGTTACGAGGGCACGGCGATCGCGCTGGCGCTCGCCCCGGCGGAGCTGCCCTCGGGCAAGAACGTCGCCGTTTCCGGCAATTGGGGCGCGTTCCGCGGACAAAACGCTTTCGGCGGCGCGGCGCAGATGCGCGTCGCGGAAGCATTGGTGCTGAACGCCGGCGTTGGCGTCGGCTTTCAAAAGGGCGGCGTCGGCGGACGCGCCGGAGCGACATTCGCATGGTGACGACGAGATCTTTCCTGCTTGGTTTTTTGCTCGCGGCCAGCGCATTTTGCGGCGCCGCGAGGGCGGAACAGCCGGCGGCCAAGCCCGCGCAAATCGACCGCAACGGCGTGCTGATCCTGGTGCGCAATTCGCTTCTCGCGCTCGATCAGGCCAATAAGACTGGCAATTACACCGTGCTGCGCGATCTCGGCAGTCCGGGATTCCAGGTCAATACGGCGGCGCGGCTGGGCGAAATCTTCGCCGGGCAGCGCCGCGACAATCTCGATCTTTCCGGCGTCGCCGCGCTCGATCCGCAACTGACGCTGCTGCCGCGGATCGAAGCCAACGGCATGATGCATATGACGGGTTTCTTCCCGTCGGTCCCGACGCAGGTCAACTTCGATCTCACCTATGCGCCGGTCAACGGGCAGTGGCGGCTGTTCGGCATTTCGGTCGGGCTCGGCCAGGCCGCGCCAGTCGCGCCCCAACCCGCCGCGCCGGTCGCGCCGCCTCAAAAACACTGACCGCGATGGTAGCAAGGTCGGCGGCGCCAGACATGGCGCCGACAACCCTTCACTGATGAGGCTTAAGCAGGTCGCACCATCTGGAATAACCCCACAAGATCTGCTTGTCTCCATCGTAAAAGCCTGTTGAAAAGAAGTCGTCTCCCGGGGTTGGATGGGGCGCGCTGGCGCGCGCGAGCTTTCGAAGGGATGAAAAAACCTCGAAGTGCCGATCCACGACCCGGCGGCATGAGGCTTCATTGGCCAACATCAGCCTTGTGAAGGCGCCATCGGCCGCGCCGCCGAACAGGTCCTTCATCCAATCTCCCGATAATTCGACGAGCGTTCCCGATATTCTCTTCAAATCGCCAGGTGAATCGACGCCATTCGTGGGCGCGGATTCCGCATGGCTTTCGTCCTGGAGGAACAGAACGCGATGACCGACTGGCGCGTAGGTCGGCAAAATGAGACTTGGGAGAGGGATGCTGCTATCGACCGGCAGGCTTGGAACGACATCGCCGTCTTTTTCGAAACGCCAGACCGCTTGCTCCGTCGCGCTCGCGTTTTTCGCGCCATCCGAGTCCAGGGCTTTCGCGGACGCGAAAGTATAGCCCGTCAAGGGCGTGTTCTTCAGGGCGGCCGGAGGATTTCGGATCGCGAGAGCCGCCAGCGCTCCGCCCTTGCTGTGTCCGGTGACATAGATTGCGGGCGCTTCGCTCGACGCGGGCTTCGCCAGGAACAAGCCAAGCTTGCTGCATTGTTTGGCGGCGGGAGTCTGGCAGCTGGCTTCGAGATTGGCCCTGAGCGCGTTCCAGGACGCGAGAAATCCCTTGTGCTGGTGATCGACGACCGAAACGCGCGCATTGCTGAGCCAGTCCGAAACAAACGTCTGTAGGCCGTCCTTGGCGTTGATCGGGTTATCGAGAATGGCGCCCAGCAAGGCGCCGCCCGGGCTTTTCGCGTCGAGGTTCGTGGGCGGAACGATCGTGCCGCGAAACGCCAGGATAATGCCCTTCTTGCCGTTGATCAGCAGATAAGCGTCCTTCGGGTCGGGCCCGACAAAGGCTTCCACATTTTCGGGACCGACCGCCAACTCGGCGAGCAGGCTATCCGACGCCGCGCGATTAAGGCACCGCGCCGCGCGTTCGAGGCCGGAGTCCTTGACGCCCGCGTCGTTGGGCTCCTCGCTCACCGCGTAAGCGCAATAGGAAGCCGTCGCCAGGACATAGGCGCGTTCGAAATCCGGCGCGGCGGCGCTGGCGGCTGTCGTCGAAGCGGCCAGCGCCGCAACCATTAAAGCGGACAACAACTTTTTCATGACGCTCTCCATCACATTTGGCGCCATGCACGCGGCCCGCAAGTCCGCGTTCGAGAGGCGGGGCGGATTCGGAGAAGCGCCATTTTGGAACATGGCCGGCTAATCAAGATGGCGGATGGGAATTCCGCCGCTCTTTGATCGAACCCAGCTAGATTAGCGCATTGCCTAAATCGGAACACCCGCGCAACGAAGGCTGCTGGCGCAAGGCCATTTTCGCCATCGTTGCGCGGGGCGTCCCCGAGGATTTGACTGTCGCCGTTGGTGTCAGGCGGGGTGGAAGAACTTGATCAGCGGGCCTTTCGCATAGCCGGCGACTTTAATCACGGAAGGAGACACGCCCGTCGGCACCCATTCAAGAGCGGCATATAGGCGGTATAGATGGACAAATCCCACCGGCACGCCAGGGAACGGCCCGCCGGGGATAACTGTCACCACGTCAAACTTCTGTGGATTTATCCCACCTTGAAGCTTGGGAAAGCCTGGCACGACAAGATTCGGACCTGGGCCAACAGCCTGAAGAAACGCGCCCAAAGTCCATGTGCCGGCGGCGGGCGCTCCCACCGTCGCCCAACGGAACGTCACTTCCCAGGAGTCTGGAACGACAGGGGGCGGGCCAACCTTGATGAAAGTATCCGATTTCGGCGCCACCCCCAGGTTGTTGATGATGCAGACAGGCTCGATTTCCCCTGGGAAATCAGGGTTTGCCTCGACTTTGAAGGGGAGAGGAGTTCCGAAGTCCTCGAATACGAAGGGAAATGCTGTCATTTTTCAATCTCCTTTATCGCTAAACCTCGCCTGGCGCGGAATGGTCTGACATTATCAATTATAGTGACCTTATCGGCGCGAGGCGCGGTCACGAAAACTAAACGCCGCGCGGTCGCTTTAGTTCCGCATTTTTGAAAATAGCCATGATGACCCATCGCGTTAGACGACAGAGGCTTATTCCGTTGTTGCAGGTTCGGCTATATGTGTTTGATCCGATTAACAGTGACCTTGGTTGCAAGGTGCGCGGAGGCGCCCTGTTTGGCGTGGCTTTTCCGCCGTCGCCTCTCCCGATCAAATACTCCGCTCGGCGCTGCGTCGGCGACGCGGCGAAAGCCGACGCCCTCACGGAAAAATGGCTCGAATCCAACGATTCGAGCCAAGAGGGGCTGGTGCGGGAGCTCCGAAGGAAAAATGGGGCTCACGGGTGGATTTAGCGCCCGGAACGCAGCGGGGAATTGGGGTAAATACCTAGTCCAGCCGCATAAACGACGAACGCCCCGCGGTGACGGACATTTCTTTCTCATCGAGAGCGCGCCCGAGGCTTCGCGGTCATTTTCAATCGAAACTTGTTTGCCCATAGCCCACTTGAATTCAATCGTCGCGGCGCTACCTGTATTTCGATGTGCTGGCGCTTACCCACCAGCAAACTTCCCAGGAAATCCGCTGCCCGATCCCTCAAGGGTCGGGCTTTTTTTGCGCGATTGTCGCGCTATTGGGGCTCGCGGGATTCACCGGCATGATCTGGCCGATCGCCAGCCAATCGAACAATTGCCGCAACGCCGTCAAGCGCGGCTTCGCGGTCGGCGCGGAGCGCGCCTTTTGCAACTGCTCGACATAGGCGGCGACATGCACGCGCTCGATCGCCCCGAGCTCCCTTACCCCTCGCGCGGCAAGCCAGTCGAAGAATTCGACGGCGGCGCGCGCGTAGGCGCAGCGCGTGTGCGGATTGCGGATATTGGCGGTGAAGAATTCAAAGAAGCGATAAGAGGCGCGTGCGCCGACGGCGGCGATGAGGGCGGGGGCGCGATCGGTGAGGATGATGAGCTGGTTCATGGTTATTGCGTTCCCACCAAGCTCATCCACGCGGCTGACTTTGTCTCAAGAACTCCCGCTTCGCCTTCTCTGACTGCAAATTCAAATTCCGGTTTCTCAGGAAATTCCAAGCCATGTCTTTGAAAATCGGGTGTCAAGCAGCGCGGATTCGTGGCGAGCGCCTGTTCGAGCACAGCTATTTTTCCCAGCACGTGCCGCGCCCACACCCACGCCCTCATTGTCGGGCCACCAGACATCATGACACTGGCCGGCATGAAAACCTTGCCGCCATACGTAAAAGCGGCGTTGTAGCCGTTTTTTCGTAAGTTGGCTCGTTGTTCCTCTGTGATCTGAGTTGCTGAGGGTGCGTCATTGATCTCGTGAATAACGCCTTCGTGCGGCCACTCACTGGCTAACACTTCGAGAACATGATCGCGGGTCCAGTCTCCGTGCATCATGATGTCGATCACATAGGCAGCACGGGATGTGAAACTAACGAATAGTAGGGGCCCGTCGCGTTTTACAAAGCCATCAGGCTCGACAATCGACGAGATGTGGAGATGGTGAACGCCCCAATTGTTGAGCAACAAATCGAGATCGGGACGGCGGCGCGCTCCGGGTGCTTTTGCGGGAGCGCGATCAATGTCGCGGCTGAGGTATTTTTTGAGGTCTCGCCCTTGTTCAATGTCCGCGATGATTTGAGCAAGATCGTTCGCGCGCTGCGTCGCCAGCAAGTTCATTTGAAAGGCCGTCGACTTGTGAACGGCC
>JBAUVQ010000323.1:0-4955 GCA_049583305.1 Methylocystis sp.
CATTGCGCCCACGCATTGCGTTCCAAAAGCTCCCGCGCCGCACCTAAAATTAGATGCGTTGCAGCAAATCGAGGGAACAACGCTTGGCTGACGAATTGGTTTCACCAGCTCAACATATTTTATCCAAAAAACGTTATACCATTGATTCTGCATAGCTTATTTGGCTATAGCTCACAATTGAGGCGCGGCGCCTGAGCATTGTCGTTTTGCCTATATCGTCGGTAAATCCCAACTGCTTCAGAAATCAACAACGCAGCCTATTTTTTCGTCAAGATAAGACGCTTTACCGCAAAGCCTCCGTATGAACACGTAATCATCACCGTTGAGAGCTAAAACGGGGGCGCTGGACAATCACTCTTCCACGGAGATTTCCGTGTGTTCGAAGCCTCGGTCCTTGGAAGGTTTGAAGCAACATTCCTCTTGGCTTGCCGCTGGACCGCTCGACTATCGTGAACTCGACGATGCGGTCGGCTTGAGCATGAGAGCGGGTGAGTCGAGCCGAGGAAGGTAGGCGACCCATTTAGCGGCGTGACGCATTGACAAGCGACTTTCAAAGCCGCCGCGTGCGCCCCTGACTCCGACTTATGCGACCATCTCGGATGGGTTGTTTGGGCGTAACGCTTTCGTTATTCACTACTTTGCGCGGTCGATATCCACGCCGAACCACTTGTCCTTCACCTGTTCGAAATGAATGGTCGGATCATAAGTGGCGACGTTAAGCTTCAACGATTCAGCCGACAGTCGTCCGATCGCCGCTAGCGCCGCGTACGAAGCCACCACGCGGTCGCGTTGCGAAATGAGCAGATTGACGCGGGCGTTAAGCAGAGATTGCTGGGCGTTCAAGACATCAAGCGTGGTGCGCTGGCCCACTTGCGCCTCTTGGCGCACTCCCCGCAGCGCCGACTCCGCCGCGTTGACGGCCGCTTGATCGGAGACGATTTGCGATCTCACGGATTCCAACCGGCCATAGCTTGACACGACCGACGAACGCACGCTGTTTCTCTGAACGTCCACGGTCAGCCGCGACCGCCCCAGTTTTTCCTTCTCCTGGCGAATCGAGGCGTATTCAGTTCCTGCTTGATACAGCGGAATTTTAAGTGTCGCGCGAGCTCCCGCAGCGAACTGCCGCGAGCCCGGCAAGCCCAAGAACGAATCGTATTGTTGTTGCACCTCCGCCTCGAGGGCGACGGTCGGGGACAACGCGCCCTCGGCGACATGCACGGCGAACTCGGACGCGTCCGCCTGATGCTTTGCCGCCACCACCCCTGGGTGTTCGGCGATCGCGACGGCGATCGCCTGATCCACGGACTTAGGCAGCAGCCTTTCGACCGAGGCGGCGGGCTCCAAATGCTTTGGATCCACTCCCATGATCTGATGGTAGTCCGAGATGCTGTTCTTCAGATACGCCTGCGCGGCAAAATATTCGGAGCGCGCCTGAGCGAGCGCGGCCTCGGCCTGGGCCACATCGGTGCTCGTCACATCCCCTGCTTTAAAAAACTGGCGCGTGTGGTCCAGTTGTATTTCCAGGACGGTGATGTGGTTCTTGCGCAGGGACAGAATGGCGGTGTCCCGCAATACGTTCATGTACGCGGTGGCGCCGTTCTGCAACGTGGCCTGTTCGGTTTGCCGCATCACGGCGCGCGAAGCAAACACGCCGGCCTCGGCTTGGCGGACCGAATTAAACGTTCTTCCGCCGTCGAAGAGCGTTTGCGAGGCCTTGAAAGTCCCGCCTCGAGGATAGCCAACATAGTCGTCGGTTATCGGTATGCGGACGTTCGTCATCGGCACCCGCACCGGAATTCTGATATTCGAGTCTTGCGAGCCAACGCTTGCTTCGATGCTCGCATTCGGCCGCAATCCCCCCCAAGCCTTTGGCGTATCCTCATCCTGGACGCGCACATTGGCTCGCTCCCGGTTCACTTCGGGATTGCTGGTGTAGGCAAGGGCAAGAGCCGAGGACATCGTTTCGGCCACGGCGCTCGGCGGCGAAACGCCTAAGCTCGCGGTAGCCGCGAAGACAACAAATACGCCGAACGCTTTCATCGACTCAATCCACTTGCATCGCCGACCCGCGCCGTGCAGAGGACCCAGCCGCCAATGCATCACCGCCTCGGACCGAGGAGGACGCGCGGACAGCTCGCCGCCGCTCTTTCATAGGCACACCCGCGCGCCTGGCCGCCTCGCCGCTCTCTTTTAGAAGGGCAGCAAAGCCACACTCCAGTGGGAGTAAAATCAGTGTTTAATACGCCCCCGACGGCAGGTTTCTCTCCCACTAACATCCAAGGAAACCAGCCATATTAACCGTGCAAGTATGCCCGAGTAGAAATCTTGCGACAAGCGACATAGCGACCAAATGGTTAATTTGATCCGAGGTGTGACAAAAAAGCCACACACGATCTCTCGCCACTATCCGACCGAGTTCGCCATCAATGCAATGTCATTCACTTCGCTCCGCCCATTGGCCGCCGCCTTTGACCAGCAATTTTTCGCGTTTGGAAGGCGCGCGCGGGAGGTCAGGATTTGCACAAAGTCCATCGCACGCTGCTTTGGCGAACAGTCCGGATTTTGCGCCGGCGTCATTTTCGCCGCGATCGAGGGGTTTGGGGCTGAGGCGCTTCCGAGGGCCATTGACCGCGGCGCCATTCCGGTCGGACCTCGGTTGAAGGCGTCCCGCAAAAATCGAGTTGCCCTGATTCACCGCGGATGGCAAAAGATGAAAATTGTCAACGCAACCGCAGGCGCGACCTTCAAGACGTTTTTCTACGCAGGTTACGAAGCGCGCTAGAGATTCAAAACGGCAGGGAGAGCGGACATGAGGCGAATAGGGACGGGCATGCTCGCGGCCGCTATTGTTGCATCGACATCCGTGGCCTCTGTCTCGGTAGCGCTGGAGCAGGCGTTTCACCCCTCGATGGTGGAGGCAGGCACCGCGGCCGACGGCGAGCACATAATCTTTGACCCACCCTTTCCATCTCCACCCCGGGTCGTTGTGGGAAGTAGAATGATTGAGAGAGCGGTGCATATTGAATGTCACTTAACGGCGGATAACATTACCGCTCTCGGTTTCGACTATCATTCTAACTGCAAATACCATCATCGCATCGACTCTATCTGGGTCGCCACGCTTCAGCAGTCGGATGCTCCCGACAAAGCAGCCACTCAGAAACGGCCTGAGAATCGGTGAAAACGCGGGCGGAGCGCGATTTCCGCGCCCTCTCGGATGCGCCTCTCTCATTTCAAACTTCTATTAGCCCCCACCTCCGGTGAAGTCGAGGAAAGCGCGCCCGGCAACACCATGGCGAACACACGAACGCCGACGACAAAAAATGAAGACGCGCTCACATTCGGCGGGCGTAGCCGCGCTGGCTTGAGCTAAGCATAGGTGAGTTTCCACGCCGAAATGGGGTTTTGCGATGTAATCGGACTCAAGGGCTGGGGGCAAGTGTGGCAATGGCGCCACACATATCCAAAAAAAGCATATAGATCGCGGTGTTAATAATGAAGTTGCTTGACGATCCTCGTCAGAGTGAGACGATGAAATCTTCGCTGGTAGTCCCCTGTCTTGTTCATGAAGAGAACGAGGAGATTTAGGAGCCTTCGGATGAAAAACACTCTATTTACCACATGTGCCGCCGGCGCGATCGTGCTGGCTCTTTCTGGCGCGACAGCCTTCGCCGCCGATATGCCATACGCGAATACTCCGCTATATGTTCCTCCTCCGCCGCCGCCGCTGTGGACCGGCTTATACGGCGGCTTGAATATCGGCGGAGGTTGGAGCAACACCAGCTACGACTTTTCCAATCCCGGTCTCGCGCTCGTCGCCGCCACAACTCCGAACTGGTGGGGCGGCAATGGGTGGGCCGGGTGGGGCAATAACGGCAATAGCAGGGGATGGGCCTGGGTCCCGACAACCGGCGGCGGCTTGGCCATCGTGCCAGGCGGCCCCGGCTCGAGCAGCGCCGGCGGAGTCGTGGGCGGTGGACAGGTCGGTTACAATTATCAATTTGGCGCCGGCGGTTTGGGTTTCGGCATTCTGGTCGGCGCCGAAGCCGATATCCAGGGCACCAGCATCGGCGACGTTGCAAGTCTGCCGTGGTTTGGCACGGTGCGCGGACGCCTGGGCTATCTGTTCACTCCAGACTCGCTTCTCTATGGAACGGCCGGCTTCGCTTACGGCGGCGTGGACGCCGGGGGCTACAGCAACACGCGCTCCGGCTGGACCGCCGGCGGCGGCGTCGAATGGATGTTCACGCCGCGCTGGTCAGCGAAGGTCGAATATCTCTTTGTCGATCTCGACAGCGGCGGGGCGAGCGGAGGCGGCGGCTGGAACGTAGGCAACCACATCCATCCACAAATCAATGTTGTCCGCGCTGGCGTGAACTACCACTTCAACTGGAGCGCTCCAACACCGGTTCTCGCGAAATACTGATCGTTCGCGGGCAGTATCAAGCGCCCTCCTTTTTGCGTGCGTAATCATACGCCACCTTCGCTTGCGAGGGGACGGGAGCTTCCATCGCCCTGAGATAGAGGTCGAGCAGCGACTCGTGTTCGTCGCGCTCGTCCTTGTTCTGCTTGCGCAGCCGGAGGCCTTTGGACCAGCGGGTGAGCCCCCAGCGGAGCCGGTTGGGATAGCGCGGCCGGGCGCTCGGGGAACAGCGCGGCCGGGGGCTGGCGGCGTTTCCAAGACGTGATCGTCATAATTCGTCCGCCGAAAATGCGATTTTGTTCATAAATATGTCACATCAGCCTAACAGAATGTAGAGTCTAGACTATCGGCTGTTTCGCCGAAACCGGGCTCGGGAAAGGTTGATTGGGAAATGAAATTGGAAACACTCGATCTGGACAATGGGGTGACCAAAATTTGTCTTTCCGGACGCCTCGACATCCAGGGGGCGCTAAAGATCGACGACGAATTCAGGGCCATCGCGGCGGCGAACAAGAAGATCGTCGTGGAT
>JBAUVQ010000324.1:0-1651 GCA_049583305.1 Methylocystis sp.
CGACCGCTTGAAGAGCGTCGAGATCGACAAGGATTTTCGCGCGCGAGAAAAGCCGTCCGACCATGTCCAGATTCGCGCGGATTTCATCTAAGCAGAAATGCTCGTCGTGGGGCTCCGCGAAAAATCCGGCGGAGTTGGGCCGATTGGCGCAAAACGCTTCGCGGTTTTCGCCGAGCTGATTTAGACTTCGGCCTAACAAGGAGAGCCCTTCATGGCCACGCTCGACGCCGTTCTCGCCACCATCGACAAGAATATCGACGCCTCCACGCAGCGGTTGTGCGATTTGTTGCGCATTCCTTCCGTCTCCACCGACCCCGCCTACACCAAGGAGTGCGAGCGCGCCGCCGATTGGCTCGTGAGGGAACTCCAGGGGCTCGGCTACCACGCCGAATCGCGGCCGACTCCTGGCCATCCCATCGTGGTCGGCCATGCGAGCGCCAAGCGAAAGGATGCGCCGCATTTGCTGTTTTACGGCCATTACGACGTGCAGCCGCCCGACCCGCTGGAGCTATGGAAAACCGATCCATTCGCGCCGCGTCTGCAACAGGGCGAGGCGACGCAGGAGATCGTCGCGCGCGGCGCTTCCGACGACAAGGGTCAACTCATGACTTTCGTCGAGGCCTGCCGCGCCTTCGAGGCCAATGGCGGACTGCCGTGCAACGTGACCTTCCTGTTCGAGGGCGAGGAGGAGACCGGCTCCCCATCGCTGCCGGAATTTCTCGCGGCCAACAAGGCCGAATTGTCGGAGCCGGCGCTTGCCCTCGTTTGCGACACCGGCATGTGGAACGCGACGACGCCGGGCATAACCATCATGCTGCGCGGACTGGTGCAGGAGGAGGTGATCCTGAGAGGCGCCAGCCACGATCTGCACTCCGGCATGTTCGGCGGTCCGGTCGTCAATCCAATCCATGTGCTGGCGAAAATCATCGGCGAGCTTCATACGCAGGATAACGAGGTCGCGCTGCCGGGCTTTTACGACGGCGTGCCGGAATTGCCCGAGGACATAGCGGCGCAATGGCGCCAACTCGATTTCGACGAGGCGGCGTTTTTGCAGGGCGTTGGCCTTACGCAGGTCGGCGGCGAGGCCGGGCGCGGCGTCATCGAGCAGATTTGGGCGCGGCCGACCTGCGACGTGAACGGCATTGTCGGCGGCTATACCGGCAAGGGCTCGAAAACCGTGCTGCCGGCGCAAGCCAGCGCCAAAGTCTCGTTCCGCCTCGTCGGAACGCAGAGCCCCAAGAAAATCGTCGAGACGTTCCACGCCTTCGTGCGCGAGCGCCTGCCGGTGGACGTGACGGCGGAGTTTATCTCGCATGGGGCGTCGGGGGCGCTCAATCTGCCGTTCGGGTCCGAGGCGCTGAAGCGGGCGCGGCGGGCGCTGGCCGACGAATGGGGCGTCGAGGCGGCGCTGACCGGCTGCGGCGGTTCGATTCCGATCGTCGGCGCCTTCAAGCGCGATCTCGGCATGGATGCGCTGATGATCGGCTTCGCGCTGGAGGACGACCGCATCCACTCGCCGAACGAGAAATATTCGCTCACCTCGTTCCACAAGGGAACCCGCTCCTGGGCGCGGGTGCTGGCGGCTTTGGCTGCGTGAGGAAAGGGGCGGTCGCTAATTTCATTGGCCATCCGCGACGATCCGCCGCTCGCG
>JBAUVQ010000325.1:0-14336 GCA_049583305.1 Methylocystis sp.
AGCCAAGTCCGGCGTGCGCGGCGATCGCTTCGTGAATGATCAGATGATGCGCTGAATGTGGCGCCAAGGCCTCTTGGGCCTTATGCAGCAGCCGACGCGCGCGGTCGGTCTCGGCGCCTTCGACGATTGTCTCATCCGCCCGCTTCAGCGTGAGCTTCGTCCTCGGGCCGCTGATCGACAGGCCAAGCCCGCCAAATCTGCGGCCAAGACCACCGTTCATGTCGAGAAAGCCCAAATGCAGGCGGGCGGCGGTCGTGACGCGGACTTCGTTGACGCTAGTCTGGGCCGGCATGACGTCCCGTTTCGATCGAGCAAGACCGCGAAGCGAAAGTTCGTGGCGCGACTTGGCGTCGATTCACCATCGCGGCGGCGCCGCGAGGCGCGACTTGAGCCCAGTTGGGCGCGATTGCGCGAGTAACGCGCCTGACCGATAATGGCAAGAAGATTTAGCGATTCTAGCGCCGCCGGCCCTTGTCTCGTCAGGTCGAATGGCGTGCTGGAATCTCCATCCAGGGAGAGGGTCATGACCACCAAGGAACGCGCCTATTCCGACAGCGAGATCGCCGAGCGCCTGTCCAAGGAACTGCCCCACTGGCGCTACGAAAACGGCTGGATCCGCCGCAAGTTCAAAACCCACTCATGGAAGGGAACTCTGATGGCGATCAATGCGATCGGCCATCTGGCGGAAGCCGCCTGGCACCATCCCGACCTCGCGGCGTCCTATGCGTTCGTCGAGGTCAAGCTGATGACCCACACTGCCAAGGGAATCACCGACAAGGATTTCGAACTCGCTCGCAAAATCGAGGAGGTCGTGGGCTGGAGACCAGGCAAGGAAGGCGGCGCTCTCGAAGGGACGCCCGAGCACGATCAGCGATTCGCCTATTTGAAATACGACGACTAAAACCCCGACAGAGCGTAACGTGAAGGGCGGGGGAAGAAGGCTTGAGCGGACGGGTCGCGGACATAGCACGGGCGCGAGAGGCGTTTTTATCGCGGATCGCGGCGGGGTCGGCGATCATGGGGATCGTGAACGTAACTCCGGATTCCTTCTCGGATGGCGGTCTTTTCGTTTCGCCCCGGAGCGCGCTGGCTCAGGCTCAAAAGCTGGTCGCCGACGGCGCCTGTATCGTCGATGTCGGCGCGGAATCGACGCGGCCGCGCCATACGCCCGTTTCCGCCGAGGAAGAGTGGGCGCGCCTGAGCCCGCTACTCGCGACGCTGGTGGAAGCGGCGGGAGCGCCTGTTTCGATCGACACCTATAAGGCCGAAACCGCCCGCCGCGCGCTTGAAGCGGGCGTCGCCGTCGTGAACGACGTATGGGGACTGCAAAGGGATCCCGCGATGGCGGCGGTGGTGGCCGAGGCGGGCGCGGCCGTGGTGATCATGCACAATCGCGAGACAGTGGACGCCGGCGCCGACATTGTCGCGGACATGCGGCGATTTTTCGAGCGCTCGCTGGATTTGGCCCGGCGCGCCGGGATTCCCGAAAGACATATTTTGCTCGACCCCGGCGTCGGCTTTGGCAAAAGCCGCGAACAAAACTATCGGGCTCTTCGCGCCATTCCCGAGTTACTGACGTTTGGCTGTCCGTTGTTGATTGGCGTCTCGCGCAAATCCATCTTTCGCGATCTGCCGGATGGAGTGATCGAAGGAAGGCTGATCGGCACTCTGGCGGCGAATATCTTCGCCGCGACCTTGGGCGCGCGGGTGTTCAGGGTGCATGACGCGCTCGAGCACAGAACCGCCTTGACCGTATTGGCGACCATGGAGCCCGGTCGATTTTGAACGGATGTGACGCGATGACAATAGCGGCGGTGGGTTTTGGGCTGGGTTCCAACATTGGCGACAAGCCCGGGAATATTCGCGCGGCCTTGCGCTTGCTGGAGGAGCGGGGCGTCGCCCGGCTTGAATCGGTGTCGCGCATCTACAGGACGCCGCCCTGGGGCGTTCTCGACCAAGGAGATTTCGCCAACGCCTGCGCCGTGGGCTCGACCAGCCTTTCGCCTTATGAACTTCTCGCCGCGGTGAAAAAAATCGAAGCCGACATGGGACGGGAGCCGACAAGGCGCTGGGGCCCTCGGCTCATCGACGTGGACATTTTGTTTTTTGGCGATCGCAGCCTAGACGATCCAGAACTCACGATTCCACACAAGGAATTGTTTCAACGGGGCTTTGTTTTGGCTCCCCTGGCGGAAATAGCGCCAAATCTGGTTCTCGGAGGCGTTTCGATCATCGAGGCGGCGGCGCGTTTCGATCTGGCGACCATTTCCCCGTGGGAACAATGAAATGTCCGCGGTCGCGGTTTAAGTTCGGAGATTCCCCAGCGCCATTCGCGCGTGATGAGGGGTCTAAATGACGGCTCACCTCAACCGGCGGAAAGGATTGCTCAAAAAGCCCGACAGGGCCGCCCCCGCCGCGAGCAAGCCGACCAACGGCAAGAGGAACAACAGCGCGCCGCTCAGGAAAATGAACCCGCACAGCAGCATAAGGCCAAGGCCCAAGGCCAGCAGCACGCTGCCGAAGGGACCGAGTTTCACGATTTTGATCGTTCCGTAACTGGTCGAATAGTCATACCGCCCCGGCGGGGATTCCTGATCCTCGGGGGGAAGAATTTCAACGCGACCTTTCGGGGTCTCGACCCGGTTTGAGTTATCCTCGGTCATCACGTTTCTCCACGGCGGATATATAAGCATTAAACCCGGCGCGGCAACGAGCCGCTGGGATGGAGGGCTTCCTCCCGCCCCGCTCGTTCGCGCGCCAAAATTGCGCGCGCGGCGGTGGAGTCCGCGTGCATTTGCGCGATCAGCGCGTCGAGGGAGGTGAATTTTTCCTCCCCGCGCAAAAAGCCATGAAAGGCGACCTCGACCATTTCGCCATAAAGATCGCCGGAAAAGTCGAAGACGAAGACTTCGAGCAGGGGCGGGCCGTTGTCGAAGGTCGGGCGGCGGCCAAAGCTCGCCACCCCGCCGTGCACGACGCCGCGCGCCTCCAGCGTCACGGCGTAAACGCCATGGCGTAGCCTGTTCGAAGGATCGAGCACGATGTTGGCGGTCGGGAAGCCGAGGCCGCGTCCCCGTTTTTCGCCGTGAACGACCACGCCCTCGATGAAATAAGGCCGTCCGAGCAGACCGTTGGCGAGCGCCACGTCGCCGCGCTCCAGAGCCTCGCGCGTCGCGGTGGAAGAGACGGCGTCGAGACTGCCGGCCTCGTCCTTCACGATCCGTTCGACGATCTCGACGCCGAAGCCCAGCCGCGCGCCATCCGCCCGCAAAAAATCCGCGTCGCCCTGTCGCGCGGCCCCAAAGCGGAAATCATAGCCCGCCACAACCGCGGACACGCCAAGCCTTCGCGACAAAATGTCGGCGGTGAATTCAGCCGCGGTCAACGCGGCGAGACGCGCGTCGAAAGTGAGCCTGATCATGCCGTCCAAACCCAGACGCGCGAGCAGCGCCGCCTTCGCTTCGGGTGGAGTGAGGCGGAAAATAACCGACCGGGCGGCGAAAAAATCGGCCGGATGCGGTTCGAAGGTCAATACGGCGCACGGCTTTCGCATGGCGCGGGCGAGCGCCTGCGCTCTCGCGATGACGCCCTTATGCCCCCGGTGAAGGCCGTCGAAATTGCCAAGCGCCACGACCGCGCCCTCGAGCCCCGGAGGCGGAGCGGCCGGGTCTAGCGCGTCGATGAAAGGGCGTTTGACGTCGGACAAGGGGACTTCCGGGAAATTGCGGCGAGGACAAGCGTCGCGCGAAAACGCGCCAAGGAGGCCGTCCCGTTCCTGGTCAGGCCGGGGCGGCGGCGTTGCGATTCGCTTGCTCGCGGCTTGGAACCATGACCATCACCTCGCCGTCGAGCACGACCTTGCCATCGACGAGGCATTCGCATTTCAGCTTCGCGCGCCGACCCTTTTCGGTGAGTTCGACGACTTCGACCACGACATTGATCACGTCGCCGATTTTCACGGGAGCGCGGAAATTCAGCGTTTGCGAGAGATAGACCGCGCCCGGCCCCGGCAGATACATGCCGATTACCGTCGAAATCAACGAGGCCGTATAAAGGCCATGCACGATGCGTTCGCCGAATCGGGTCTTGCTCGCGAAATGATCGGACAAGTGGATCGGGTTGCGATCTCCGGACAGATCAGCGAAGGCGATGACGTCGTCGTCCATCACGGCCTTCATCAAGGTCTCGCGCATGCCAACGCTCAGGTCTTCGAAAAAATAGATTTTGAACGGCGTGGACATTGGCTTCACCGAAGGGTTCGATCGGGACTGACGTTTATTGGCGACCTTATTACCACACAACCTCGCGGGCCAAAGCCACCGGTTTGGTTTTCGCGCGCGCGAACAATCGCGCCAGCGCCCCGCGGTCGAGTTCCTCGCCCTCGCCGTAAAGCTCTTCTCGGTGAACGCCCCGCGTAACGAACAAGCAATCGACGCCCGCGACCCCGGCGCCGCGCAGATCCGTGTCGGCGCCGTCGCCAATCGCCAACACCCGCCCGCGCCCGATCCGGGCGCGCCTCAACGCTTCGACGCGCGCCAGCGCGGCTTCGTAGATCGGCGCGTGCGGCTTGCCGAACATTTTTACCTCGCCGCCCATCGCCGCATAGCGCTGCGCCAAGGCGCCGGCACACCAATAAAGGCGGTCGCCGACCTCGACCACTATGTCGGGATTGGCGCAAAGCATCACGAGATCGCGCTCGCGCAACCGCCGCAGCCGCCCGTCGTAATCCTCGGGCGTTTCGCGATCCTCGTCGATCAATCCGGTGCAAACGACGTAATCGGCGTCGAGCGGACCGACGAGACGCAACGGCGCTCCAAGAAGGCGGCCGGCGGCTTCGAACAAACCAATATCGCGTCTCGGCCCGAGGTGGTGGCAGGCCGCGCCCTTGCGCGCCACGATCTCGCGCAGGGTCAATTCCCCCGCCGACACGATATCGTCGTAACAATCGCGTTGAAGCCCCAGGCGCTCGAGCTGACCGCGCACCTCCTCGCTCGGACGCGAGGCGTTCGTGATCAGGACCGCGGTTCCGCCGCCGGCGCGAAACTCGCGCAGCGCGGCGGCGGCGGCCGGGAAATGTCTGGCGCCGTCGATCAGAACGCCCCAAACGTCGCAGAGAATGGCTTCATAGCCGCTGGCGAGCGCGGAGAGCCCCTGAATCGTTGGAGTCTCGTCCGGCCGCGCTTCCCATTCGGGGACCCCGGGCGCGCTCAAAATCTCGCGCCTTCGATCACGGCCGCGTGGGTGGCCCCCTCGACCGGGGCGAAAACGTCGCGAGCTTCGTCGAGCGCCAGTAAACGCCCGTCCATCACGCCGAAATACGCGCCGTGCAGTCGCAGATAGCGCCGCGTTTCAAGCGTTCGGATCCAGGGAAAGCTCCGCAGGTTGCGCAGCCCCTGCTTGATCGCCTCGAATTCGAGCCGCTCGACATAGGAGCGATCGAGCACCGCGGGACGTGGCCCCGCGCGCTCGGCGGCGGGGCGCAACAGCTGAATCCAGCGGCCGATGAAATCGCCCTCCGACAAGGGCGGCATCTCGGGATTGCCCAGGCTTTCGGCGAAGGCGGCCACGCCGCCGCATTGGGCGTGTCCGAGCACGACGATATGCGTCACCTTGAGCGCCATGACCGCGTATTCCAGCGCGGCCGACGCGCCGTGATAATGATCGTCCGGCTCGAACGGCGGAATGAGATTGGCGACATTGCGCAAGACGAAAAGTTCACCGGGGCCGGCGTCGAAAATCGCCTCCGGCGAGACACGCGAATCGCAACATCCGATGATCATCGTCTTGGGACGCTGGCCCTTCTCGGCGAGGTCGCGAAATCGCTCGTGCTCGCTGGGAAAACGCCCGGTCAGAAAGGTCTTGTAACCCTGGACGAGATGAGCGGGGAAAGAGTCGGTCGGCGAGGTCGCGCTGTCGGCGTCGGTCATTTTCTTTCCTAGGAGGGCCGCTCGCGCGAGGAGCCGCGCCGATGGGACGGCCCATCGAGAGCGCCCGCGCGGTCGCCAGGCTATTGGCGCGACGGCGATCGCTCCCTTATTGTGGAGGCGAGGCTCGCAGGCAAGCGAAGAATCCCGCGCAAGGGTGGCGCGGCCCGCCAAAAGCAAAGGGAGACACCATGATTTCAACGCTAAAGCGCAGCGTGCTGGCGATGCCGGGATCCAATGCGCGAGCGCTTGAGAAGGGCAAGACGTTGAATGCCGACGTTCTGATGTTCGAGCTCGAGGACGGGGTGGCCGAAAGCGCCAAGATTCAAGCTAGAGAGCAGGTCGCCGCCGCCGTCAGGGGCGGAGGCTATGGCGAGCGCCAGCTGGCGGTGCGCGTGAACGCTCGCGGATCGGAATGGTACAAGGGCGACATCGCCGCGATCGCGGCCGCCGCTCCGGACGCCGTCGTCCTGCCGAAGGTCAATTCCCGCGAGGATGTGCTCAAGACGGCCGCCGATCTCATCGCCGCCGGCGCCCCGCCTCGAACCCGGCTCTGGGCGATGATCGAGACGCCGCGCGCGATATTGGACATCGAAAAGATCGCCAGCGCGGCGGATGATTCGGCGTCGCGGCTCGAAGTTCTGGTGCTGGGTCCAAACGACATCGCCAAGTCCACTCGGGCGCGGCTGACGCCTGGCCGGACGGCGTTAATCTCCTGGCTCTCCGCCGGCGTGCTGGCCGCGCGCGTCCACGGCATCGACATTGTCGACGGAATCTACAATGATTTCAATGATGAAGTCGGGCTACGGCGCGAGGCCGAACAGGGCCGCGATCTTGGAATGGACGGGAAGATGTTGATTCACCCGTCGCAGATCGGACCCGTGAACGAGATTTTCGCGCCGAGCGAAGCCGATGTCGCGTTCGCGCGCCAAATCCTGGCTATCTTCGACGCGCCCGAAAACGCCGACAAGGGCGTGGCTCAAATCGACGGACAGATGGTCGAACGCCTGCATCTCGACGTGGCGAGGCGCACGCTGGCGTTGGTGGCGACGGCCGGAGAGCGATAGACCAAGCTTTCGACGAATTAAAACGGGCCGATCACTTTTCGGACAAGGGCGGCCTGTTTCGCTGGCCCCCTTGCTCGTCTATAAGGGACGCAGGCGAGGATTCGATAATGGTTGAAAACGAGCACGATACGCCGGATGCGACGCACGCCGCCGGCACTCCCACCGCTCCCGCGCACGACGCCCCGACCGAGGGAATTCACGATCCGCGCGAGGGAGACCACGAGCTCTTCGCCGACCCGTCGGACCAGCACGCGCCGGAAACCGTCGCGGCCGCCGAGACGCCGGAGCCGATCGACGCGGCGCCCCCGCGAAAGCGAGGCGGTTACTGGCAAAAATTCACGCTGCTGCTCGCGCTTCTGGGATTGACGGCGACCGGCCTCGGCTTCGCCGCCATTAAGTTCAAGGACAAGGACGAGCGACTGCGCGCGATCAGCGACGCGATCGACGCCGCGTCCAAGGATCCCGAGGGTTTCGCCGCGACGCTCGAAAGCAAACTGACGGACTTGTGGGATCGGACCACGAAGTCGATTGAAGGAGGCGGCAAGCCGGCGACGCGCGCGACCGCCGCGAAGGAAACCGCCCCAGCGCCGATCCCGACTAGGCCAGCCATCGAACCCGCGCCAATCCCGCCGAAACCGGCCGCCGAACCCGCGCCTCTCGCGGCGATGGAGACGCCGCGGCCGACGCCGACGCCCGGCTGGGCAGTTCCCCAGGAGCCCAAGCCGGCGCCTATCGCGAAAGACGATCATCCGGCGCCGATCGCTCCTCCTCTCGCCACGCGAAACGAGGACAGCGCTCAAATCGGATCGATCGTCAAAAGGGTCGAGCAGCTGGAAACCACCGCGCGCGAAGCGCTCGAAACGGCCAAGGACGCGCAGCGCACCGCCAAGGGATCGCAAACCGGCGAAAAGCCCGCCGCGACGAACGAAGACGAAAAAGCCAATGTCGCCGCGCTCGAAGGCCGCATCGACGAGCTCGCCGACGAGATCCGCAAGTTGCGCGAGCAACTCGAACAACCCAAGGGCGAAACGCGCGTCGCGCCCGACGCCGCCGAAACGGCGGCCGCGCCGGGAACGAAATCGACAGCGGCCGCGGAGACCCTGGCGCTCACCCAATCGCTGCTGCACGCGCTTGAGCGCGGCCGCCCGTTCGCGGTCGAACAGACGGCGCTGAGCGAGCGCGGCGTCGATCCGCAACTGCTTGCCGCTCTGGCGCCCCTCGCCGAACATGGCGCCCCGACCGCAGCTCGCTTGTTGGCGTCGTTCGCCCCGGTCGCGAAGCGCCTGCGCGCGCTCGACGACGCGCCCCTCGCGGGCGGATCGATCGCCGATCAGTTATTGCACGACGCCGGAAAGCTGGTGCGCGTGCGGCCGGTCACGCAGTCATCGACGTCTTCGATTCCCGAACTTGTCGCGCGAATAGAGACAGCGCTCGGTCAAAATGATTTCGACGGCGCCAGCGAGGCCTTCTCCAAATTGCCTGACAACGCGCGGGTCGTGGCCAAGGCCTATGGCGACGAGCTGGAACAGCGGCGCGAGGCGGAGCAAGCCGCGGCATCCCTGCTGGCGAACGCCCTCGCCAGCCTCGGTCATCCTAAGAAATAAATCGGGAAGCGCTCGATCATGTGGTTTATCCTCCTCTTTCTCGTCGCGCTCGCCGCCCTCGCCTACGGGCTCGAATGGGTCATCGACCAACCCGGCTCGCTGAAGCTGGACTGGGGCGCGTATCATGTCGACACGTCCATTCCGGTGGCGGTCGGCGGTTTGTTGCTCGCCGCGGCGGCCCTGGTTTTGCTTTGGGTGATAATCGCGACAGTGTTTGGCTTGCCGGGGCGGCTTCGCCAAGCGTCAGCCGGACGGCGGCGGGAAAAAGGGTTCCAGGCCTTGTCGCGCGGCATTGTCGCGGTGGCGGCCGGCGATTCCGCGGCGGCCCGCAAGGCGGCCCTGGAAGCCGAGAAGCACCTGCCCGGCGAGCCGCTGGCGCGGTATCTGAAAGCGCAAACCGCGCAGCTCGAAGGGGATCGCGGCAAGGCCGAGGCCGCCTTCCATGAAATGACCCTCTCTCCGGACACCAAACTGCTCGGCTTGCGCGGCCTGCACATCGAGGCGCGCAGACGGGAGGACGCCGAAGCCGCGCATCATTTCGCCAAGGCGGCGCACGAAATCGCGCCGTTGCCCTGGGCTGGCTCGGCCGTGTTGGAACATTACACGGCGCGGGGAGACTGGGAGAAAGCGCGCGCCGCGATCGAGGAAAGTTTCAACGCCAAGGCCATCGATCTTCCAACCGCGCAGCGGCTGCGCGCGGTGGTCGAGACCGCGCTGGCGATGCAAGCGCAACCCCAAAGCCCGCGAGAAGCCTTGCAATATGCGCGGTTGGCGCTCAAGCGGCGTCCAAACTTCACCCCGGCCGCCGTCGTCGCCGCGCGCGTGCTCATCGCTCACGGCGACAACAAACAGGCGTTAAAGTTGATTGAGAGCGTTTGGCCACAAGCGCCCCATCCCGATCTCGCGGAGGCTTATCTCGACGCTCTTCCCACCGAATCGAACGCGCAAATGCTGGATCGCGTAAAGCGACTCGCGCGGCTTGCTCCGACGGCCCCCGAAAGCTGCCATATTTTGGCGCGCGTGGCGCTGTCCGCGCGCGAATTCGCGAAAGCGCGCGAGGCCTTGGCGCCTCTGATCGCCTCCGGCGCGCGACCGACCGCGCATACCTGTTTGCTCATGGCGGAAATAGAGGACGCGGAGCTCGGGCCGAGCGGGCCGGTGCGCGAATGGCTGGCGCGCGGGTCGCGCGCGCCGCGCGATCCGGTTTGGATCGCCGACGGCGTCGCGTCGAAAAGCTGGGCGCCCATATCGCCGAAGACCGGGCGTCTGGACGCTTTCGAATGGGCGCCTCCGCCGGATTCGCCGCAAGTTTCGACGACGGACGGGCAACCCAACATACCAGCGGCCTTCGTCGCGCCGACGCCGTCTATCGCGGTGGCGCCGCCCGCCTCCTCAGGCGCGCCGAGCTGAACGGGCGCGTCTCGCGCCGTCAAACGGAATTCTGTTTTGAACGGCGAATGCGCACGTATAAAGCGCCCTCGCCGCCGTGTTTGCGCGACGCCTCGCCAAACCCGACCACGACGTCCCGCAGCGCTGGCGCTTGCAGCCAAAGCGGGGCCATGCGCCGCAAAACGCCGCCAGCGTCGCCACTCGACCCCTTGCCAGTGACGACGATCGCCACTTTCGCTCCACTAGCTTGCGAGCGACGCAAGAAGCCGATCAGCGCATGATGCGCCTCGGCCTGGCGCATTCCGTGCAGATCGAGCTTGGCGTCGACGTCGAGCCGCCCGCGACGCAATTTCGCGCGGGTTCGATGATCGATGTCCGACAGCGCCGGAACCGCGCGAGTCATCGAGGGCGCGGCCTCGCGATGAACCAGGGACGCGCCGCTCGGACGCGGATCGGGCGCGGCCGCCGGCTGTTCCGGTTTGGCGACCATCGGGCGCGAGCGAAATGGCCGGACGTTCTGGGTGACCGCGGACCATAATTCGATATCGAGCGCGGATAATAACTTCGCGCGCGCGCTTGATCGCTTTAGCTCGCTCATGTCAGGTCGCTCATGTCAGGTCGCTCATGGCCCCTCCGCGTCGCGCGGCAGCAACACGATCATATCCGCCTGATGGCGCAAACCGCCGGCGAGCGAGCCGGCGAGCTCTCCAGAACCAAAATACAGGTCCGCCCGGCTTTCGCCAAGGATCGCCGAACCAGTGTCTTGCGCGATCATCAACCGCGCGAACGGAGCGACCTCTTCGCCTCGCCACGGAATCCGCCCCTCAATCCAGAAAGGCAGGCCATAGGGCCAAAGCCCTCTGTCGACCGCGATCGAGCGCATCGGCGTCAACGCGCAGCCCTGACCGCCAATCGGGCCAAGAGCCCGCTCGGGCGATTCGTCCACGCGAAAAAAGACGTAGGACTTGTTTTCCTGCATCAGCGCGCGGCCGGCCTGACCCGGCCCCAGCCCCAACTCGCGCAATGTATCTTTCAGGCGTCGCAGCGACATCAGCGCTTCGGGAACGAGACCGCGTCCAATCGCCAGCCGTCCGATCGACGTGTAGGGATGCCCATTGCGCCCATCATAAGTGAGGGCGGCCGCGCTTCCATCCTGAAACCGCAGACGCGCCGACCCCTGCACCTGCATCAGGAACAGCTCGACCCTGTCTCGCACGAAGGCCAGTGGAAGGCTGGAGCTCCGCCAGGGTCCGTCCTCGATCTCGCGGCGTTCGGCGTAGGGTTCGAGCGCGCCGTCCGCGCGCCGGCGCGCGCTGGTCAACATGACGGCGCCAGGGCCGCGCAACGGCGCGTCGTTCAAGGTGACGAGATCGACTGGTCTGGGCAGCACCGGGGTCGAAAAGCCCGGCGCCGCCACGCGGCTGGCCTCGACCTCCACTTCGTAGTAACCGGTCAAAAACCCGGGCGTGGACAGGCGAAACGGCCTGAACCAGCTTTTGAAAAAGCGGCCCGCGTCGCCGGAGGCCGTGAGCGCGGCTCGGCTCGCCGCGATCAATTGGGCTGTCGGGTTCAGCGCCGGCCGCTGTTGAACCTCGCCGGCGAGGATGATCTTCGCGGAGCGGCGGAAAACCTCCAGCGCCGCGTCGAGATCGTCGCCGTCAAATCCCGTCAGATCATCGAAGGAAACGGCTTCGCGCTTGACCGGGGCCGACGACGGCATCGCCTAATGAACGGTTTCTGTCGCGACCAGCTTCCAATTGGGATCGCGCGAACCCGGGTTGCGGGCGAATGTCCATAAATCGACGATTTTCGCCGCGTTGGTCGGGTCGCCCTCGATAATTCGGCCCTCGCGGTTGCGTCTCGCCGTGATGAGCTGGCTCACGAAGCGGACGGTGATGCTGTTCGACCGCGGCAGCGCGCTCGCGTCGATGACGGTCGCGGACTCAACGGCCACAAGCGCTGTTTGAACGGTTTCCCCACGCGTCTCGCGCGCGGAAATCTCCGCGGCGAAACGGTCGAACACGTCGGCCGACAGAAGGCGCCTCAAGGTCTCGCGGTCGCTCTTGGCGAAGGCTTCGACGATGATTTCATAGGCCTTGCGCGCGCCCTCGATGAAAGAGACGCCAGAAAAAGCCGTGTCCGTCGCCGCGATCTCGTCGAGACCGCCCCAGGCCTTGCTTCCAGGCTCGGCGACGCCGTTCCAACGATTGGCGGCCAAGGGTTTGGCGACGCCCGGCGACGGCGCCGCGCCCGGCAGCGGCCCGCCGCGCGTCGGAGCGCCCGATGATCGAAACCCGCTCACCGTCGAGCCGTCGCGCTCGCTCCGCTCTCCGAGCACCGAACGCAGTTTCCAAAGCACAAATATCGCCAAGGCCGCGAGAATCAGCAGCGAGGGGTCGAAGGATTCGTCCATGGGCAAATGAGTCACTCCCGGAACATCGGATTTTGCGGTAGCATGTCGGCGGCCGCGTGTCACGAATCAAGCCCCGGCCTTTCATATATGTCTTGGGCTCGCGGAGCGCCGCCCCGAGAGGTTTACGCCGTGAACAGGTCGAAACTCATCGCCTACGCAGTTGGGGCTTGGCTTCTCGTCGAGGTCGTGGCCTTTTTGCTGGTGGTGCAGTTTCTCGGAATGGTCGCGGCGATCACGCTGGGCGTCGGCACGACCGCGCTTGGACTGTTGGACATTAAGCGCCTGCTGGCTTACCTGCGCGATCGCGTCGGCCGCTCGAGCGAAAAGAAAACGGAGGCCGCGTCCAATATGGTGGACGGCGGCTTGCAGGCCCTCGGCGCGCTCCTTTTGATTTTGCCTGGTTTCGCCTCGGATCTGGTGGGTCTGGCGCTAAAGGCTCCATCCATTCGCGCCGACATCGCCCAACGCATTAAGGGAAACGCGCGCAAAAACCCTCGCATGATCGATCTCGCCCCCAACGAATGGAAAAGCCTCGACCACCGCAAGTCGAGACGACGCGGAGCGCAGGCCAAATCCAGCGGCGCGCCGCCGTACCCTTCTTGACCGCGAGGGCCCGACTCTTGTCGCGCCCGAGGAGACGTGTTAGGCGGGCGCGGCGATCGATATGCGCGTCCGCGAGCCGGCGCGCGCTCGAAGATACGGGATTTTAGGGAGTTTGATATGGCGGATGGCAATGGCAACGGCGGCGCGGCGCAGGGAGCTTCCGACGCGCCGTCCCTCAACGCCTTGGGACAATACCTCAAGGATCTCTCCTTCGAAAATCCGAACGCGCCGCGCTCGCTCGGGCCGCAGGAAAAAGCGCCCAACATCGGCATTCAGGTGAATGTTAACGCCAAGCAATTGGCGCCGACCGATTTCGAAGTGTCGATCTCACTTGACGCCAAGGCCGGCGAGGGAGCCGACCTGTTGTTCAAGCTCGATCTCGAATATGCGGGCGTGTTCCGCCTGACCAATATTCCAGAGGAGCAAATGCACCCGATCGTCATGATCGAATGCCCGCGCCTTTTGTTCCCCTTCGTGCGCCAGATCGTGGCGGACGCGACCCGCGACGGCGGATTTCCTCCTCTGTTCATCGATCCCATCGACTTCGTCGGGCTCTATCAACAGAAGGTCGCCGAGGGGCAGGCCGCCAACGTGGCTACCGCGAACTGACCCTCAGGATTTGGGAAGACCATGGCGCGCGAGCGTCGCGGCGAGAGACTCGCTCGGCGCGACGCCGCTGGTGAATATCTTCCCGCGCCGCGGCGTTTCGGCGCGCGGCGCGTCGGAACCGAGGGTTTCGGCGAGCACCAGATCGGCGCGGCGGGCGATGGCCGGGCCGGAGTCGATCCAGACCACGGGCCACGGCGCGAGACGCGCGAGCGGCTCGATCAGCAGCGGATAATGAGTGCAAGCCAGCACGATGACGTCGGTGCGCGCGCCGTCTTCTTGCACGAAGCACGGGGCGATTTCGGCGGCGATGGCTTCGTCCACGACTTCCTCGCCATGCATGGCCGCCTCGGCCAGCCGGGCGAGATTCTTCGAGCCGACCAGCGTCACGCCGCAGTCGCCGGCGAATTCGTGAATCAATTTTTGCGTATAGTCGCGGGTCACGGTGCCCGGCGTGGCCAGCACGGAAATCAGCTTGGTCCGCGACGCGGCCGCGGCGGGTTTGATCGCCGGCACGGTTCCAACGAACGGCAAATTTGGCCAGCGCGCGCGCAATTGCGGCAACGCCAGCGTCGAGGCGGTGTTACAGGCGATCACGACGATATCGGGCGCCTCCCGGGCGATCAGCGTCTCCATTACCGAGAGAATGCGCGCGACCAATTCGGGTTCGCCCCAGGAGCCGTATGGAAAGCCGGCGTCGTCGGCGCAATAAACGAACTCCGCGTTAGGC
>JBAUVQ010000326.1:0-5376 GCA_049583305.1 Methylocystis sp.
CGCCGCGGGCGCGCCGGCGCGCGCTTTCCGCGGATGCCCCAATCCTTTGATGTCCATTGGCTCGATCGGAACATCAAGTTCGCTCATTCGCGCACCTTCGACCATCACGAACACTTCAGATTTCGACCTGCCCGCCAAGCTCGACGACGCGCCCCGGTGGAATCAGGAAAAACTCGGTCGCCGAAAGCGCGTTTCGGTGCATGAATTGAAAAATATTCAGCTTGAACCTCCGCCATTTCGAACGGTCCGACGGCACGATCGTCAGTCTGCCCACGAAAAATGACGTTTTCATCATGTTGAAAATCAGTGGACAGCCTGCGGATTCGAGCATCAGGGCGCGCGGTATGTTGGGGTGCTCCATGAAACCATAGCGAATCGTCATTGCGTGAAATCCGTCGGTCAGTTCCTTCGTCTCGACGCGCCGCGCGGGCTCAACGCGCGGGACATGTTCGGTCAAGACCCGCAACAGCACGATGCGCTCGTGCAAGACCTTATTGTGCTTGAGATTATGCAGAAGCGGCACCGGCACGACGTCGCCGCGGCTGGACATATAAACCGCCGTGCCCTCGACGCGCGGTTTGCCATGGAATTTCTTGATGAACTCGCCGAGCGGAAAGGTGTCTCGCTCCAGCGCCGCGCGCATGGCCGCGTAACCCTGGCTCCAGCAGGTCATCAGGAAGAACAATATGCTGGCGACGACGAGGGGAATCCAGCCGCCCTCGAAGAACTTCACCATGTTGGCCGCGACGAACGAGCCGTCCACCGTGATGAAAAGTCCGGCCACCAGCAGGCTCAAGGGCAGGCTCCAGCGCCAGACCTCGCGCATCGCGATGAACATCAGCGCGCTGGTCAGCAGCATCGTCATCGAGACGGCGATGCCGAAGGCCGCCGCGAGACTGTCGGACGAACGAAACGTGATGGTCAGCACGAGGGTGAGCGCCATCAAGGCCCAGTTGACGAAGCCGACGTAAATCTGGCCGTAGCTCTCGGCGCACGTCTGCGAAACATTTATCCGCGGCAGCAGGCCAAGCTGGATCGCTTGGCGGGTCATCGAGAAGGCGCCGGTGATGATCGACTGGCTCGCGATGACGGTGGCGACCGTCGCCAGCGCGACCAGGGGCAGTTGCAGCGCCGGTGGGCAGAGATCGAAGAACGGATTTGCCTCGTGACCGACGGGACCGTCCGCCAGCAGCGCGGTTTGGCCGGCGTAATTCAGCAGCAGGGCTGGCAGAACCAGCCCGTACCACGCGAGGCGAATGGGCTGGCGTCCAAAATGCCCCATGTCGGCGTAAAGCGCCTCCGCGCCCGTGGCGCAAAGAAACACCGCGCCGAGCACCAAAAACCCGCCGGAGCCATGAGTCGTCACGTAGGCGAGGCCGACGCGCGGATCGAGCGCCCAGAGCACGTCGGGATGCCGCCAAATGCTCGCGAAACCCAAGGCGCCAATGACGAGAAACCAGAGGGTCATGATTGGGCCGAAGAGTTTGCAAATCCGGTTTGTTCCTTGCGATTGCAGTGCGAACAGGCCGATCAGAACCGCGACGGACAGCGGCACGACGTAAGGCTCGATCGCCGGCGCGGGGGTCTTAAGCCCCTCCAGCGCGCTCAAAACCGAAATCGCCGGCGTGATCGCTCCGTCTCCGAACAACAGAGCCGCGCCCAACATGCCGATGCCGATGACGAAGGGACGCCGCCCGTGCTTGATGCCGAGCAGCGACATCAGCGCGAGAATCCCGCCCTCGCCGTCGTTGTCGGCGCGCATGATCACCGCCACATATTTGACCGAGGTGATGATCACCAGCGTCCACACGATCAGCGACAATATGCCGAACGCCTCGTCGGGCGCGATGGAGCCGCCCGCCCAATCGACGGCCGTCTTGATCGTGTAAAGCGGACTCGTGCCGATGTCGCCATAGACGACGCCCAGGGCCCCAAGGGCGAGCGTCCCAATTCCGCTGACCTTGGGTGTGTCAGTCTCAACGGTTGTCGTCATAATGACCTCTGCGCGAGTCGATCAGCCGGGGAAGGGCATAGCAGGTCGCGCCGCGCGCCGCGACATCGACCTTATGGCTTCGCGAAGGACAAAGGAGGCGTTTCGCCGCCCCTCGAGCGCGCGCTTTCGCTTCTTCGCAAAGCCCTGTAGAAGTCTTCGCGCGAGCGGGGCGGAAGTTCGCGCGAAAGGCGCGAGACGCCGGCGATCATTAAAAAAACAAGGGGCGGGACAGTGACGGGAACATTGGACACGAGCAATCGCGCCACGGCGAGCGTTAATCTTCTGGCGGGCGAGATCGTCGACCGGCTGGCCGCCGGAGCCGCGCGCTATAGGGTCGCGGTGTCGCGCGGCGCCTCCGGCGAACTGCTGATCGACGCCGGCGCGAAGGTCGCGGGCGGGATCGACGCCGGCCTGATGCTCGTCGAAATCTGCATGGGCGGGCTTGGCCGCGTCGCGCTGACCCCGGCGCCGGGCGCCTCCAAATGGCCATTCTGGCTGACCGTCACCAGCAATGATCCGGTCGTCGCGTGCCTCGCCAGCCAATACGCCGGCTGGAGCCTCGCCCACGAAAAATTCTTCGCGCTCGGCTCCGGTCCCGGTCGCGCCCAGGCGCGGGTCGAAAAGCTGTTCGAGGAACTGCCCTACAGCGACAAGGCCAACCGCGTCACCATCGTGCTGGAGAGCGGCTCGCCGCCGCCGGCCGAGGTCGTCGCCAAGGTCGCGACCGCCGCCAAGGTCGACCCGAAAAACGTCGCCTTCGTCTATGCGCCCACGCAGAGCCTCGCGGGCAGCGTGCAGGTGGTGGGCCGCGTTCTCGAAGTCGCGCTGCACAAGGCGCATGAGCTGAAATTCCCGCTGGAGAACATCATCGACGGCATCGCCACGGCGCCTCTGTCGCCGCCGCATCCCGATTTCGTGCAGGCGATGGGCCGCACCAACGACGCGATCATCTACGCCGGCCGCGCGCATCTCTTCGTGAGGGGCTCCGCCGAGGCGGCGAAGGAGCTGGCGAAGAATCTGCCGAGCAGCAATTCGCGCGATTATGGGCGTCCCTTCGCCGAGGTGTTCAAGGCCTATAAGGGCGACTTCTACAAGATCGACCCGAGCCTGTTCTCGCCGGCCGAGGCGCTGGTGACGGCGGTCGAGACCGGCGAAACCTTTAGGGGCGGCGCCATCGACGAGAAACTGCTCGACGCGTCCTTCGGCTAAGGGGCCGCTTTTCCGAGCCCCATTTTCCGAGCCCCATGCGCCCGCGCGTCGCCGTCTTCACCGACAAAATCGACTGGCATGTCGAGAAATTCGCGCGGGCGCTGACGCGGCTGGGCGCGCGGCCCATGGTCGTGCGGCTTTCGGCCTGCAAGATCGACACGACCCGTCCCTATGGCCTCGCCATTCCGGGGTTTAGGGCGGCGCCGCCGGACGCCGGCGTCGTTCGCGCGATTGGCGACGGCTCGCTGGAGGCGATCACCATGCGTCTCGGCGTGCTGCATGCCCTTGGCGCGCTTGGCGTGCCGATGGTCAATGACGCGCGGGCGATCGAGCGTTGCACCGACAAATCCATGGCGAGCTTCCTGCTCGTCCGCGCGGGATTGCGCACGCCCGCGACTTTCGTCGCGCAAACCGAAGCGCAGGCGCGCGCCATTGTTCGCCGCGAGTGCCCCAAGGGTCCGTTGGTGCTGAAGCCGCTGTTCGGCGCGCAGGGCTGGGGGTTGCAACTCGTCCGAAGCGAGGCGGAGCTGCCGTCGCTGCTGGACGCGCGCGGCGTCTACTATCTGCAACGCTTCGTCGAGCCGCGGGCGTCATCCGGCGCGGCGCGGTTCGAGGACATGCGCGTGCTGATTTCGGCGGGCGAGGTCGTCGGGGCGATGCGGCGGCGCTCGGAGCAATGGATCACCAATGTGCGCCAGGGCGCGATGCCCGTCGCCGTCGCGCCTTCCGCCATCGAGGCCGAAACGGCATTGCGCGCCGCCAGGGCGCTGGGCGCGATCTGCGCCGGCGTCGATCTGATCGCCGACGCGGACGGCGCGCCTCTGGTGCTGGAAGTCAACAGCATGGCCGGCTGGAGCGGTCTGCAAAGGGTGACCGGCTTTTCCATCGCGGAACGGCTCGCCGCCGACGTGCTCGATATGATAAAATATTGAGCTTCGAAGATGATGGGAGGCAGGAGCGATTGACCGGCCCCGATCCCCGACAGCTGGCTCAGGCCTTTCTGGCGGCTTGCGAGGACGAACTGCGGGCTCCGAAGCCTGGCAATGTTCATGTCTTCGCCGCCGGGCATGGCATGGAGGTCAAGGACTTCATCGACAGCGCCCATGTGGCCGCCGCGCCGCTGACGACGCCGGGCGTCAATGTCGGCGCGCGCATCTTCGCCGCCGTCGAAGCCACTTATGCGCGCGTCGGGCAAAACACCAATCTCGGCATTATCCTGCTCTGCGCGCCTCTGGCTCAGGCCGCGCTGGACTTCCCCGGCGAGGATTTACGGACCGGCGTCGCTCGCGTGCTCAAGGGCCTCACCCGCGCCGACGCGGAACTGGCGTTCAAGGGCATCGCCCGGGCCAATCCGGGGGGGCTTGGCGCCGCGCCGCGACATGACGTGACGGAGCCGGCGCGCGTCACCTTGCTGGAGGCCATGCGCGCTAGCGCCGATCGCGACCGCATCGCCTATCAATACGCCCATGATTTCGAGGATGTCCTCGTACTCGGTCGAGGGTCGCTTTTCGCCGCGCGCGGAGAGGGTTACAGCGAGGGCATGACGACGCTGCGAGTCTATCTCGGCTTCCTCGCCGCCTTTCCCGACAGCCATGTCACGCGCAAGTTCGGCGCCGACGCCGGGGCGCTTGTCCGGGCCGAGGCGCGGGCCTTCGCGGCGTCGCTCGACACGAAAAAAAGCGACGAGGAGGTGACCGCCGCCGCGCTGCGATGGGACGCCTCGCTCAAGGAGCGAGGGCTAAACCCAGGCACCAGCGCGGATTTGACCGTCGCCACTCTTTTCGCGGATTATGTCGCATGCGTCTTGGCAAACGCTTGTAAAAATGGTTGAGTCCGCGCCGCGCGGGATGGTCTCGCGCGGATCGGATCGGCCGGCTGGGCCTTTAGCCCCTGGCCGTCACGACGATAATGGGGGGCGGCCCGAGCCAAAAGGATCGCGGGACGCAAACGGTTTTCTCGAAAGGAAACGCACATGGCTTTGATCAACAAGATGATGGTCGGCGAGTCGCTGGTCGGCGATGGCAATGAAGTCGCGCACATCGACCTTCTGATCGGACCGCGCGGCAGCGCCGCCGAGCTGGCTTTCGCCAACGCGCTGGTCAACAACAAGGACGGCTTCACGACCCTGCTCGCGGTCGTCGCCCCGAACCTGCTGGCGAAGCCGAACACGATCC
>JBAUVQ010000327.1:0-2316 GCA_049583305.1 Methylocystis sp.
AGGCCGAGGCGGGCGCCGCGTTGATCGACGTCGCGAGCCGCTGGCTGGCGCGGGCCAGCGCGGCGAAACTCGCGACGCTAGCGATCGAGCGCCACCGCGCCGCCGTGCAAGACCCGCTGCTGACGAGAGCCTCCGCGCTGTTCGCCATCGCCACCGACGGCGCCTTCACGGCGCTCGGGGCCGATTACGACGACGCGGATACGCCGACGCTGGTCGGCCTTCGCGAAAACGGCGCGCGCGTAAAAATCGCGGGCATGAGCGAAGGCGCGCGCGACCAGCTGTTTTTGTCGCTGCGCCTCGCGCTGCTGGAGCTACGCGCCGCCGAGCCCTTGCCCTTCATCGGGGACGATCTGCTGGCCAGTTTCGACGAGGCGAGAACCGCCCGCGCGCTTGGGCTTCTGGCGGAATTCGGCCGCGCCCGGCAGGCGATCATCTTCACCCACCACCAGCATGTCGCGCGCATCGCCAGCGAATTGCCGGGGGCGGATGTCGATGTGATTGAGTTGTAGGGCGGGACACGTGGGCCACCCGTCATTGCGAGGAGCGAAGCGACGCGGCAATCCAGAGCCAACCCAGTCCCCCTGGATTGCTTCGCTCCGCTCGCAATGACAGGGATTGTCCGACGCCGCTCTCTAATACCAAGCAAGGACGGCGACCGCCCTTGCGTCGCGCGAAAACCTCGGTCAAAACTCGTCTTGCAACACTCGCGCGCGGGCCCGCTTCATGGCGCATGATGTTTTCTTGAGCTATTCGTCGAAGGACAAGTTCGCCGCCGACGCCGCCTGCGCGGTGCTGGAGCGGAGCGGGATTCGCGTCTGGATGGCCCCGCGCGACGTTTTGCCGGGCCCCGGCTGGGCGAAATCCATCATCGAGGCGATCAACAACGCGCGGGTGATGGTGCTGGTGTTTTCCGGCTCGGCCAATACCTCGCCGCAGATCGAACGCGAGGTCGAGCGGGCGATCAGCAAGGGCCTGACGGTCATCCCCTTTCGGATCGAGGATGTACAGCCGAGCGAGGCGCTGGAATATTTTATTAGCGCCTCGCACTGGCTCGACGCCTTCACCAAGCCAATGGAGGAGCATCTCGACCGCCTCGCCGAAGTCGTACGACGTGTGATCAATTCGCAATATGGCGAGACCGACGAGGATCGCGCGCGGCGCGAGGAAGCCGCGCGCCGCGCCGAAGAGGAGCGGAAGCGCAAGGCCGAAACAGCAAAAACGGAGGGCGCTCCGGGGGAGGGAACCGTCCCGCCGCCGGCGCCCGTCCCACCAAAGCCAAAGACTGGATGGCTCGCGGCGCTGGGTCTCGCGGCGATGATTGCCCTGGGCGGCGGCTGGTACGCCATCGCGCCGAAGCCGGTCATGGACACGCAGCAAGCCGAGTTCGACACGGCGGCGCGAGCCGGGACCGTCACGGCGCTGGACGCCTTCCTCGCCAAATATCCCGATGGTTCGCTGGCGACGGCCGCGAAAATCGCGCGCGACGGATTGGCGCGGGAAATCGCCGACGCGAAGGACAAAGCCGAAGCCCAGAAAAAAGCCGATGAAGCGCAAAGCGCCGCGCGGACGCAGCAGGCTGATTTGGACGCCGTGATGGAAACGGGGACAGTCCAGGCGTTGGAGAGTTTTCTCGCCAAATATCCAACCGGTTCATTGGCGAAGACCGCAAGGCGAGAGCGGGACAGGCTTAAGGCTGTCGCGGCGGCCTCCACACGAGAGGAACGCCTCAAAACGGAAGAAGCGCCACGCGCATCGCCGAGAGTGGAAAGCCCGACTTTATCGAAGCAAGAAATCAACGAATCCATCAATAAAGGGGCGGCCGAATATAACAATAAGAACTATGCGGAGGCCATGTCATGGTTTCGCAAAGCCGCCGACCAGGGCGACGCGAACGGGCAAGGCTGGGTCGGCTGGCTTTACCGCCACGGCTTGGGCGTCACGCAGGATTATGCGCAAGCTATGACGTGGTATCGCAAGGCCGCCGATCAGGGTTACGCGGCCGCGCAAACCAACATCGGCGAGCTTTACTACAATGGCTGGGGCGTAAGGCAGGATTATGCGCAAGCCATGATTTGGTTTCGCAAGGCCGCCGATCAGGGATACGCGATGGCCCGAAATAACATAGGCGCGCTTTACGACAACGGCAACGGCGTCACCCAGGACTATGCACAAGCCGCCTCCTGGTATCGCAAGGCCGCTGATCAAGGAAACGCAAGCGCGCAAGACAATCTTGGCACCCTGTATTACTATGGTCGAGGCGTCGCCCAGGACTACGCGCAAGCGATGTCGTGGTATCGCAAAGCCGCCGATCAGGGC
>JBAUVQ010000328.1:0-5865 GCA_049583305.1 Methylocystis sp.
GTTTCGTCTTCGGTCGGAACGGCGCTATCGGGTCTTCGCCCATATCGAGCGCGATGTGGAGACTTTCCCCGAGGCGGTGTGGCATCGCCCCGACGGCAAAACCCAGGACGTCACGATCTGGTGCTCCAACGACTATCTCGGCATGGGCCAGCACCCCGAGGTGATCGCCGCGATGACCGAGACGGCGGCCAAGGTCGGCGCCGGCGCCGGCGGCACGCGAAACATTTCCGGCACCAGCCACGCCATCGTCGGGCTGGAGCGCGAACTCGCCGACCTGCATGGCAAGGAAGCGGCGCTGGTCTTCACCTCGGGCTGGATCTCCAATCTCGCGGCGATCTCCACGATCGCCGATCTGCTGCCCAATTGCCTGATCCTCTCCGACGCCTCGAACCACAATTCGATGATCGAGGGCGTCAAGCGTTCGCGCGCGGAGACGAAAGTCTTCCGTCACAATGACTTAGGTCATCTCGAAGAGCTGCTGATCGCGGCGGGCGACCGGCCCAAGCTGGTCCTGTTCGAGAGCCTTTATTCGATGAACGGCAATGTCGCGCCGGTCGCCGAAATCGCCGCTCTCGCCGAGCGTTACGGCGCGATGACCTATGTCGACGAGGTGCACGCGGTCGGCATGTACGGCCCGCGCGGCGGCGGCGTTTGCGAGCAGGTCGGCGTCATGCACAAGATCGACGTGATCGAGGGCACGCTGGCCAAGGGCTTCGGCACGCTCGGTGGTTATGTCGCCGGCGACGCGGCGGTGATCGACGCGATTCGCGGCTACGCCCCGTCCTTCATCTTCACGACGGCGCTGCCGCCGGCCGTCGCGGCCGCCGCCTGCGCCGCCGTGCGCCTGCTCAAGGCGCGTCCAGACCTGCGCCACGCGCATCAACGCGCATCCGCGGTCACCAAACACGCATTGGGCGCCGCCGGACTGCCGGTGCTGGAGAACGACTCGCACATCGTCCCGGTCATGGTCCGCGACGCGCAGCTGTGCAAGGCCGCCAGCGACATGTTGCTCGAGCGCCACCACATCTACATCCAGCCGATCAACTACCCGACCGTCGCCAAGGGCTCCGAGCGGCTGCGCATCACGCCAACGCCGCGCCACACCCACGCGCATATCGGAGAGCTGGTCGAGGCGATGGTCGATGTGTGGCGCACGCTCGGCATCCCCTTCGTCGAGCCGCCGGCGAATCTGCATCTCGACGAAAAGACCGCCGAGCGCTGCACCTATCCAGAGATCAAGCTCGCCGCGCAATAGAGGCGAGGGTCTTCGACCCGGGCGCCGCCAGGAATTCCTGCGGCGAAGCTGCTAATCGTGGTGGCGCAGATAGCCTTCCAGCAGGGCGACGGCCGCGTGGCGGTCGGCTTCGCTGGCCGAGGCCAACGCCTTGGCGTGCAGGTCGAGGATCCACTTGTCGGCGGGGCCGTCGCCCGCCGATTGGCGCGCCAGCGACAGATACATGAGGCCGCGCGCCCGCTGCGCGCCGCCGCCGGCCTCGCCGTTGAACATCAATTCGCCGAGCAGGGCCTGAGCCTGGGGATGGCCCTTGCGCGCGGCGAGATCGAGCCAGTTCATCCCCTGGCGCTGGTCCTTCTTCACGCCGACGCCGTCGAGATACATGCGCGCGACGTTGTATTGCGCGTCGGCGTTGCGGAAGAAGGTCGCGGCGTAGCGGAACACGTCGAAGGCGCGCTCCGGGTCCGGCGCCAGCTTGGCGCTGGCGATTCCGGCGCGCAAATATTGACCGAGCGAAACGAAGGCGTTCGAGGCCATCGAGCGCATGCCGGGGTCGGGGTCGTCGTCCGAAAAATGTTCGACGACTCTGGAGAAATAGTCGAAGGCCTTGCGGTCGTCGCGCGTCACGCCGTCGCCTTCGGCGTACATCCGCGCGAGCTTCCATTGCGCGAGCGATTCGCCGCCGTCGGCCGCGTAGCGCAACGCCTCGATGGAAGTGCCGGTCTTGCCGGCGTGGTAGTTCTCCAGCCCGGCGCGTAGCGCCGCGCGCGGGTCCTTGAACATCGGCAGTTGCGCCGTCGACGAGGTCAGGCGTTGATCGGCGCCGTCGAGAGCCGGGGCGGGGACCGCGAAGGCCATCAGCAACATCGCGGCGCCGCTCCCGCCTAAAAGGAGGCGCCCGGCCCACCGGCGTTTTCCCGCGATAAATGCCCACAACCCGACTGGACTAGGCCTCATCATGACCGCTCGTCTTCCCTAAACACGGCCACCGCCGCCCACGCGCCAAAATACCCAAAACGTCAGGTTGCAATCGAGACAAAAAGGCCCTTCTTCGGGGGATGAAGCATCCGCCGAAAGTTGTCGCCGCGTCTTCCATGAGCTTGTGACAGGGTGACTTTAGCGCGGTGTTTATGGCTGAAAAGGGGCTTCATGCATCAAATCGCCGGATCGCATATTTATCTTGGCGAGTGTTGCAACAAGGACACAGATTCTCGCTCGAAACCGGGCGAACAGGATTAATATTTCGACAATTGAGAAGATCCGCGTCGCCATGACGCGCCTGGCGCGCGCGCCGCTTCTTCCCGCCGCCGCGGCCATGTGGTTAAACTCGGCCGGAACGCTCCGGCGAGAATCGCATGTCGCCCGCGGGCGGTATCAAGAAGGGACGCCGTAATGATCGTCGCGCCACGCCGATTCGTCTTGTTGACCCTCCTGGCCCCGGCTCTCGCCGCGTTTTGCGCCCCCGTCCAGGCGGCCGACGCGGGGCACGGCGGCGTGATCGCCAAGCGTTGGTGCGCGGCCTGCCATGTCGTCGCGCCGGATCAGAAGACGGCCAACGCCGACGCGCCGCCCTTCGCCGACATCGCGCGACGCTTGCCCGACGACAAGGCGATCGCCGCGTTTCTCACCGATCCGCATCCCAGAATGCCGGACATGAGCCTGACGCGGCGCGAAATCGAGGACATCGTGGCCTATATTCGCCATCTCGATCCGCGCCCGCGTCCGCCGGCCGAACCCAACGGCGTGGATGTCCCGCGGCCCGAAAAGGGATAATAAGCGGGCAACGCGGCCCATGCGGGCCTTTTTCGCGCGGGGTTGGATGGTCTACGCGGTCAAGGAGGCTTTTCTAACGCTTCAGGGCGAAGGCCGTCACGCCGGGCGCGCCGCCGTGTTCTGCCGTTTCGCCGGCTGCAACTTGTGGAGCGGGCGCGAGGAAGACCGCGCCGGCGCCGTTTGCCGCTTCTGCGACACCGATTTCGTCGGCGTCGACGGCGAGAGCGGCGGCAAATTCGCCAGCGCCGGGGAACTCGTGGATATGCTGGCGCGGCTGTGGGGGCCGGCGCGCGAGGAGCGTTTCGTCGTGCTCACCGGCGGCGAACCGATGCTGCAGATCGACGACGCGCTGATCGACGCCTTGCATGGCGAGGCTTTCGAGATCGCCGTCGAGACCAATGGAACGCTGCCCGTTGCCGCGGGCGTCGACTGGATTTGCGTTTCGCCCAAGGCCGGCGCGGAGTTGCGCCAGACCCGGGGAGATGAACTCAAGCTGGTGTTCCCGCAGACGGGCGCGCCGCCCGAAATGTTCGAGGGCCTCGACTTCGCGCATTTCCTGTTGCAGCCGATGGACGGGCCGGATATGCCGCGCAATAGGGAGGCGGCGATTGGTTATTGCCTGCGCCACCCGCGCTGGCGGCTGTCGTTGCAGACGCACAAGATCATCGGGGTGAAGTAGCCGTGGCGAGTTTCGAGGTTTTCCGGGAGTTTTATTTCGAGGCGGCGCATGCGCTCTATGACCCGGAGCATCCAACCGGCGGCAAATACCGCAATCTGCACGGGCATTCGTTCCGCGTGCGCGTGACGCTGCGCGGCGAGCGCAGCCCGGAAGAGCAATGGGTGATGGACCTCGGCAAGCTCGGCCGCCGCCTCGCCGAATTGCGCGAAAAGCTCGATCACAGTTTTTTGAACGACCTCGAAGGGCTGGGCAAGCCGACGCTGGAGAATCTCTGTCTCTATATATGGAGCGATCTGTCGCCCTTCGCCCCAAACCTCGCGGAGGTCGGCGTCTTCCGCGACAGCTGTTTCGAGGGCTGCGTCTATCGGGGGGATTGAGGGCGTTTCGAGGAATTGCCGGGGGGCGCATGGAACATGGAAAACAAGCTCTATTACGGCGATAACCTTGGCGTCCTGCGCGAGAGCATTGGCGACGAATCCGTCGATTTGATCTATCTCGATCCGCCCTTCAATTCCAACGCCAGCTACAATGTCCTGTTCGCATCCCCGGCCGGCGAGCGGTCGAAGGCGCAGATCGAAGCCTTCGACGACACCTGGCATTGGAACGACACGGCGGAACTCGTCTTCGACGAAGTGCTGAAGGGACCTAATTCGCAAGCGTCGATGATGCTGCGGGCGATGCGGAGCGCGCTCGGCGACAACGACATGATGGCCTATCTCGCGATGATGGCGGTGCGGCTGATGGAATTGCACCGGGTTCTGAAGCCGACGGGTTCGCTGTATCTGCACTGCGATCCAACGGCGAGCCATTATTTGAAGATTTTGTTGGACGCGGTGTTTGGCAAGGAAAACTTTGTCGCCGAAATCATCTGGAAGCGCACGAACGCGAGGGGAACGACGGGCAAATGGCCGCGATTGCATGACGTGATCCTGCAGTTCGCGAAGACTGATCACTTCGCCTTCAACTCCCTGAAAGCCCCGGCGGACAAGGCGAAGCTCCCGCATACCCTGATCACCGGGGCCGACGGAAAGAAGTATCAGACCTATGAATTGACAGCGCCTGGCTCGACCAAGGAAGGTGATAGTGGCAAGCCCTGGCGAGAATTCGATCCGAACAAATACGGTCGCCACTGGGCCAATTCGTTCAAGCAACGAGAACAGTGGGCGGCCGAAAATCTCATCCATTGGCCGAGAGATGGCGGCTTTCCGCGCCGGCTCGACGCCGAGCCGTTTGATCCCGAAGGCAGAACCATCGTCATGGGCGACGTTTGGACCGATATAGATCGCCTCAACCAGACAGCGCGCGAGCGATTAGGCTATCCAACGCAAAAGCCGCTCGCGCTTCTCGAACGCATCATCGCCGCGTCGTCCAACCCCGGCGATGTCGTGCTTGACCCATTTTGCGGCTGCGGGACCACCGTCCACGCCGCGCAAAAACTGGGGCGGCCGTGGATCGGCATAGACATCACGCATCTCGCCGTCGCGTTGATCGAACGCCGCCTTAGGCAAGCGTTCCCCGGCCTGCGCTTTGACGTCTACGGCGTACCGAAAGACCTCGCGGGCGCGCGCGACCTCGCCGAGCGCGACAAGCACGAGTTTCAAAAGTGGATCGTCGCGACCATCGGCGGCCAGCCCTATAGGGGCGGCAAAAAGGGCATGGATCGCGGCATAGACGGCTATTTACATTTCCGCGACGCCGACAAGCAGCCCCAATTCGCGATCGTCAGCGTCAAGGGCGGCGCGGCCAAATCCGGCGACATTCACGATCTAAAGGGTGTGATGGAGCGCGAGCAGGCGATGCTTGGCATATTCCTGACGCTCAACAAGCCGACCCGCGAGATGGAGAAAGAAGCCGCCTCCGCCGGCATTTACGAGACCGGCGGCCAAAAAATTCCGCGCATCCAGATTCTTACGGCGGCGGAGGTCATCGCCGAGCAGCGGCCTCGGACGCCATTCGGGCACACGGAGAGCTTGAAGAAGGCGGGCCGCGAAACCGGCGGGGAGCAAGGCGAGCTGATTTGACGGCGGACGAACCGCCCGACACTCACCGCCGCAGCAGGCGTTGCAGATAGTCGAGTTCCTCCGCCGGGCGCTCGGGCTGGCCGAGGCGGCGGCGGACTTCCTCCTGCACGCGGCGCGCGCGTTGCGCGGGCGGCAGGCCGAGCGGGTCGTAGCGGGAA
>JBAUVQ010000329.1:0-12158 GCA_049583305.1 Methylocystis sp.
AAGCATTCGGTTCGACGCCGTGAAGATCAAGCAGCTCGCCGACGCCCATCCTTCATTCTCATATTTGCAGCAAATACGCGACGAAAGCCCGTTTTGGTCTCGCCATTTCCAGCAGCGACCGTCCGAAAATGGGGTATTCTCACGCTTTCGTGCAGAGTAACAACAGGCGCTTGCCGTGGTCTTCGCGATGCTGGCCTCTTACATCATATCACGCACACTGGTCCCGATCCTCATGGACATGCTGCTCTCGCAAGAAGCGCACAGCGCGGCGAAGGGCGTCGAATCGACGCCGAGGGGCGGACCCATCGGCGTGCTGTGGTCCGCGCAGCGCGGCTTCGAACGGCGTTTCGAGCGCTTTCGCGCGCAATATGGTTTGCTCCTTAGCGCCGTGCTGCGCCACAAGCTGCGCACCTTCGGCTTCGTGGGTGTCATCTTCGCGCTCACTGCCTTGCTGTTCGTCTCTCTCGGCCAGGACTATTATCCGCAAATCGACGCGGGGCAGATGACGCTGCATGCGCGCGCCCGTTCGGGCCTGCGCATCGAGGAGACCGAGCGCTTTTTTCAGGAAGTCGAAGACGTCATACGCGAGGTCATCCCGGAAAAAGAACGCGAACTCATCCTGGACAACATCGGTCTGCCGCAGATCACCTACAATTTCGCCTTCAGCGACGGCTCCATCGTCGGTTACAACGATGGTCAGATCATGATTTCGCTGAAAGAGGGGCATGCGCCGACGCGTGACTACATGAAGCGTCTGCGGCAAACGCTGGCGGCGCGCTTTCCCGCCGGCGTCTTCTATTTCCAGCCCGCCGACATGATCACGCAAATTCTCAATTTCGGCGTGCCGGCGCCGGTCGCGCTGCGCATCTCGGGTCGGGATGTGGCGCACAACCAGGGCGTCGCGCGAAGGCTTCTGGCCGATGTGAAGGGCGTCAAGGGCCTCGTCGACGCGCACATCCATCAAATCCTGGACGCGCCCGATTTTTACGTCGATGTCGACCGGGTGCGCGCGCAGGAGCTCGGCATCACGCAGTCGCAGATCGCCAACAACGTCAACGTTTCGCTCAGCTCGTCGTTTCAGGTCGCGCCGAATTTTTGGGCGGATCCGCAATCGGGAATTCCTTATCAGGTCTCGGTGCAGACGCCCGAATACCGTCTCTCCTCGGTGAGCGCGCTCGACAACACGCCGATTCTCGGCGTCAATGGGGGTTCCGGCGGGCGTGTCGATCTCCTGAGCAATGTCGTCAAATTGGAGCGCGGCATCGAACCCGCCGTCGCGACGCATTTCAACACGCTGCAGACTTACGACATCTACGCCAATCTGCAGGATCGCGACCTCGGCTCGGTCGAAGCCGATCTGCGCAAGATCATCGCGAAATACGAGGGCGAAATGCGACCGGGCAACACCCTTAGCTTGCGCGGCCAAATCGAGAGCAAGAATCAGGCGTTCCAGCACTTTGGTCTCGGGCTTCTCGCCTCGATGGTGTTCGTCTATCTCTTGATGGTGGTGAACTTCCAGAGCTGGGGCGATCCCTTCGTCGTCATTTTGGCCTTGCCGCTGGCCTTTTGTGGCATCGTCGCGAGCCTCTTCGTCACCGGAACCTCAATCTCGATCCCGTCGCTGATGGGCGCGATCATGTCGGTCGGGGTCGCCTCGGCCAATTCGATTCTGCTCGTGACTTTCGCGCGCGAACTCCGAGAGGAGACCGGCTGCACGGCGCAGGAAGCGGCGATCACCGCGGGCATGACGCGCGTTCGTCCGGTGCTGATGACGGCGGCGGCGATGCTTGTCGGCCTCTTGCCAATGTCGCTCGGACTCGGCGACGGCGCCGAACAGAATGCGGCGCTTGCGCGCGCGGTCATGGGCGGAATCCTGTTCGGCACGTGCTCGACGCTGCTCTTCGCGCCCTTCCTCTATTCGATCCTGCGAACGGGCGCGATCAAGACTCTGGAGGATTACCTATGAGCGGACTCTCGCAACCCACACCCCGGCAAACGACCGAGCCGCAGACCTCCGGCGTCCGGGTCGGCGCGCCGGGACGGATATCAAAAACGCCCTTCTTCCTTGCCGGGGCGCTCCTCCTCCTCGTCCTCGCCTGGGGCGCGTTTCGCCATTTCAGCCTCGATCGTGCGACGCAGAGCTACCAGCTGGAGGCGCAAAGCGGCGGCGTGCGCGTGCACGTCGCCACGATCACGCGCAAGGAGGGAGCGCTCCACCTAGAGCTGCCCGGTCAGACGCTGGCGATCGAGCAGGCCAGGCTCTTTGCGCGGGCGACGGGTTATATCGCGGAACGCCGCGCCGACATCGGCTGGAAGGTCAAGAAAGGTGAATTGCTGGCGCGCATCGCTGCGCCCGATCTCGATCAGCAATTGGCGCAGGCCAAGGCGCAACTGCAACTGGTCAAAGCGCAACTTTCACAGGCTCAAGCGCAGGTCGAACAGGTCAAGGCCAATCTCACGCTCGCGAAGGTGACTCTCGATCGCTACGCCGTCTTGGTTAAAAACAATTACGAGAGCAAGGAGAATTACGACAAGGCCAAGGCCAACTTTCAAGTGACGACGGCCAATGTCGCCGCCGCGCAAGCAAACGTCGAAGTCGCCAAAGCCAATATCGTCGCGCAGCAGGCCACCGTTGATCGATTACAGCAACTCATCGAATTCGAGCGCGTGACGGCGCCCTTCAACGGCGTCGTCACCGCGCGCAACGTCGACACCGGCGATCTCGTCACCGCGGACGCCGCCTCTGGAACGCCGCTCTATGCAATGGCGCGCGACGACACGTTGCGCGTGCAAGCGACGGTGCCGCAATCGGACGTCATCGGGCTGGCTGACGGACAGGAGGCGCAAGTTTATGTGCCGGAGATGACCGGACGCACTTTTCCGGCGCGCATTTCGCGCAACGCCGCCTCGCTCGAAGCCTCAACCCGCACGCTGCTGGTGGAAATCGACGTGCCGAATCCCCGTTCGGAACTTCGTCCTGGCCTGTTCGTGCGAGTCAAATTCGAAATTCCGCGCTCCGAGCCTCTGACCACCGTGCCCGCACAAGCCATCATCTTTCGCGCGGAGGGAACACAGGTCGCCGTCGTTGGCGAAGACGGGATGGTGACAATGAGGCAGATCGTCATCGCGCGGGACTTTGGCGTGACTGTCGAAGTCAAAGACGGCCTTGCCGGTGGCGAAACGATCGCGCTCGACCCGCCCGCCGACTTACGGGACGGGCAAAGAGTTGTCGTCACGAAGTAGTCCACGTGGCATTAGGTTTGAGGATGCAATTTTTCGCCGCACATTCAGTTACACCGCTTTAGTGCCGGTTTGTAAAGATGTTGAATCGTGTGAGTCTGTTGTCATCGTGGTAGAGCCGCACTGATCGCAGGCGTGAGGGAGTAACCCATGCCCGGCGATTTCAGAAAACGGCAACATTGTCCGGCGTGTCAATTCTCCAGCAGCGCGACCGTGCCGAGGCCACCGTCTGCGCAAATGCTGACGATAGCGCGGCTGCCCTTGGGCATTGCAGCCAGTTCCTTCACGGCTTGGCTTAGGATGCGTGCGCCCGTGGCGGCGAAGGGATGGCCAAGCGCCACGCTGCCGCCATTCGGATTCATCCGATCGCGCGGAAAGCGTCCGAAATCGTGCGCGACGCCAGCCTTTTCCCGTACGAAGCTTTCATCTTCAAGGGCCTTGATGTGACAGAGCGCCTGCGCCGAAAAAGCTTCATGAATTTCCCAGAGCGCGACGTCGTCGAACTTCAGTCCGTGTCGCGCCAGCAAGCGCGGGATGGCGGACACCGGCGCCATGAGCAACCCTTCGTTGAAAATGTCGATCGCCGCCATTTCGAAATCGACCAGGCGCACATGCGGCGTCGCCTCGGATAAACGCCGGAGGCCCTCCGTGGTGGCGACCCATATCGCCGCCGCGCCGTCCGTCAACGGCGAACTATTGCCGGCGGTGAGCGTGCCGCGTCCGCTCGAGCGATCGAAGGCGGGTTTCAATCTGGCGAGCTTCTCCATAGACGTATCGCGGCGCGGGAAACTGTCCTTCGTCACGCCGTCGACGGGAAGGATCAAATCGACGAAGAAGCCACGATCCTGCGCCGCAACCGCGCTCTGGTGGCTGCGCAATGCGAGTTCGTCTTGGGCCTCGCGAGAAATGCTCCAGCTCTTGGCCATGTCCTCGGTATGCTCGCCCATGCTGCGTCCAGTGACGCGATTGTTCACTTGTGGCACAAAGAGTCGGACGTCGGAGGGGCGAAGCCCTCGCAAAAGCCCCAACCGCTGCGACAAGCTTCGTGCGCCGGCGATGCGCCGCAGCCAGACAGAAAGATTTTGCCCCAGCCCAATCTGGATCCTGCTCATGCTTTCGACGCCGCCCACCATCGCCAGAGACGGGCCGCCAGCGCGCAGCATTCCGGCCGCTTCGAAAACGCCCACCATGCTGGTGCTGCATTGCATGACCGTCGTGAAAGTTGGGACATGCGGATCGAGCTTGGCGTTGAACCACACCTCACGCGCCAGATTGGCGTAAGCGAGATTGACCGTCACCGCCCCCCACACGGCGAAATCAATTGTGCCAGTTGTCCGTTGCGCCATCGCCTGCGCCACGGGGACCGACAAGCCCAATGAGTCCCGATGCGCGAGCGGTCCGTCGACGCCGACGAATGGCGTACGGACGCCCGCGACCAACCAAATCGCTTGCTCGGTGTTCGCCATCGCTCTCTCCTAACGAATGGGCCTAAAATATATGGGAAGCGGTTTTCCGATATAGACACGCTCAGACATAATGCTGACGGTCTGAGCCAGATATTCAGACCTGCACATCCCGGCGCCAGCAAGAATCCCAGGTCGGCGCCAGCGCACGAAGGATCAGCAATCAACTGGCGGTCGAACGATCCCTGCTGCGGCGTTTAACCTTCCGGTAAAGGAATGAATTCCGTTTCCTGCGGAACGGGAGCAAAGCGGCCGGTTTTCCAATCGTTCTTGGCCTGCTCGATACGTTCCTTGTGCGACGATACGAAGTTCCACCAAAGGTAACGCGGACCGTCCATCGTCGCGCCGCCAAGAAACATCATGAGCGCAGGGCTTGCCGCGCGCACGTTTATGGGATCTCCTGGCCGAAAGATCAGCAGTCGAGGACCTCCGAAGCGCTGCCCGGCGATCTCGATCTCACCATCGATTACGTAAATCGCTCGCTCTTCGTGATCGGCGTCGAGGGGAACGACGCAGCCTTTTTCGAGCCGGACTTCGACGTAGAACCAAGGGGAGTATGTCTTGACAGGGGCGGTCATTCCGAACGCCGAACCGGCGATGATGCGCGCCTGGACGCCTTTGTTTTCGACCGTCGGCAACACTTCCGCGTCATAATGTTGGAATGACGGCGGCCTCTCTTCGTCAGACTCCGGCAAAGCGATCCAGCTCTGCAACCCAAAAAGCCGATGCCCCGTGGCGCGCTGCAGGGGCGGGGTTCGCTCGGAATGCGCAATCCCGCGTCCCGTCGTCATCAAGTTCATGGCGCCAGGCGCGATTTCTTGGACATTCCCTTCGTTGTCTCGATGAAGAATGCGGCCGTCGAACAAATAAGTGACTGTGGCAAGTCCAATATGAGGATGCGGTCGCACGTCCATGCCTTGGCCGGCCATCAACTGCATCGGACCGAAATGATCCAAGAAGATGAAGGGCCCGACCATTTGACGCCGCGCGTACGGCAACGCTCTGCGCACTTCAAACCCGCCAAGATCGCGAACGCGCGGAATGATCGCGAGTTCCAGCGCGTCGCATGACTTAGTGTCCCCCAGAACCGGGTCGTTAGAGGGCATCCAGCTCATTGCACTCACCACGGCCGCGAAGCGCTTCGCCAGTGCTACCTTAGGCTAGCGCCCGCCAAACAAGCGTCAAGCGCCTATGCTTTGTTAACTCCCCGAAGGCACAGCCTTTGAACGCTCGCCTCGATAGAAATAGAATGGTTAGCCACCCCTGGTGGGCCCCCGAGTTCGACACCGTTCCTCTCCGGGGCTGCGACATAGATCTAGGATCGTTCGCTTCGGCGCCGTAACGGAAGCCAGCTAGTCCGGCCTTTACGCCATTGGCGTCGAGATGACGGCGAATTGTGAGTTCATCGAAGGGATCGACTCGGCAACAGAAGTGGCGAGGTTAAACACTTTTGGTGCTCCCCATCTCTCACCTCTTGGCGCAACGAGGGTCGGCTCTCTGAAGCTGAGCAAGCTTCTGATCATCGAATGGTATAGGAGCGCAACCGTGTCCTTTTTCACACACAAAGTCGTACCTGGCTGCGGGCTGATGACAACTTAGACACGTTACCCCTTGCGAGAGATTGACGACGTTGTCTCCACGATCTCGGATCTTGGCGCCTGCCGCCGAAACGTCCAAAGCGAAAAACTCCCAACCGTTCGTTTTGGGAAACGTCTCACGCGGATGCTTCACCATTGCTTCAAAAGGAACGAGCTGCAGGATGGTGCCGACGGGATACTCCTTGTCCGGTACGCTGTCTCCGAAGATACGCATTGCCTCTTTCAACTTCTCCGGATCGGAGTGCTTGATGCGCGTATTCCTGATTTTTGGCCACTCAAGGATGCAGTCAAAGCTTTGCTCGGAAACAGCAATATCATCAGCAACCACGCTGGAGATCATACAGAATCCAAGCCCCACCGAGAAGACGCTCCGCCTAAACACATAAGCGGAGAGTCGGCACAACCGCGTGATGTAATGACGCATGCTCGTTCACTCCTTTTCCTTCTTCTATCCGCGGAATTTATCTCGTGACCGCGTAGCGCCGGGCGTCGCGGAAATAGACGAGCGAGACTAAATCGCGCAGCCTTCTGTCTCCAATATTCTGACGACGAACACTCGAACATCACCTGCTTCCAAGCGTTGTTTCGCTTACGCTGGTTGCAGCACGACTTCGTACCCGCTGAATCAATGATAGGCTGCATCGGAAAGTTGGCAATCCTGCCCAAGAGCTTTCGGTGGGTAACGCAGACGCGATAAAAAACCGCTACGAGTCGACCCCGGCAAGGGGGGAACGCGCGCGGCATGGCTGGTCTAGCCCCGTGGGCAGACGCGATGGTAGCTGCCGCGCAACAGGTCGGCGCGACGGCGCAGGCCGCCGTGGTTGGTTTCGTCAGAAGTCGAAAAGCGAGGGCTGCGCCTCGGGCGGCATCACCGCGGCGTCGGGGGCGGCGCGAATCCGCGACTGGCGGCGCGCATAGAGTTGCGCGAGAGTCGGCGGCAATGCCCCTGCGCCAGCGAAAAGACGCTGCATTCGTTGTAAAGCCACAGGACTTCATCGCGATGAAAGGGTTGCTTTCTTCTAATGATCGACCGGTCGACTCTGCCGTTTTGGACCGTTCTATCGGTTCAGCCCAGACAATCCCTTGCATTGCCTTGTCATTTCAATCGAGACCGGAACCCCAGAATCCCAAATAAAATGGCCGAATACCCGTCGAACTTCCAGAGTCCCGCATTGAAGTGCCAATCGACACTTTGACTGCAGTTGATAGCGCAAAATCCCTTGACGCAAGCAAGGCCCAACGTCATCCATGTTTGTGTTTATGCGTGATCATCTGATGGGGAATTTCCCGCCGCGTTAATCCGCCACCCGCGATCCATGCATTCGTGCTCTCTGCAGCGCGATCAATAAGTTCGCCCGTCGCCGCAAAATCATAGGGCGAATTGAGCAGCGGACAAAGCGGCGGCGCTACACAAAAGTCGATTTCAGGAGCGAGCGCGCCGAGTTCATTCAATAGTTGACGCGCGATCAGCAACGTCAGCGCATGCAAGGCGGAGGCGACGGCGCCCTGCGGAGGCGTTTCTAGAGCGCAGGCGTAGCCGGTCGGTAGCACGACAAGTCGACGTGCGCCCAGCCCTACAGCCACCGTAACCGGCGTGTTGCAGGTGATCGCGCCGTCGGCGAGGTAGCGGCGCTCCAGCTTTACCGGCGGAAAAGCGGCAGGGATGGCGGTCGAGGCTACAATCGCTTGCGCCGCGGAACCCTTCGAGAGCACCACGGGCGCGCCTGACAATAGATCCGTCGCAACGACGTGCACGGGGAGCTTGGCGTCTTCCAAATCACGATAAGGAAGGTACGTGTCGACAAGCCAACGCACGCCATCGGCCGGAACCAGAAAGTCACGTCGCACTAAAAACGTAAGCATCGTGCGCCACGTAACGGGAAATACGTCCTCCCGACGCAGGCTCAACCAAATTTCCGCCAAACGCTCGACGCCTTCCGCCGTAGGCGCTCCGGCATAATACGCGCCATTGATGGCGCCGACGCTGGAGCCGACCACCATGTCGGCGGTGACGCCATTCGCGGCGAGAGCTCGGAGCATGCCGACTTGGATTGCCCCGAGGCTGCCGCCTCCTGCAAAGACGAATGCCGTTTTTTTGACTTCCTCGGGCATGCGCCGCTCCCAAAATTCTGCAACAGTGCGGCTCGACCACCTGCATATAGAGCGTATGCGTAGCGGGTTCGATCCTGCGTCGCAAACCGGCACCGGTACAAGTCAATGAGTATGCTCATGCGTTCATCTTCTCCTCCTTCCTGCCTTCGGTAGGAGCCTCGGCCCTACTACGAGGGCAACAACTTAACCCAGATTCCCGGCCGGAGCCGACCGGCGCACTGCTTACTTGCCATAGGCCTGCGCGATCTGCCCCACGAGCTTAGCCCAGGGCATGTCCATGGCGCCGTAGACGGCGCCGGCCTCCAGCCGCGCATTGTCCTTCAAGATTTCCACCATCAGCGTGGCGTAGTCGGAGAGGATCACGCCAGCCTGCAGCATGCGGAGAACACCGACTTGTCGCTTGGTCTCGCTGAAGGTTCCGGACGCATCGACGGCCACATATGCGTCGAGGCCCTTGCCAATCGCGGTGATGGCGGGAAAAGCCGCACAGACTTCGAGGGAGATGCCCGCGAAGATCAGCTTCTCGCGGCCGGTCGCCGTGATGGCGTCAGAGACTTTTGGATCGTCGAACGCGTTGACCGACGAGCGGTCGATGATCGGCACGCCAGGCAGCGCCTCCACGAGTTCCGGAAAGGTCGGACCCCACATGCTGTCGCGCGCGGTGGTGGTGACGATGATCGGCAATTTCAGAGCTTCGGCCGCCTTGGCCAGCGCCACTACGTTGTGCTTCAACTCTCCGGTCGAATAGTCGCGAACCCCGGTCATGAGGCCGATCTGGTGGTCGACGAGAACGAGCGCGCTGTTTTCAGTTGTCAGCGGCTCGTATGGGCGGATTGGGCTGAACATGACATTCTCCTGCAGAAGGGAAAGAGGAGTTGTGGCTGCGGCCGGCGGTGCGATGCCGAGCATGTCGTGGCGGCGCCAAGCACCGTTGATTGAAGGAATTGACGACGCTCCATTTCGGCGTCAGTGAAATTCCGGACGCGCCTCGTGCGTTCGAGCCGCGATCGTCGGTCGCGACGCGTTACGACATAGTTGCTGGACTATCGGCCGAGAAGTTGGCAAACTCGCAACTCAGCGTCCAATGGGATGGACTATGGAGGCGCGTTGCTGGATCTGAACGACTTCTTCTATTTCGTGCAGGTCGTCGATCGTGCCGGGTTCACGGCCGCGGGCCGGACGCTACGAATTCCGAAATCGACATTGAGCCATCGCATCCAGCAACTTGAGACCAACCTCGGGGTCAGGCTGCTCAACCGCACGTCACGGCGGTTCGCCATGACCGACGCCGGCGAGGAATTCTATCGCCACGCGGTGGTGATGTTGCGCGAGGCCGAACTAGCTGAGACTGCTCTACGCCATCGGCTGAGTGAACCGACCGGTGCAGTTCGCGATGCGCGACATCTTGGCGGACTTTCGGGTCCGCTATCCCAAGGTCAATATCGTCGCGCATGCGACCGACCAGAATGTCGACATCGTCGGCGAGAACTACGATGTCGCGATCAGAGCCCATTCGGACCCACTCCCGGATTCGACGCTCGTGCAGCGAACGCTAGCACCAGCGCCCTGGTACCTGTTCGCGGGCTCGGCATATCTCGATGTGAACAAAGCGCCGCAAACGCCCGAAGATCTTCGCAACCACCCGGCGCTCTTCATGATGCGCACGGGGGTTGCCCCCGTTTGGCGGCTTCGTCATTCGAGCCAGGCGAAGGACGAGGTGGTCATGCGATTGACGCCCCGGCTCTTGAGCGACGACATGATCGGCCTAAAACAGGCGGCGATCGTCGGCCTCGGTGTTGTTGCGCTGCCCGGCTACGTCTGTCGCGAGGACCTTCGCTCGGGCGCATTGCGGCGGGTGTTGCCCACGTGGCTTGCTGGCGATTCCACGATCACGGCGCTCATTCCCTACAGGCGGGGTCTTCTGCCATCGGTCCGCGTTTTCATAGATCACCTGGCGGCAGAGTTCCCGAAAGCGGTCCTGATATAGAATGCCCGGTGGCTTTGAATGACACGTTCCTGAGCGTGGATTGCGCGGAATTACTGCCCGCAGGGACCCGTGCGCGATGTGGCCCCGGCAATCGCCTCGGTTTCATTGGGTCTAGGGCGTGGCGGCGTGTGGTCGGGCCGCATGGCGGATGTCCAGGGTCCTCCCTAGAAAACGCCCCACGCTCGATAGCGACCCCGCCCGGTCGTTTCACGCACTCCAAGTTCAGCTACGAGATTCTGCGCAGCGCGCGACGTGACTGAAAGCTCTTTGGCTATCATTCCGGCGGACACGACTGGGCGGGACATGACGAGCTCAATCAGCGCCGGGAGTTTCGAAGTTGAACGGTGGCCAACGAGCTTTCTCTCGAGTTGGCGGCGCGCCAGAAGCCAGCGATCGTGATCCTGCAAACCGCGTTCGGCTGCGGCGCCGATGGCTTCGATAAAGGAAACTAGTCGCCGCTCCCGCGTCGATGCGCGACGCTTTTCGCGCGGAATGGAGCGAAGTCCGGTGTTCAAGCAAAACAAGTGCGCGCGCGTTTTCCCGCGGTCGCGCAGGAGCGCAGCTGTAAGAATTTGGCTGAGCCAGGCGGCGTGCTGCAAGGGCTCGATCGCCTCCCACGCGTCGAGCGCGATTGCAGCGGCGAGGATCGGAGGAAATTCTGCCGTCGAACCGACGGCGGCGTTCCATTCGGCCAGCCGCTCGTCCTCGTCCCAATCGATGTCGTAAACCAGTGGGTCCTTTTCGCCTTGCCTTACGTTGCCGGCGAGCACCCGTTCGCTTCTCGCCAGGACGACGTCTATCTCGGCCATCTCCTCGACCAGAGCGTCCTGATCCCCGCTCGGGTCCCACTCGGCAACATCTATCTCATCCTCCTCGTCGTCCCCATTCCGAGTCGCTCCTCCCTGGCCTTGTAAGCGGGTCTGAATGCCGCGAGAGCGACCGCGAAGAGTCCCCAGCCCGATGGGCGACAACGCCCATCCCGGCTTCGATTCAGCGACGCGACGGCGCGCCCGCAAGATTGCGTGGGCGCGGGTGACTTCGTGGGTCGGTGCGCGAACGTCCATATGCGCATCGTGAAGAACAAGGTCCTCGACATGGACCAATTCGCCAGCGAGCCATAAACTGTCGGCCGCGTCCGAAAAATGTGTTCTCGCGATCCACCCGTCTTTGATCGTACTCCTGGCCAAGCGCTCATCGAGGCGCGCCAAAGCGTCCTCCGCGGCCGCGAGAGGGCCGACTAAAGGCGTCCAAGGGAACGGATTGGGGATCTGGAAGTCTGTCATAATCATCTGATTCTGATGCTATCTGGATGCCTTAAAGAAGCTATCATAGCTTTTACTTCCGTCATAGATCGACCTAAAAATCTCTCAATTTCGAAGTGAATTTAGCATGCAGGCGGCCCGCCGCACCAAAAAGAAACTGAAAATCAATGCTCTACGACAGTCGACTAGGCCCAGAGGGCCGGCCAAGGCTACCTGGAGAGGCCGGTGAGGTCTCTCTCGGAAGGCGCGGAAAACCCCAAAAAGATACCCTTTTGGGGCTTCGGCAGCTTATTCAAACGACCGTTTTATTGTGATGCACTATATTGAATACCGCTTGCAAAAAATGCCCCTTTGGGGCATAAGAGGCGTGTGACCAAGCCACTGCACGCCGTCGCCGAGACTCAACTCTACCTCTCTCGCGCCGAAAAGCTGATGAGCGAGGACGAGCGGAGCGCGATCGTCGACTTGCTGGCGGCGAGCCCCGAGGTGGGCGACC
>JBAUVQ010000330.1:0-7550 GCA_049583305.1 Methylocystis sp.
GGCGCGCGCGCTGATCGGCGGGCCGGCCCATGCGGCGCCGGCCGACACATATAAGAATTTGAGCCTGTTCGGCGACATCTTCGATACGGTGCGCACCGATTATGTTGAAAAGCCCGACGAGCAGAAGAAGGTCGAGGCCGCGATCAACGGGATGCTGACGTCGCTCGATCCGCACTCCAGCTACCTCGACGCCAAGGGCTTCAAGGATATGCGGACCCAGACCGAGGGCAAGTTCGGCGGTCTCGGCATCGAGGTCACGCAAGAGGACGGTTTCGTGAAAGTGGTGTCGCCGATCGACGACACCCCCGCCTCGCGCGCCGGCATCCAATCGGGCGATCTGATCGCCGGCATCGACGACGAGAGCGTGCAGGGGATGACGCTCAATCAGGCCGTCGAGAAAATGCGCGGCGCCGTGAAGACCACGGTCAAGCTGACGATCTTGCGCGGCAAGGACAAGCAGAAGATCGACGTGAAACTCACGCGCGACGAAATCCACATCAAGTCGGTGAAGTCGCATAAGCAGGACGAAGACATCGGCTACGTCCGCATCTCCCAGTTCAACGAAGAGACGGCGGACGGTCTCAAAGCGGCGATGCTCAAGTTCCAGCAGGAGATTCCGGCCGACAAGTTCAAGGGCTATATCATCGATCTGCGCAACAATCCGGGCGGTCTGCTCGACCAGTCGATCCAGGTGGTCAACGAATTCATCGACCACGGCGAGATTGTCTCGACGCGCGGGCGCAACGCCGACGAAACCCAGCGCTACAACGCGCGTCCGGGCGGAGACCTTTCCAAGGGCAAGCCGGTGATGGTTCTGATCAACGGCGGTTCGGCCTCGGCCTCGGAAATCGTCGCCGGCGCCTTGCAGGACCATAAGCGCGCCACGCTGATCGGCACGCGCTCCTTCGGCAAGGGTTCGGTGCAGACCATCATCCCGCTCGGCGGCTCCAATGGCGCGCTGCGACTGACCACCGCGCGTTATTACACGCCGTCGGGCCGGTCGATCCAGGCCAAGGGCATCGATCCCGACATCAACCTGTTGCAGGACGTGCCGGACGAGTTGAAGGGCAAGGACGACACCAAGGGCGAAGCCTCGTTGAAGGGCCATCTCAAAAACGGCGACGACGAGAAGACCGGTTCGCAAGCCTATGTCCCGCCGGACGAAAAGAAGGACAAGCAGCTGATCGCCGCCGTCGAGCTTCTGCACGGCAAGCCGCGCGCGCAGGTTATGGCGCCGACGACGCCCCCCAAGGACGCCGCCGCCGGCAAGACGGAAAAATCCGCGAACTAAACGCGTGCTCCCCCTCCCCCGCGCGCGGGGGGAGGGATTTTCCCCGCGCTTGGCGTGAGTGACGAGTTGGCGAACTTCCTCGACTATATGAACCCGACGCGCTTCATGGCGCTGACCGACCGGGTATTGCCCTGGCTCGGCGCCGCGGCGACGCTGTTGCTCGGCGTCGGCCTGTTCGCGGCCTTCTTCCTGGTTCCGCCCGATTACCAACAGGGCGAGACCGTGCGGATCATGTACATCCACGTGCCGGCGGCCTGGCTCGGCATGTTTGCTTATATCGTGATGACCTCGGCCTCGCTGGGCGTTCTGGTGTGGCGCCATCCTCTGGCCGACGCCGCGCAGAAGACGGCGGCGCCGCTGGGGGCGGTCTTCACTTTCGTTTGCCTCGTGACCGGCTCGCTGTGGGGCAAACCGATGTGGGGAACCTACTGGGTCTGGGATGCGCGACTGACTTCTTACCTCGTGCTATTTCTGCTCTACCTCGGCATCATCGCCATTCGCCAAACGATGGACGACACGCCGCGCGGCGCGCGTGTCGCGGCGATCATGACGCTGGTCGGTCTGATCGATATTCCGATCATCAAATTTTCGGTCGACTGGTGGAACACGCTGCACCAGCCGGCGTCGGTGTTTCGCGCGGGCGGCTCGACGATCTCGGGCTCGATGCTGTGGCCGCTGCTAATCATGGCGCTCGGCGCCTCGGCCTTGTTCCTGACGCTACATCTGATGGCGCTGCGCAATGAAATCCTGCGCCGCCGCATCGCGCGGCTGACGCAACTGGCGGTTCGAGCCGGAGAGAGCGACGCGCTGGAGGCCGCCCAATGAACGGCGACGCGCATTGGCCCTATATTTTGATCGCTTACGGGATCACCGTCGTGATCGTCGGCTCGGTCGTCTGGCGCGTCGTCTCCGAACATCGACGCCTGCTCGCCGAACTGGCGCGACTGCAAAGCATTGACGGAGAGAGCGATTGAGCGAGTCCATCGAGCCAGACGCGCCGCGGCAAAACTCGCTGCTGCGCTTGCTGCCGCTTGGCGTTTTCGTCCTTTTGGCGGGGCTGTTTTTGCTACGCCTCTTCGCCGGCGACGCGTCGCGTCTACCGTCGCCGTTGATCGGCCGGCCGGCGCCGCCGTTCGCTCTGCCGGCGGTGATCGGACTCGCCGGCGTTCCCGGACTCAGCGACGCGAATCTGCGCGAGGGTCACGTCAGCATCGTCAACGTGTTCGCGTCCTGGTGCGCGCCCTGCCATGTCGAGCACGCGACTTTGATGGCGCTGGCGCGCGATCCCGCGCTCAAGGACAAGGGCGTGCGCCTTTACGGGATTTCGTACAAGGACGAGCCGGCCAACGCGGTAAAATTCTTGAGCGAGGACGGCGACCCCTATGCGGCGATAGGCGCGGACACTTCGGGCCGCGCGGCGATCGACTTCGGCGTCTACGGCGTTCCCGAGACATTTATCGTCAAAGGCGACGGAACCGTCGCCTATAAGTTCGTCGGGCCGCTGTCGCCGCAGGGCTTGGCTGAGACGCTGATTCCGGAAATCGAAAAAGCGGCCCGCTGAGGGTCATCAAGCGGGCCTGAAGTGTTTCGCGCACCCCGCGCGCGGACAAGCCCGCCGTGGGAAATTCGCGAGAAAAACGCCGGCGCGAAGGCCGCGGCCATATTTGACGACGGCGCGTCTTTTGGCGCTTGCCGTCATGCGCGGCCTAACAGATGTGAGATCATGCGGCCGAAACGCTGCCCAAGTCTCGACCGGAAGCCAAATTAAAAGCGACCGCGCGAAGGATTCCCAAGGCCAGATTTCCATCGACCGCCGACTCCGACGCACATACGGCCGAAAAGCGTAAGGGAGAAGCCCAATGCATTACACACTCGAGGGGCTCTTGCACGGCGACAGCAAAATTTTCGAGCATTATCAAGCCGCGAAACGAAAATGGATTTTGTTTTTCGAAACCCATAAAAATCAATCCGCGTCCGAATGGGCAAAGTGGCTCGCCGCCGAACAGATTACGTTCTTCGAGCGTCGATGCGGCGGTCGTTCGCTCGGCCAGGAGGTAATGGCGTGGAGCGGTTTCGGCGCGCTCTACGACACGGAAGTCGGTTTTGGAGAAAATCTAGCCACGGCGAGAAAACTTGCCGCCGCCTTCGCGTTAAGCATGTGTTGCGCCGAGTTGAAAAAACGCGCGGAGGACGCCGCCGCGTCGTTCCATGTGAACGATGCATCCGAGCGAGACAATGCGAACAAGGATTAACCTGCCTGATTTCGCAAAATCTTGCGCGCCAGCGGCCAGACGACGCGCCCCAGGCGCGCCGGCATTTTCTTCAACGCCGCCTTGATCCGCCCTCGCGCCTTGCTGCTCCAGACCCGAGCGAAAATTCTTCCACGCAGAGTAAAGCCCAAGACATAATCGGCGACCGGCGCGGCGTCATCCGCCCATTCGCTTTTATAGGCGTCGTAGGGCGCGAGCATGTCGTAACGCTCGAAGCCGCGTTCAAATCCCGTCTTCATCAGATGCTCGGCGAGCAGGACGCCGGCGCCCTGCTTCTCGCAATCGGGATCGTGCGCGAGGATGTGACCGAAGCCGACCCCCTTGCAGGCGATGGTCACGCCAACCGATACGGCCTCGCCCTCGCGGCTGATCGCGTCGATCAGCGCCGTCGCCTGACTCGGCGCGCGCGCGACGAAATCGAGGAAAAACGCCAGCATCGCAGGGCTCTCGACCGGCCCCGAATAGAGCCCGCGCCGCAGCAGCCAAGCGCGTTTCATCGCGAAGGCTTGGCGCATCAGAGCCTGCGCGGACGCGCCGACAACCCCGCTCTCGAAGGTGATGTCGCCAGTCTCCTTCAGCCTGCGCAAAAGACGCCGGCGAGACGATTGCGTCTTGGTTGAACGCCGCGACCGCGCCGCCACGAAATCCAGCTCGCCAGCGAATCGCGCGAAGGGCGCCTGCGTCCGCTCGCAGGTCAAGGTCTCTCGCTCCAGCAGACTCGCGACATTGGAGTCGCGGCGGACCTTGCGCAGAGTCATCGCGTCGACTTTCGAAGACCGAACCATGCGCCAAGCCGCGTCGAGATCGCTCTCGGCCGTCGGGCCGGGCTCGATCAGCGCGTCGCCGTATTGGCCGACTGGCGCGCCCATCCACGCAAGCTTCGAAAAGCCGACGGGCCCACGCGTTTCGACAAGGGGCCAAACCATGACCATTCGCCCGTCGCGGCGCCCGAGCACGATCCGCAAGGCCATCGAATCGTCGAGATAATGATCGGCCCAGCAGGAGAGCCATCCGAATGTTTGAAACACCTGCTCGGGGCGGCCGGCCCGCTCAAACAGAGCCGTCCATTCCGCTTCGAGAGCGTCGAAGCCGGATCGGTCCGTGACGACCGAAAGGCAGCGGGAGCTTTCGGACGCGAGCGCGCCACTCTCCGTCTCGCCGGTCATGACGCGCGCCACGGAAAATCTGGGCGCGAAGGCCGCCGCCATGGAACTCACGCCTTTCTCATGGTCAATTCGGCCAACCGACGAGCGCCGGCGAGCGGGAAGTTGTAGAAATAGGCGGGCGCGAGCAGCGGGTGACGCAATACGAAGGCGAAGTCGGCGGCCACCAGCGAGCGGATCACCACGAGCGGAAGCGGCGCGCGCAAAGGACGGAAATCTTTGTTCCAAAGGCCGGGCTCCGGCGCATTGGGGTAGAATACGCCGATCATCCGCCCGCGCGTGAACGAGGTGAGTCGAAGGCTTTTTTGCACGCGCGACAGCATCCGCACGCCCGCTTCATCGGCGCAATTTGGAAAGCCGATCAGAACGGCGCGATAAACGCCCATGTTGCTAGGGTGCGGAATCTCGTCGAATTGCGCGAACGCGCCCAATAATTCGCGCCGGACGCGAACAGCGTCGCGCGCCGTCGCGTCGCTGGCGCCAAAACGTAGCGTGTCGATGCGCGCCCCGAACGACGTGAAGGGACAGACATGGCCCTCCCGCCCCAGTCGCGGATGATCGCTCATCGCAAAGTCCTGGGTCCAACGCCGGATCGTCGCCACGGCGTCGCCAGTCGCGATTTCCGGGTCGGCGCTCTCTGGCCGAAACGACGCCAGCGGAAGTCTGTCGACGGAATTCGATGCGCCATTCATCATGAACAGGCCTCCGGCCCGCGCGTGGTCGCGAACAGGCTAGGCGGGAGCGCCTTAATTTCAGGTAAAGCGCGAGTTCTGATGTAGGGTTAACGCGTTCACCGCGCCCTATAAAACAACCCTATCGTCAGCGCCGCGCCGATCGTCACCACAAGCATGCGCAAAAACCGCTCGTCGATGTGGCGTAACGCGCGCGCGCCAAGCACGCCGCCGAGAATCGCGCCGAGCGAGGTCGCCAGCGCCTCGGGCCAATGCAAGTCCGGCGAGAACAGGAAAATCAGCACCGCGGAAGCGTTCATGACGCCGGCCAACACATTCTTGGTCGAACTGGCGACGCGCGCGGTCTGGCCCGCGAAGGTCAGCGCCGCGACCATCAGAAAACCGATGCCGCCGCCAAAATAGCCGCCATAAATCGAGATGAGGAACTGAGCGAGCGCAGCGCCGAAGGGACCGACATGCTTCGCCTCGTCACCGCCCTTGCGAAAAAAGCTTCCCCAAGCGAACACCAGCGTCGCGAACAGCACCAGCCAGGGCACGAGGAGCGCGAAGATTTCGGCGGGCGTGATCAGCAGGATCACGGCTCCGATCGCGCCGCCGACAATGCTGAGCGCGAACAGCATCCGCAGCGACAGGCCACCGGCCCCGCCGGCAAGCGCCCGGCCGGTCCAGCCGGTCGCGATCTGCGCGGGAAACAAGGCGACGCAGGAGGTGATGTTGGCCGCGCGCGCGTCGAGCCCGGCCAACATCAGCGTCGGCAGGATCAGGAAGGAACCGCCGCCGGCGAGCGCGTTTTGAGCTCCCGCCCAGGCCGCGACGAGAAAGAGCAAGAGAGCGGTCATGACGATCCATCGCGGATCGCGAGGGCAATCCCTTGGTTCGCTATCTCAGGCCGCGACCGCGCTGACAAGGCGACGCTCCTCACTTTCTCGTCAATCCACGCGCCATTGTTGCTACGAAGTCCGTCAGTTGCGACTCCAGCATCCGAACGGAGGTTGGCGCGAGTTTCTCCTCCAAGCCTAGGAGAACGACGCCATGCACGGCGGAAAACAGAGTGCGCGCGCGAAGTTTTCGCGCCGCCGGCTCCTCGTCCGGCAGCAGCCTTTCAAGCGGCGCCTCGGCGAGCCCGAATAAACGGTCGCGATCTTGCTCGAACCAGTCGGGCAGCGGTTTTTCGGGCGGCAGACGATGCTCGAACAGCGCGCGCCATCGCGGCTCCTCGCCGCGCGCATAGGCGAGATAGGCGTGGGCCAGCCGCTGCAACTCGGCCTCGCCCTCCGCCCGCTCGCCGGCCGCCAAGGCAGCTTCGATTCGCGCCAGTGTGCGTTGATTAACAGCAAGGATCACTTCGTCCAGATCCTCGAACACCGTGTAGATCGCTCCCAGCGCGCAGCCGGCGCGCGCGGCGATGTCGCGCGCCTTGAGCCCCGCGAGCCCCTTGGTCGAAATGACCGCCGCGGCGGCGGTCAGGACGCGCTCGCGCGTCTGGTCGCGTCGGCTTTTGGGGGGGTGCTGCGTCGGTTTGGCCAAGCATTCACCTTAATTCACCGGACAGATGAACGCTGTTCATTTTTTTATTGAACATCGTTCACTTTCGCCTTATGTTGCGATTGTGAACATCGTTCATAACAGGAGTTGGTAAATGTTCAAGACAGTCGTGACCCTTTTGCGCGGGCAGGCCTTCGAGGCCGAGCAGCGCGTCAAGGATCGGAACGCGCTGGCGCTGCTCGACCAGCAGATGCGAGACGCCGCCGGCATTGTCGAGCGCGCCCGCAAATCCCTGGCGCTGGCGATGGCGCAAGAGCGCCAGGAAGCCGAACGCCTCGGCCGGATAAAGGCGCAAATCGACGATCTGGAGCAACGGGCCGTCGCGGCGCTACAAGGCGGCCGCGAGGATCTCGCCGAGCAAGCGGCGCAAAGGCTCGCCATGCTGGAGGCCGACGCCGCCGCCTCGGCGCGGGCGCGAGAACTGTTCGCGACGGAAATCGGCAAGCTTGACGCGCAAATGCGCAAGCAGGCGGCGCGTCTCGGGGAGCTTCAACGCGGGCGGCGCGTGGCGCGGGCGGCGCAGGCGACGCGCGTCTTGTCGCGGGGCGGCCGTGAACCCGCCTCTTCTTGCGAAAACACCATCGCCGAC
>JBAUVQ010000331.1:0-2452 GCA_049583305.1 Methylocystis sp.
GACCAAAGGCGTTCGACGCCTCCGAAGGGACGCGGCTCGATCCGTTGCGCGACAAATCCTGGGATTTGACGTCGGCCAAAAACGTGCCTAGCGCCTCTAATTTGCATTAGCGGCGCGCGTCGGTCGAAGTCAGCGGGATCGAGAACGCGGGCTCCAGGCTCGCGTTTCGATCCCGCGCGACTTTGATGACGAGAGCCACTAGGTTGGTCGCAACGGTCGTCGCCAAGGGCGTCGCGGCCATGGCACAAGGACAGATCGTCACATGACTCTCGCCAGCATGACGGGTTTCGCCCGCAACCACGGCTCTCTCGGCCCCTGGCGCTTTTCCTGGGAACTGAAGACCGTGAATTCCAAGGGACTGGATTTGCGGCTGCGCACGCCCACCGGCTTCGACGCGGTCGAGGTCAAGGCGCGCGCGGCGATCGCGAAGCGTCTCGCGCGCGGTGCCTGTTCGGCCGGCCTATCGGCCAAGCGCGCGGACGCCGCTGGCACGTTCCGCATCGATCGCGTCGCGCTCGACCGATTGCTGTCCGCGCTCGACGACGTGCCCTTGCATGCGAATTTGCGACCCGCGTCGCTCGACGGACTGCTGACGGTGCGCGGCGTCGTCGAGGTGGTCGAACCGGAAGACGACGAGAGTCAGCGCGCCGCGCTGGAGACGCAAATCCTCGAACATCTCGACCAGGCGCTCGAGGAGCTCGTCGCCTCGCGCCATGCCGAGGGCGCGGCGCTGGCCGCGATTTTGACCCAACGCCTCGACCACATCGCCGAGTTGACCGCGCGGGCAGACTCGCTGCCGGCGCGCCATCCCGACGCCGTGCGGGCGCGCATAAAACAGCAGATCGCGCTTCTTGTCGAAAACGCCGACGCCTTCGACCCGCAGCGACTGAATCAGGAGGCCGTGCTTTTGGCCGTGAAGGCCGATATTCGCGAGGAGCTCGACCGTTTGCTCGCGCATGTGGCGAGCGCGCGCGCCTTGCTCGCGAGCGGCGGCCCGATCGGGCGGCGGCTGGATTTCCTGGCGCAGGAATTTTCCAGGGAAACCAATACGCTGTGCGCCAAATCCAACGATTCGACGCTGACCGCCATCGGACTTGACCTTAAAATCGAGGTCGAGCAATGGCGGGAACAAGTGCAAAATATCGAATAGGCGAGTAGCGCGGGGGGAGCGGCGGATGTTAGAGCCTCTTCGCGCGTCCACGTCGCGACTTTGATTGTTCCATCCAACCGAAACGCTCCATGTCCTCGCTCCAGACCGACCATCGCGGCATCGTGCTGATTCTCTCGTCGCCCTCGGGCGCGGGCAAGACGACGCTGACCCGCATGCTGTTGCAGGATCGCGACCTCGACCTCACGCTGTCGATCTCGGTGACGACCCGGACGCGGCGTTCCAGCGAAGTCGACGGCATTCATTACCGCTTCATCTCGCAGCGTCAGTTCGAGACGCTTCGCGACAATGGCGAGTTGTTGGAATGGGCGCAGGTGCACGGCAATTATTACGGCACGCCGCGCGCGCCGGTGGAGGAGATTCTCGCGCAGGGGCGCGACGCCTTGTTCGACATCGACTACCAGGGCACGCAGCAGGTGCGCGAGAAAATGGCCGCGGACACCGTGACCGTGTTCATACTGCCGCCCTCGATGAAGGAGCTTCGCGCGAGATTGGAGCGACGCGCGGAAGATTCCCGCGACGTGATCGAGCGTCGGCTGGAGAACGCCCGCAAGGAGATCACCCGCTGGGTCCAGTATGACTATGTGCTGGTCAACGACGATATTCAGGCGACCTACGACGACCTTCTGGCTATTTTGCGCGCCGAGCGGCGCAAGCGCCCGCGCCTCGCCCAAAACATCGAAGCTTTCGTCGCCAAATTGCTGAGCGAGCCGTAGGCTCCAGCCGCGGGATTCAGACCAGCGCGATGGCGGAGACCAGACGGCCGTAGTCGTGCTCGCCGCGATGAACGCTGCGACGATAGCTGAAGCAACGATCCTCATTGGCGTAGGTGTCGATGCCGATTGTCTCGAAGGAGGCGATGTCCAGTCGCGACGCTCGGGCCTCAATGAAGCCGGGCAGATCGAACATCGCATGCCCCGCCTTCTCGGACGGCTCGAAGAAGCGCGTGTAAGCCCCGTCCGACGCGACGAAGCGCTCGACGAATTCGGGGCCGACCTCGTAGCTCCGCGCGCCGATCATCGGCCCCAGCGCGATATGAATATCGGCCCGCCGCGCGCCTTCGCCCTCCATCGCCACGACCGTCGCCTCGATGACCCCGGTCAAGGCGCCCTTCCATCCCGCGTGCGCGGCGCCGACGACGCCGGCCCTGGCGTCGGCGAACAGCAGCATGCCGCAATCGGCGCCAGTGACGCCGAGGCCGAGGCCTCTCGCGCGCGTCGCGAGGCCATCGCAGCGCGGGCGCGCGTCTTGCTCCCAGGGAGCGGCGACGATGAGCGCGTCGCT
>JBAUVQ010000332.1:0-2034 GCA_049583305.1 Methylocystis sp.
GCGCCGATCCGAGGCGCGCGCAACGGCGGCGGCGACGAGGCGATGGAGGTGCGGCTCAAAATCGCGATGGCGCGCGCGCAATCGCAAAGCTGACCCCGCGCCTCCGTTAGAGTGTTTTCGAGCGAAGTGGGAACCGGTTCGCGTGAAGAAAACACGATAAAACAAGAAAATTAGAGTGTCTCCGTTTCAACCTGAAACGGAGGCACTCTAAGAGAAATCTTCGACCGCGCGCACGAAGGCGGCGGTTTCGGCCGCGAGCCTGTCGTGTTCGGCGAGCAGCAGATCGCCGCCGATCAACAGCATCGTGTCCTTGCCATAGAATTCGAGAGTTTCCGCCACGCGGCGCAATGTCAAGCCGCCGGCGGGAACCGGCGCCGCCGGCAAAAGCGCGCCCAGCGGCCCGCGCGAAGCGTCGGCGATGGCGCGGCAGGTCGCCCGCCCATATCCGAAACGCCCGCCGAAAGTCGCGAAAATCACCGCGTCCGCGCCGAACAGGCGATGCAGCTTCGCGTAAAGCGGCGGCGAAATCCGCGCGCCGCCGGTGAAGCTCGGATGGGAAAAAAAGCAAAACCCGGGATGCTTGCGCTTCAGCGCGACGAAATTCGACGCGCCGATGATCGCCGGCGCCAGCATGGCGACGCGCAGCCCCTCGCCCGCGGCGAAGTCGAGCCGGCGGTCGATTTGCTCGAAATCGCCCCACAGGCTCGGCACATAATGGGTGAGCCGGCCGGTGACGCGCTCGGCCTTCCGCATCGCGCCGGCGCAGGCCGCGACGCGCTCCTCGAACGGGCTGTAGTCCTGATCGGCGAGGCCGTGATCGTCCTTGATGAAATCGGCGCCGCCCTTGGCGAATTCGAGGGCGAGATCGGCCAGTCGCCGCGAGGACATCCCTTGCGGCTTCAGCGCGGAACAGGTCATCGCCCGCCGCCGCGCGCCCGCGAGTTCGCGCAGACCGGCGAGCCCGTGATTGGGGCCGCCAAAGGTCGCGAGCAAGGCCGGAGGAATCTCGGCGTCCTCCAACGAAATGTCGTCGTGCATCGAACTATTGCCGAACAGAATATTCAGCAGCTGGCCGGCGTCCCGGCCAACCGTTCGGGCGCAAAGCTCGATGGTTACGTCGAATCCGTCCGCGCCGGCGTCGGAAATCTCCCGCACCTTGCCGACGATCTCCGCGAGGATCGCCGGATCGCGCACGCCCGCGAGCGGCATTTCGACGCTTTGCTCGACGGCGATCTTTCGCGCCCGGTCCTCGATGGAGCCCGCGTCGGCCCGCACGCGGTAGCGGGCGATGATGTTCGAAACCGCCGCCACGCCGCTCATCGCTTTCTCTCCACAATTTCGCGCCAGACTATCGGCCAATCGCCGCGACATAAGGCAAGAAAACTCCCCGCGCGCAACCGCCCGCGAGGGAGCAAACCTGCTTAAGGCTTCGTTGACCCTATCATGGTGAATTTCTCGTGAACGACCACGGGCGGCGCAGAGGATTGAAATCATGGGTTATCTCTCGCCACCGCCATCTCCCCAGCCGGTTGTCGTCTATAAGGACGTGGGCGGGCTGGTCAGCGATTACGAAGCGCGAACCGAGGACTATCGCCGCGAAAATCGCGAAGTCCGGCTGCACGAATGCCGCTCCGCCTGCACGCTGGCGCTGAGCCTGCCCAATGTCTGCGTCTATCCCGACGCGCGGCTCAAATTCCATCAGGCGTATAATGAGTTGACCCGCGAGGTCGATCTCGACGTCTCCGCGCGATTGTTCGACAGCTATCCCGCCGCCGTGCGGGGGCGACTCGGCTATTTGACCCGGCAATACCGAGTGCTGACCGGAGCGGAGTTGATCGCGCTCGGCGTTCGCGACTGCGCGCGAAGCCAGCCGACCATGATCGCCGCGAGAAAAGCGCCGCCGACGCCCGCCAGCGTCAATCCCGCCAGCGTCAATCCATTGAGCGAAATCGCGGAAAAGGTGCGCGTGGCGGCGGCCAGCGCCCTGGCGCGTCCGCCGGACGCCCCGCCCGCCCCGACCACAATCGCCATCCC
>JBAUVQ010000333.1:0-4950 GCA_049583305.1 Methylocystis sp.
GATGTGGAGGATTGGAAGGGGGTGGCGGGGGTGGGTCGGCTTTAGGGGGGTGGAAATCGGGAATTCTGACGAAGCGACTTTTATTCGAAAATCGGGGACTTTTGAGAGATAATCCGATCATGACCAACGCCCTGCTCATCAATGCAATTGTGAATCCATACATTGAGAGCGCGAAGCGTGACGGCTTCAACGGGGTCGTAGCGTCCGCGCTTCTGCGTCTTCAACCGAATCCGGAGGAGCTGCGCGCTTCGCTGTCCGCGTTAATCCGAGCCGCCCAAATCACTGCGGTGTTCTCGTGTCTATCTGTGAACATGCACATTAAGCGCTTTCCGGACCCTCCCGTCGAGGAGCAACTGAAGCTCTTGACCGATGAACCGCTGGAGGCGTTTTGCCTATATCCAACGGCTTCAGTCGTCGAGCCGCGTGTTGATCTCTCCGCGTGGCAGGATCGCCCCTTCAGCAAGGCCCTCTTACTCGCTGAGGCGCAGCTGTCGTTCCGCGCCTTCGATATGGGCGCGCTTGAACGCTATGTCGCTGATCCACGCTATGACGTTCGCTTCGAGGATTACATGGGGTGGATGTCGGTCACCAATGAGTTCTTTGGTGACGCGCAACATCCCGAACGGGACAAGGTTTCCCTACAGAGCTTCGGTCTCGGGTTTGACGATCAGCGCAACCCGTACGTCATCGTATATCTGCGCTACCTCGCACGGCTATCGGCCGAGCATCAGCAATATTGGAACAGCTACCTAGGCGGCGGCGACGTGCGTATGAGCGAGCCCTATTTCAGTTCCAGCATTCTAGGTGAATTCTGGAAAAACCGCTCCGTACGTCACGCAATCGTCGAAGAAATGCGCCTGATCCGCGCTCTTACCGAAGCAATCTGGGGTTGCAGCCTGTTCCGAGCCCCACCTGAGGGTACCATTCCAATCGACCTCACTACTTTTCTCCGCCCAACTGCGGAGAACTTCAATCGCTTTGTCATGGCCTTGGACAAACTGCTGTCTGATAGCATCGATGGGAAGTTCTTTGAAGGAAAACTCCCGCTCGAAACCGAGACTTCGCGTCCTGATGGAAAGATCGTCGTTCGGAAAAAAGGAACACTGACGCTACTAGAAGAGTGGCTACTTCAGGAGATCATCTGGAGCGATCGGGCTGCCTTCCGCAAAGTGGTCATTCAGCCGCTGCGCGAAGTCCGCAGTCTTCGCCAAAAGCCTGCTCACACCTTCACGCCAGACACCTTTTCGGCAGAATACCACACGAAGCGAAAGCGGCTCTTGTGGAGCGTATTCAACAGCCTTTCCAACATCCGTGCGACGTTCGCAAAGCACCCGAGCGCGGGTAATATCCCGATATCGGAGTGGCTCGACGATGGCAGCATCGACGTCTTTTGAAATAAACCCTCGTTCGCGGCTCGCGGTGCATAATTTAATAATCTCGCCACGAAGTTCAGTCCTAGTTAAATCAATGAGTTGGGCCGTGCAGAAGTTAGGCGCGGCACTGACCCTTTCTGGGGGGAATGGGTGCCCCGTAGAGACTTCGAACCTGCCCACCTCTTAACGCCTTCCCGCTTGGTGGCGCGTCCGCTTCTTACCAATAGGGCGACACCTTCGCCCCCCGCAAAACCTCATCAAGCCGCTCCCGCGTCGCGCGCGTCGCGTCTTCCGGCAGCGCGTCGGGTGAAAAGAACCCCGCCTCGGCGATCTCTCGGTCGGGCACATGCGGCGCCGTCTGGCGGAAGGCGCGCACGACGTAGAGCGCCACGTGATCGCGGGATGAGGCGGCGCGGTTGAGGTAGACGCCGAACAGCGCGGGCGGTTCGTCGACGGCGATATTGCCTTCCTCGGCGAGTTCGCGGGTCAGCGACTCCATTAGCGTTTCGCCGCCCTCGACGCCGCCGCCGGGGAGATAAAAGCCCGGCACATAGGTGTGGCGAACCAGCAGCACCTTGCCGTCGGGGGCGATCACGAGGCCGCGCACGCCCAGCGTCATCGGCCGCTGGAACAGGGCCGCGAAAGTGATCAGGCGCGTCGCGATCGGCGCGCGGGATTTTGCCGGTTTTTTGGTCATGAGGCTCGCCGCCAAGGAATGACGCAATCTATGGCAAAACGCGTCGCGACACTCTAGAAAGTTTCGACCCGGCGACGACCTTGCCCGTCGCCATCAGGAGTCCCGCCGCTTGAAAGCCTTCTCGGAACTGACCGAACGCGAAATCCTGGCGCTGGCCATCACCTCCGAGGAGGAGGACGGCCGCATCTACATGTGTTTCGCCGAGGATCTCGCCGAGCGCTATCCGGCGTCCGCCACTCTGTTCGAGCAGATGTCGAAGGAGGAAAACCGCCACCGCCATATGCTGCTCGAACAATATCAAAAGCGTTTCGGAGAGCATTTGCCGCCCATCCGCCGCGAGGATGTGAAGGGCTTTTTGAGCCGGCGCCCGGTGTGGCTGACCAAGAATCTGTCGCTCGACACGATCCGCAAGCAGGCGGAAACGATGGAGTTCGAGAGCCGCCGCTTCTACGAGAAGGCGCGCGACCAGGCATCCGATGTCGGCGTGCGCAAGCTTTTGGGCGATCTCGCGGCGATGGAGGGCGGGCACGAAAGGATCGCCGAAAAAATCGGCGCCGCGACGCTGACCAAGAGCGCCGTCGAGGAGGAAGAGGAAACCCGCCACCGCATGTTCGTGCTGCAATATGTGCAGCCCGGACTCGCCGGCCTGATGGACGGCTCCGTGTCGACGCTGGCGCCGCTGTTCGCCGCCGCCTTCGCGACGCAGGCCAATTGGCCGACTTTTCTGGTCGGCCTCGCCGCGTCGATCGGCGCCGGGATCAGCATGGGCTTCGCGGAGGCGCTGTCCGACGACGGGTCGTTGACCGGCCGCGGCTCGCCCTTTCTGCGCGGCGGCGTGTGTGGGCTGATGACCGCGCTTGGCGGGCTCGGCCACACCTTGCCCTATCTCGTGCCAGATACGATGCCCGATCATTTTCGGATCGCGACGAGCATCGCCGGAGTGGTGGTGTTTTTCGAGCTGTGGGCGATCGCCTATGTGCGCGCGCGCTATATGGACACGCCCTTCCTTCAGGCGGTGTTTCAGATCGTGCTGGGCGGCGCCATCGTGCTCGCCGCCGGCGTTTTGATTGGGGGAGCGTGAGCGGCTTGAGCTTTCTCCTCGCCCATCTCTCCGACGCGCATATCGGTCCGATCCCGCGTCCCAATCTCGTGGAGCTTTTAGGCAAGCGCGCCACCGGCTACGCGAACTGGCTGCATAAGCGCGCCGCGCAGCACGATATGTCGTTGCTGGCAAAGCTCGTCGACGATCTCCTGGCGCGAAAGCCGGATCACGTCGCGATGACCGGCGATGTCGTGAACATCGGCCTCGCCGCCGAAATCGCGCTGGCGCGGGAATGGTTGAGCCGGCTCGGCGGACCGGATCAGGTGAGTTTTTCGCCCGGCAACCACGACGCCTATGTGCCGCGGGCCGTGCCGCTGCTGAACCAGACTTTCGCGCCCTGGAGCCGGGGCGACGACGGCGAAGTCGGCTTTCCCTATCTGCGCCGGCGCGCGGGCGTGGCGCTGATCGGTCTATCGTCGGGCGTGCCGACCTCGCCTTTCATCGCCTCCGGGCGTCTTGGGCCGGAGCAGCGCGCGCGGCTGGAGGCGCTGCTGAAGCAAACCGAGGCCGAAGGTCTCGCGCGCGTCGTGATGCTGCATCATCCGCCCTATCGCGGCGGCGCGCGAGCGCTGCGCGGGCTGGACGACGCCAGCGCCTTCGAGGAGATTATCGCGCGCCGCGGCGCCGAGTTGGTCCTGCACGGGCACAACCACAAACAATACGTGCGCCATCTGCCGGGACCGCGCGGGGCCGTGCCGGTGGTGGGCGTCGCCTCGGCCTCGGCGCGCCCCGAAACGCATCGTCCGGGCGCGGCCTATCATTTGTTTTCGATTTCGCGCGAGGGCGGGGGCTTGCGCGTTGAGGGTAGGGCGCGCGGCGTCGACGCGGCGAGCGGTGAGATCGTTGATCTGGGAGCGCTCGACCTGTGACGCCGCGCTAATCGGTCAGCAGCACGCGCCGATGCAATGGCTGAAGCGGACGGGCGTTCATCGGGAACAGTTTCGCGAAGGTTTTGATATCGTCCTCCGCCACGGCGATCGGCGTCGCGAAAACGTACCAGTTCACCACTTCCGAACAGGGCGGCGTCGTCAGCGAGCCTTCGTAGCGGAAGAAATGACGGCTTTTCGGAAGAAGCGCCTCCGCGTCGAGGGGTTGTTTCAGTTCGACCTCGCCTTCGGTGGGCGGCGCGGCCTTCATGAGCGTCGAAAAAACGTCATTCGAGCCGCCAGCCTGCATTAGCGCGCCGAGGACCAGCAATTCGCCGCCGGCCCCGGCATGGACGAAATGGGCCTCCATCGCCGCGCGCTTGCCGTCGACGGTATGTTCGCTCGGGGTGTGAAAATGAAACTGCTTGAACTCGAACGCGCGGTTATCCGCCGTCGCGAAGCTTCCCGGCTCCACGTTGGCCTGTATCGTGTGTCCGTTGTTGGCGAGTTTCAGCGGTCGCGACCGCCATGACAAGGCGGGCGCGTGGATGTCCGCCTTGATCGCGCCGGTCAGATCGACAGGCGATTGTTCGCCGCCGATGGCGCAGGCCTGATTCGTCGAATCATGCGCTCCCCAGTCCCGAACGTCGTCGTAGCTCCAATGTGCGCCTTCCGCTTTAGCGGCGGCCGCGCACAGCGGGCAGGAAGCCAAGCCCGCCAGGAATGATCTGCGCGTGAATGCCATCTCTCTCTTCCCTTCGTCGCCCAATTATTTGTGTTCGCGATAAAGCCATAGCCCCAATAAGGCGAGCAGCCCAAAGAAAGTCACCGAGCCGACAAGCTCGACGAAAAACAGAAAAACGCGCCATGCTTGATCGGAGGCGGAGCTTCGCGCGGTCGCGCCGACAGCCG
>JBAUVQ010000334.1:0-9487 GCA_049583305.1 Methylocystis sp.
CTTCGCTCGAAAACACTCTAACGGAGGCGCGGGGTCAGCTTTGCGATTGCGCGCGCGCCATCGCGATTTTGAGCCGCACCTCCATCGCCTCGTCGCCGCCGCCGTTGCGCGCGCCTCGGATCGGCGCGGCGCCGAGATAGTCCAGCGCCATCGCGACGCGAACATAGGCGTCGTTGGGCGACATATTATGCGTGGCGTCGAATCCGACCCAGCCGAGCCCTTCGACGAAGGCCTCGGCCCAGGCGTGGCCCGCGGTCTGCGCCTCTCCATCGGCGCGTTTGAGATAGCCGCTGACATAGCGCGCGGGAATTTCGAGCGTTCGCGCGCAGGCGACGAATATATGCGCGAAATCCTGGCAGACGCCCTCGCGGCGCGCGAAGGCCTGCTCGGCCGGCGTCGCCACATGCGTCGCGCGCGCGTCGAAAGTCATCGCCTCGTGCAAGGCGTTCATCAGCGCGTGCAGGCGGTCGAGCGCGCTGGTCTCGCCGGCCGTCGCCTGGCGCGCGAATTCCCGCATGTCCGCGCTGGTCGCGGTGAGCGCCGTCTCGCGCAAGAACAGCGCCGGCGGAAAACGCTCGATCGCGCCGTTCACGACGCCGGCCGTGTCGAAAGTCTCGACCTCGCCCTCGACCAGCGTGGTCAGCGAATCGAACGGACCGTCCACCGTGAAGCAGTGGAGTATATTGCCGAAGGCGTCCTCCCTCTGGGTCAGGCGGCATTCCCGGTCGACCTCGATGCGCCAGTTCACGACGCGCTGAATGTTGCAATTGCGCGGAGTCAGCAACAGCTTTTGCACGGCGGACTTGGCGGGCTCCTCGTAACGATAGATCGTCTCGTGCCTGATGCGCAGCTGCATGACCGCGTCCTGTCCTCTCTCAAAACAAATATTGCTCGGAGACCAGCGTTCCGAGTTGCGTGTTGTCGTTGATGAAGCGACCGACGAATTCGTGCAGCCCGCCCTGGAACAGCGCGTCCGTCGACATGTTCTCGAGATTGCCGTAGATCGCCCGCGCGTGGCGCTGCGCCTGCCCCTGGCGTCCGTGCGTCGACGCCAGGCGGTCGAGATAGCGCACGACGCTCTCGTAGCAGGAGATCAGCGAGCGCGGCATTTCCGGCCGCAGGATCAGCAGATCGGCGACCAGCCACGGCTTCAGGCTCTGGCGATAGACCCAGTGATAGGCGGTGTGCGCCGACACCGCGCGCAAAATCGCGGTCCATTGAAAATAGTCGAGCGAGCCGCCGACCACTTCCTTCTCGGGCAGCAGCAGTTGATATTTCACGTCGAGCAGCCGCGCGGTGTTGTCGGCGCGCTCGATGAACAGCCCGACCCGCGAAAACCAATAGGCGTCGTCGCGCAGCATCGTGCGATAGGCGCCGCCGTCGTAGACGAGCGACACCTGTTTCACGAAATCGAGAAAGCGGTTGAAGTCCTCGCCGATCCTGGCGCCGCCGCGCGCGCGCTCGATCGCCTGCATTTCGAGATAGCCGCCGTTGATCGCCTCCCACATATCGACGGTCAGCGCCGTGCGCACCGCGCGGGCGTTGGTGCGCGCGAGTTCGATGCAATTGCGGATCGAGCCGGGATTGTCGGGCGCGAAGGCCAGGAACTCGACGACATTGGTCTCGTCGAGCGGGCGGCCGGACTGCTTGAAGGCCTTGGCCGAACCGGAGGACAAGAGGACGCTCTCCCATTCGCTTTCCGCGCCGCCATAGGCCTTGGGCAGCGAGGCGAGGCGGCGCGAGGCCTGGATGACGCGCGCGAGAAAGTCGGCGCGCTCCATATAGCGCGCTAGCCAGTAGAGGTTGTCGGCGGTGCGTGACAGCATGGCTTGGACTCGTGCGTGAAAAGGGGATGGCGCGGCGGTTAGACCTCCGCCGGCAAGTCGTCGTCGATGACCCAGGTGTCCTTGGTTCCTCCTCCCTGGCTCGAATTCACCACCAGCGATTTCTCGGTCATGGCGACGCGCGTGAGGCCGCCGGGCACGACCGAAATCTCCTTGGCGCCCTGCAAGACGAAGGGCCGAAGATCGACGTGGCGCGGGGAGACGCCGTCGCCGACGGAAATCGGACAGGTGGACAGCGCCAGCGTCGGCTGGGCGATGAAATTGTCCGGGCGCGCGGCGAGTTTTCTCGAAAACTCGTCCAGTTCCGCGCGGCTCGCGTGCGGGCCGATCAGCATGCCGTAGCCGCCCGAGCCATTGACCTCCTTGACCACCAGTTCGGAGAGATGCTCCAGCACATAGGTCAGCGCGTCCTTCTCGCGGCAGCGCCAGGTCGGCACGTTTTGCAGCAGCGGCTCCTCGCCGAGATAGAAGCGGATCACGTCGGGGATGTAGGTGTAGATCGCCTTGTCGTCGGAGACGCCCGCGCCGACTGCGTTGGCGAGCGTCACATTGCCTGAGTTATAGGCGCCCATCAAACCGGCGACGCCCAGCGCCGAGTCCGGGCGGAAGGCCAGCGGATCGAGAAAATCGTCGTCGATGCGGCGATAGATCACGTCGACGCGGCGCGGTCCGGAGGTGGTGCGCATATAGACGGTCTCGTCGCGCACGAAGAGATCGCGGCCCTCGACCAGCTGGACGCCGAGCTTGTCGGCCAGGAAGGAATGTTCGTAGAAGGCCGAATTATACTGGCCGGGCGTGAGCAGCACGATCTCGGGATCGCGCGTGGCCGAGGGCGGCGCGACGGAGCGCAGCGTCGCCAGCAGCGCGTCGGGATAATTCTCGATCGGCGCCACCTTGTGCATCGCGAACAGTTCGGGAAACAGCCGCAGCATGACTTCGCGGTTTTCCAGCATGTAGGAGACGCCCGAGGGCGTGCGGGCGTTGTCCTCCAGCACGTAAAAGCCGTTGTCGGTGCGCACGATGTCGATGCCGGCGATCTGCACGTAAATGTCGTGCGGCACGCGCCAGCCCGCCATTTCCGGGCGATAGCCGGGGTTGCGGTAGACGAGTTCGGACGGCACGACGCCGGCCTTCAGGATTTCCCCGGCGCCATAGAGATCGGCGAGAAACATGTTCAGCGCCCGCACGCGCTGGATCAGGCCTTTCTCCAGCCGTATCCACTCCGCGCGCGCGATGATGCGCGGCAAGATGTCGAAGGGGATCAGCCGCTCCGTCGACTCCCGCGCGCCATAGACCGCGAAGGTGATGCCGATGCGCCGAAACAAAAGCTCGGCCTGGGCGCGCCGCGAGGCGAGAAAGTCCGCCGGCGTATTCGCCAGCCATTGCGCGAGTTTTTCGTAAGGCGGGCGGGCCGCGCCGGTCGTCCCGCTCATTTCGTCGAATTGAACCCCATTGAGTTCCAAGGCCGCCGCTCCCCACTCGTCGTTCGGCTAATGATTTCGTTGTTTAGGATGGATTTCCCCAAGATCGCTTCCGCGTCCTCCCTTCGCTCAACGGACAAGGCAAAAACCACGCCAGCGTCGGCGGCTCCGTCGCGCGCGCCATTACAGCGCGTTTGAGCGCCCGAGTCCGCGGGAGACCGGAAAAAAAACCTTGGCGGCGAAAGCGGCCCCTTAGCCGTTGATGCGCGCGCGGGCCGAGAGTTCGTCTTCCGCGAAATGGACCAGTTCCTCGTCGACCTCGTTCGCGGCCAGCGTGCGCCGCACGCGCGCGTTCGCGCCGACGATGTAGACCGCCGTCTTTCGACGCGCCGCCTTGAGCGCGAAGGTCCGCAGCGCGTTGGCGGCGGCGGCGTCGGCCAGCGGCGTGCTCGTCAGATCGAGGATAAACGCCTCCGGGCGCGGGCCGATCGCGTCGAGCACGGCCGAGATCGTCGCCGCCACGCCGAAGAAGAACGGGCCGTTGATGCGATAGGTCATGATCGCGTCGGGGCGTTCGGGCACGTAGCAACCGCTTTCGTCCTCCACGTCCTCGTCCGGCCCGGCGGGCGCTCCCCCGCTCTCGATCTCGACCGCTTCGGCCATGCGGTGCATGAACAGCAGCGAGCCGAGACTGACGCCGGCGCCGATGCCGACCGTGATGTCCTCGAACACCGTCAGCAGAAAGGTCGCGGCCAGCACCAGCGCCTCGCCGTGATCGTTCTTGAACATGGCGACGATCTGCTCGCGCTCGATCATGTTCCAGGCGACGATGGTCAGCACGGCGGCCAGCGTCGCCAGCGGAATATGCGCGGCGAGGGGCGCCGCGACCGCCATGAACGTCAGCAGGAACAGCGCGTGCAAAATCCCCGCGACCGGCCCGTGCGCGCCGGCGCGGATGTTGGTCGCGGTGCGCGCGATGGCGCCCGTGCAGCACAGCCCGCCAAACAGCGCCGAGCCGATATTGGCGTAGCCCTGCGCCGCCAGCTCGCAATTGGAGCGATGGCGGCGTCCGGTCATGCCGTCGGCGACCACGGCGGACAGCAGCGACTCGATGCCGCCGAGCAGCGCGATGGCCACCGCCGAGGGCAGGAGTTCGGTGAGCTGGCCCAGGGAGACTTGCGGCAGCGCGGGGGCGGGCAGACCGCGCGGCACTTCGCCGAATTTCGAGCCGATGGTCTCGACCGGAAGACCCAGCGCCCAGGTCGCGAAGCCGGCCAGCGCGATCGCCGCCAGAAGGCCGGGGAAGCGCGGATTCCAGATGCGCAGGATCATGATGAAGGCCAGCGACGCGGCCGCGAGGCCGAAGGCCGCCGGCGTCGCCGTCCCGAGCGCCGCCTGGATGGCCGCCAGCTTGGGGACGAAGGCCCCCGGTTCGTGCTCGACGCGCAAGCCGAGAAGGTCCTTGATCTGGCTGGCGAAGATGATCACGGCGACGCCGGCGGTGAAGCCGATGGTGACCGAATAGGGGATGTATTTGATGTAGACGCCGAGCCGCGCGTAGCCGATCGCGATCAGGATCAGCCCGGACATGATCGTCGCCGCGAGAAAGCCCTGGTAGCCGTGCATCTCGATGGTCTTGGCGACCAGCACGATGAAGGCGCCGGCCGGGCCGCCGATCTGGAAGCGGCAGCCGCCCAGCGCCGAGATCAGCACGCCGCCGACGACCGCCGCGATCAGCCCGTTCTCGGGCTTCGCGCCCGAGGCGATGGCGATGGCCATGGACAACGGCAGCGCGACGATGGCGACGGTAAGGCCCGCCATCGCGTCGGCGCGCAAATGCGCGAGCGTGTAGCCCTCGCGCAACGTGGACACGAGCTTGGGCGTGAAGCTCTCGAAAAAGGAGGGCGCGCCGGGCGCGCGATTGGCGACTGTGTCTCGCATGATCCTTGACGCGGCGACCGTGCTGCGCGCGAAGCCCGCGCGATTCGGCGACAAGCCCGACTATAACCGAGGTCGACAGTCCCGCGGTGCACAAATATTTCGCGCGCGCTGGATCATTTCGCCGCGGTCGTCACGCCGCCAGCGCCGCCTCGATCTCGGCGGAAATGGCCTCGGGCGTGTCGTTCGGCGCGAAGCGTTTTTTCACGCGGCCGTCCCGGTCGACCAGGAATTTGGTGAAATTCCACTTGATCGCCCGCGTCCCGAGCAGGCCCGGCGCTTGCGCTTTCAACAGCGCGTAAAGCGGATGCGCATTGTCGCCGTTGACCTCGATCTTCGCGAACATCGGAAAGGTCACGCCATAGCCGCGCGTGCAAAAAGCGGCGATTTGCGCCTCGTCGCCGGGCTCCTGATGGCCGAACTGATCGCAGGGAAAGCCGAGCACGACCAGCCCGCGATCCCCAAGCTTGCGATACAGCGCCTCCAGCCCGGCGTATTGCGGCGTGAAGCCGCATTTGCTCGCGACATTGACGATCAATAGCGTCTTGCCGGCGAAGGCGCCGAGTTTCACCGCCTTACCGTCGATGGTCCGCGCCTCGATGTCGTAAAGATCGGTCATGGCTTGCCTCCGTTTGGGAGGCAGGCTCGCACATCCGGGCGGCTCACGCCACCAGGCTCGCTTCCTCGATATGCTCGGTCATGGCGTCGTCGCCAAGGCCGTATTCCTTCATCTTGCGGTAGAGCGTCGAGCGGCCGATGCCGAGGCGGCGGGCGATCTCCGACATTTGCCCGCGATAATGCTGGAGCGCGAAGCGGATCGTTTCCGCCTCCAGATCCTCGAGCTTGCGCATCTCGCCATTGTGCGCGAGCAGACGCAGCACGTTGGGATCGCGCACTTCAACGCGCAGAATCTCGCGCTCCCGCGGCGCCTCGAACGCGACCGGCGCGGGCAGGGGCGGGACGCGCACGTCGTATCCCGCGACATGGTTGGCGATCTGCGGAAATTCGGCGACGGTCAATTCGTCGCCCTCGGCGAGCACGACCGCGCGGAACACCGCGTTCTCCAACTGGCGCACGTTGCCGGGCCAGTCATAGGCCGCGAGCAGCGACAGGGCCTCGGCCGCGACGCCGCGGATGTTGCGGCCTTCCTCGGCCGAAAAACGCGCGCAAAAGCGCCGCGCGAGGTCGGGAATATCCTCGCGGCGCGAGCGCAGCGGCGGAATGCCGATCGGAAACACGTTGAGCCGGTAAAACAAATCCTCGCGGAACTGCCCGCGCTTGACCTGCTCGATCAGATTCTGATTGGTCGCCGAGATCAGCCGCACGTCGATCCGCACCGGCCGCTTCGAGCCGATGGGGTCGATCTCGCGCTCTTGCAGCGCGCGCAGCAGCTTCACCTGCAAATCGAGCGGCAGCTCGCCGATTTCGTCGAGAAACAGCGTTCCGCCATTGGCCTCGGCGAATTTGCCGATATGCTTTTCCGTCGCGCCGGTGAAGGCGCCTTTTTCGTGGCCGAACAGAATCGATTCTACGAGATTGGCCGGCAGCGCGCCGCAGTTGACGGTGATGAACGGCTTGCCGCGCCGGTCCGACGCGCCTTGAATGGCGCGCGCGACAATCTCCTTGCCGACGCCGGATTCGCCCTCGATCAGCACCGGAATGGTCGAATGCGCCGAGCGCTCGCCCAGCCGGATCACGCGCGCCATCTCCGGGCTGCGCGAGACCAGATCCTTGAAGGTCAGAAGGCCCTGCGCGCGCTTGCCGACGCGGCGCACCTCCTCGGACAGCGCGTCGATCGACAGCGCGTTCTTGATCGAGATTTGCAGCCGCTCGGCGCCGACGGGCTTCACCACGAAATCCAGCGCGCCGGCGCGCATCGCGGAAATCACCGTCTCTATCGATCCATGCGCTGTCTGGACGATCACCGGCGTCGTGATCTTCTGTTCGCGCATGCGGCCGAGCACGCCCATGCCGTCGAGATCGGGCATGACGAGATCGAGCACGAGCAAGGCGACGGGCGTAGCGCCGGGCGTCGTCAGACGCGCGAGCGCCTGCTCGCCGCTTTCGACGGTCTCGACTTCATACCCGAAGCGCCGCGTCATGGCTTCCAGCAAGCGGCGTTGAACCGGATCGTCGTCGGCAATCAGAATCGTCGAAGTCATTGGCGCTCTTTTTTGGCGACGCGATGCATGTCGCGGATCTCGGCGAAAGTAATTCAAAGGCGTCGTCGGCATGACGAACCCGAGCCCATCGTCGGAGAACAGGGTAAAGGCGGGGTTAATTCCGGCGCGGGCCGCCCCGGTTAAATCGTGGGCAACGATCTGTTTTGTTTATTGCTTCTTAAGAAAGTCCGCGCCGCGACATATTGACCGCTGCTTCGCGCGGCGCGCCTGACCCGGGTTGATCGCGCTGACGCTTTGGCCATATTAGGAGACTTCCGGCCGTCGCCGCCGCCCTCTCTCGCCTGGATTCTCCCGCGATGCAGTCCCCCGAACGTCAAGCCGCCGCCTTGCCCGAATGGAATCTCGCCGATCTCTACGCGGGCCCGGACTGTCCGGCCTTGCGCGCCGATCTCGAGCGCGGCGCGCGCGAGTCCGCCGCGTTCAAGAACGATTATCGCGGCAAGCTGGCCGAACTCGCCGGCGACGCGCGCGCCAGCGAAAAGCTGGGCGAGGCGGTCAAGCGCTACGAGGCGCTTCAGGATCTGCTCGGCCGCATCATGTCCTACGCCAGCCTGCTGCACGCCGGCGACGTTTCCGACCCGGCCCGCGCGAAATTCTACTCGGACACGCGCGACAAGATCGTCGACGCCTCGACGCAGCTGCTGTTCTTCCAGCTCGAACTCAATCGCATCGACGACGCCGTGCTCGACGCCGCCGCGCGCACGCCGCCGCTGGCGCATTGGGCGCCCTGGCTCGAAGACATCCGCATGGAGAAGCCCTTCGAGCTCGAAGACAAGATCGAGGAGCTGTTCCACGAAAAATCCGTGACCGGCTCCAGCAGCTGGAACCGTCTGTTCGACGAGACCATCGCCAGCCTGCGGTTCACGGTCGGCGGCAAGGAGCTGGCGATCGAGCCCGTGCTCAACCTGATGCAGGACGCGCGCGAGGAGGTGCGGCGCGAGGCGGCGGAGGCGGTCGGCAAGACGCTGAAGGCCAATCTGCGCGTGTTCGCGCTGATCTCCAACACGCTGGCCAAGGACAAGGAAATCTCCGACCGCTGGCGCGGGTTCAAGGATGTCGCCGACGCGCGCCACCTCTCCAACCGCGTCGAGGGCGAGACGGTGGCGGCGCTGGTCGCGGCGGTCGAGGCCGCGCATCCGCGTCTCTCGCACCGCTATTACAAGCTCAAGGCCAAATGGTTCGGCAAGGAGGCGCTGAATTATTGGGATCGCAACGCGCCGCTGCCGATGGCGCCGGCGAAGGACTATTCCTGGGACGAGGCGCGCGAGGTCGTGCTCGCGGCCTATCGCGGCTTCACGCCGCGCATGGCCAGCATCGCCGGCGATTTCTTCGACAAGCGCTGGATCGACGCGCCGGTGCGGCCTGGAAAATCGCCGGGCGCCTTCTCGCACCCGACCGTCCCCTCCGCGCATCCCTACGTGCTGCTGAACTATCAGGGCAAGCCGCGCGACGTGATGACGCTGGCGCATGAGCTCGGTCACGGCGTGCATCAGGTGCTCGCGGCCAAGCAGGGCGCGCTGATGGCGCCGACGCCGCTGACCCTGGCCGAAACCGCCTCGGTGTTCGGGGAGATGCTGACCTTCCGCAAGCTGCTGGAGGGCGCGTCCGACAAGAACGAGCGCCGCGCGATGCTGGCCGCGAAGGTCGAGGACATGCTCAACACGGTGGTGCGGCAGATCGCCTTTTATTCCTTCGAGCGCAAGCTGCACGTCGCGCGGCGCGAGGGCGAGCTGACATCGGAGAAAATCTGCGACCTCTGGATGAGCGTGCAGGCCGCGAGTCTCGGTCCGTCGATCCGCCTCGGGCCGGGCTACGAGACCTTTTGGGCCTATATCCCGCATTTCATCCACTCGCCCTTCTATGTCTACGCCTACGCCTTTGGCGACTGCCTCGTGAACTCGCTCTATGGCGTCTACCAGAAGGCGCACGAAGGCTTCGCCGAGCGCTATTTCACGCTGCTCGAAGCCGGCGGCTCCAAACCCTACAACGAACTGCTCGCCCCCTTCGGCCTCGACGCGCGCGACCCGGCTTTCTGGAACATCGGGCTGGAGATGATCGAAGGACTCATCGCCGAACTGGAGGCGATGGAGGAGGGTTGAGC
>JBAUVQ010000335.1:0-8775 GCA_049583305.1 Methylocystis sp.
GCGCAGGCCGGGCGCAGGGGGTGGCCGTTCAATCTTACATCAAAAGCGCCGCCGGCGATGGCGAGGCCGATTTCGCCGCCCTCCGCTGTAAGTTCCAGCCCGCCGAGCGAGACCTCCAGCGCGGCGCCAAAAGCGTCGCCGGCGGCGAGGCCCGCGGCCAGGAAAGCGCCGGCGTCCATCGGTCCGGCCGGCGTGACGCCAAAACGCAAATAGCCTTTTCGGCCAATATCTTGCACGCTGACGCCAGGGCCGGCGGCGAGCACGCGCAACAGGGCGCTCACGCCAAAACCTCGCGCCGCGCGACCATCCCGCCGCGCGCTTCGAGCGCGGAAAATGTCGCTGTATCAATGGGTTCGAAGTCTATCGCGTCGCCGGGGTCGATCAAGAGCGGGGGCTCGCGCTCCAGCGAAAACAGCTTTTCCGGCGTGCGGCCAATGACATACCAGCCGGTCGGCATCGGATTGGCGGCGATCAGCGACAGCCCGCCGCCGATCAAAACCGCGCCCGGCGGCGTCGGCCCGCGCGGGCTGGCGCGGCGCGGCAGCGCGAGGCTTTGCGGCAGGCCGCCGAGATAGCACCAGCCCGGCGCGAAACCATACATATACGCGCGATAACAAGTGCTTGCGTGCAGCGCGGCGAGCCGTTCCGGCGTCAGCCCAAGCAGCCGCGCGGCCTCAAGAATATCCTCGGCCAGCGCGGGATCGTAGCAGCAGGGCACGTGCCAGCGGACCTTTGACGCGAAACCGGCCGCGCCCCAGAGCGCCAGCGATTCCAGCGTGTTAACGAGTTCGGCGCGCGAAATCTCCAGCGGCTCGTAATGGACCATCAGCGCCCGGTAAGTCGGCACAAGTTCTTGAATCCCCTTCACCTTCGCCTCGCGTAGCGCGGCGTCGAGCGCGAGCACGCGGGCGTTGATTTCCGGGTCGACGACCTCGCCGAACTCCACGGAAAGCGCGGCCTCGCCGGCGTCGAGATAGCGCGGCGCGGTCATTTCGCCGGCGCGAAGGCGCGGACAAGCCAGCCCGCGCGCTCCAGCGCCTCGCGTAATGCGATAGCAATATCAACGGCATGAGGCGTATCGCCATGCACGCAGATCGAGTCGATCGGGGTGGGGAGCAGCGCGCCGTCCTCGGTCGCGATGCCGCCCTCCTCCAGCATTTTCAGCGCGCGGGCGACGATGGCCGCGGCGTCGGTTAGCACCGCGCCGGGTTTTTCCCGCGAGGCCAGCCGCCCTTCCCTTGTGTAGGCCCGGTCGGCGAAAACCTCGGGCGCGACGCGCAATTTCGCGCGCCGGCACGCCTCGATTTGCGCGCTGCCCGCGATGGCGAGCATTGTCGTCGAGGGGTCGATGGCGGCGACGGCGTCCGCGATGGCGCCGGCGATTTCGGCGTCGGTTTCCGCAAGATTGGCCAGCGCTCCATGCGCCTTGACGAAGGTGATTTCATGACCGACGTAACGGGCCATCGCCCGCGCCGCCCCGAACTGGTAGGCGACGGCCCGCCCGATCGCAGGGGGAGACATGGGTAGGGCCCTGCGGCCGAAACCGGCGAGATCGGGAAAAGCCACATGCGCCCCGACCGCGACGCCGCGCGCCTTCGCCCGTTCGAAGCAGCGCGCCATGATGTCGGGGTCGCCGGCGTGAAAACCGCAGGCGACGCTGGCGCTGCTGACCACGCCCAGCATGGCCTCGTCGTCGCCCATGCGCCAAACGCCGAAACCCTCGCCCAAATCGGCGTTGAGATCGATGCTGGGCAAGGCGGCCTCCTGAACGCGGCGGGGGGAGTATAGCCGGCGCCGCGTGGGGGCGCGAATCCTTCTCCCACTTGTGGGAGAAGGTGGCTCCGCGAAGCGGAGTCGGATGAGGGGCGCCGCGGCTTGGCCGAACTTTTCCGGCGCGCGCTTGACAGTTCGCGCATTTCTTCTATCTTTTTGAACAAATGAATCGAGAGGCGCAATAAATGGCTCGTGTCGACGACCTAACCCTGATCGAACAGGCGACCATGCTCGCGATCATGCGGCAACATCCCAACGCCTATGGGGTGTCGATCCGCGACGAAATCAAGCTGCGGACCGGCAAGGATTATTCCTTCGGTTCGATCTACGCCGTGCTGGAGCGGCTCGAGGATCGCGGCTTCATCACATCCCGCGAGGGCGAGGCGACCGCCACACGCGGCGGACGCAAGAAACTCTACTTCACCATCACCGGCTCCGGCCAATTGACGCTGCGAGCGTCGCTCGCGGCTGTCGAGGCCATGCGCGAGGGCGTGGATTTGGAGGGGGCCTGGGCATGAGCGAGAAGCGCGAACCTAATCGTTCTAACTGGACGGACTCGCTGCCGGCTTTCAAGCCTCGGAACGAGGGATTACGAGATACTTCGTACTGGGATGACGAGCTGATAGAAATTCTTTATTCTTGTGACGAACCCACCGTTGTCGAAGCGCCGAATATGAAGTTAAAATTAAACAGGGACTTGGAATATTTGAATGAGACCATGAGACGGTCTTCAAAGACTGAAAGCACGTTTAATTGTGCATATTCGATAGAGATGGGTGAAGATTCTCTCGATGCTGAAACGTTACGAGTGTTGAGGGGAAAGTTTGTTATGAGCGCCTCCGAAAAATTGAAAGCGCATATTGTTGCGGAGCCGATTCCAGCAGCCGAATCCAGAAAGATTGAACCTCCGCTTCGCGCGGAGTTCTTGGTTGGTCTATTCACCAAGGAGCGCTATCGGACTGCGCTTCTTCAATCGCTTGAAGAGGATTTCGAGCGCGACCTTGCGACCGGGATCTCCGTCAGTCGAGCCGGACAGCGTTACTGGGCCGCCGCGCTAAGCTCAATCATCCCGCAGGCGCTCGCGGCGATCAAGCGGATCGGCGTCGTCGGGGTCGTGTTCGACTATGCCCGGCGGTGGATGGGATAGAGGGTCACGTTCTTCCGCGCGCGGGAAGCAAGGCCGCGAATCCCTCTCCCACAAGTGGGAGAAGGGGCGCGGCCTTTCCGTCATTGCGAGGAGCGTCGTGACGGAGCAATCCAGGGGCCGCGCGCGACTCCTGGATTGCTTCGCTTCGCTCGCAATGACGGCGGCGGGCGGGGCGCGGAGTTCTGGGGAAGCTTCAACCCAGCCGCGGCGTCCCTCATCCGACCTCGCTACGCGAGGCTGCGTTCTCCCGCGGGCGGGAGAAGGATTCGCGGCGCGGGGCTGGGGCGGGTTTAACCACGCCGCCGCTGTTTTGTCGGCGAACTGCGGCGAATCTGGTAGGTTGTGAGCAGCGGGGCTGTGCGACCGGAGGTTTTCCATGGATACTCCAGAGCGGAGCGAGCTTTTCGCGGGGCGCGGGCGGCAGGCTTTCACGGCGGCGCCGGCGGCCGAGGGCGTCTTGCCGCCGGACATCAGAATCGCCAACGCTCTCGAACTCATCGCGGCGCAGCTGGGCGCCATCGCCCGGACGCTGCAACACATGGAGCCGCGTCTGGCGCATCAGGACGCCTCCGAGGCGGAGAAGAAGGCGCTTGATCTGGCGAAGCGTCTTTCCGCTGGCGGCGCGGCGATGAGTCGGGCGAAAATCGAAGGTTAGTCGCGGGGGGCTCGGGAGGTTTCGGCCAAGTCGCGAGTTCCCTCATCCGACTCCGCTTCGCGGAGCTGCGTTCTCCCGCGGGCGGGAGAAGGATCGCGCCCTTCACGGGCATGTCGTCACCTGATTGTTGCACAGGCCGCCGACCCAGCCGGTTCCCTCGGTGGTTTCGAGCTTGATCCAGCCCCGGCGGCATTCGAGCACTTTCTTGACGCTCACCTCATCCGCCGGCTTGGCGAGTTTGCGCGCGGGCGCGTCTTTTGACGGGGCGGCGAACAGTCTGTTCGCGCTCCCGAACAATTGTCCCGCGACCATCGACGCGCTGATCCAGCCCTTGCCGGCGTAGACTGGCTGCTTCGGCTCGGGGTCGCCGTAATCGCCGTAGGAACCGTTTTCGATCAGCAGCCAGCCGTTCTTGAAGCCGATGATGTCGAACTGAACGTTGGAGCCGTTCACCGCGTCGGGGCGATAGACGAAGCGCGCGACGACCGGGGCTTTTTCGGTCGGGCTGGCGCGCACGTTCAGCCCGTTGGGATCGCGATCGGTCGACCAGCCGTGGGCGTCGCAGATGGCCATGTCCGGCGGCGGCGCGATCGTCGGCTCCCTGGCCAGGGCGGACCCGGCCATGACCGCGAGCAGCATGGCGGAAAGCGGCGGTTTCAACATGGGCGACCTCGCGGGGTTGGCTTGTTTCGCTAACTGGGGCGCGCCTTCCTTCTCCCACTGGTGGGAGAGGGTGGCCCGGCGGAGCCGGGTCGGGTGAGGGTCGCTGGGAAGTTCCAACCCAGCCGCGGCGCCCCTCATCCGACCCCACTACGTGGGGCTGCGTTCTCCCGCGGGCGGGAGAAGGATTCGCGCGCCGTGGACCGACATCACCGGGCGGCGCGGCGCCAGCGGGCGAGCGCGACCAGCGACCAGACGCCCTCGACCAGTCCGAACGGCCACGCGCCCTGCAGGAAGCCGTAGATCGACGCCAGCACGCAGGTTCCGGCGAAGGCCAGCACGAAGCCGCGGCCGCGGCTTTCCAGCGCGTAGCAGATCATCATCGCCGTGACCGCGAATAATCCAAAGAGCGTGAGACCATCCATCCCCAGAATCCTCTCTCGCCGCGAGCCGCCATCGGCGCCCGATCCTCACATGCGACGATACGTCATATCTCCAACCGAATAGCTGGCAGGACTCCTGCTTCGCGAGGCGAGGGGATGTCGGGGCCGGGCGGCCGCGCCGAAACGCTCCGATAAACCCCATTATAATCAAAGCAGTCCGCGAAGGGCGGCTAAGTCTCAGGCGGAACAACAAGGAGTGTCCAACGTGGCCAATGTAACCTTTTCATCACCGGTGCTGTCGCGCGACGTCACGGTTTATGCCATCGCGGGCGATCGGGGCACGGTATTGGCTGTCGCCAAAGCGCACAAAATTCCCATTCCCTTCGATTGTCAGGACGGCGAATGCGGCTCCTGCCTGATCTCGGTCAAGCATCTCGGCCAAAACCCCAAACATGGCATCGCCCTGACCGAGAAGGAAAAAGAGATATTGCGGCAGCTCGGCAAAATCACCAAAGCCGAGATCGAGGCCGCCGAAGTCAATGACATGCCGCCGCGCTATCGCCTGGCGTGTCAGACTTTTGTCCGAAACGAAGACATTCTCGTCAGCTTCGAGGGCGATCAAACCCTTCCCGCTCAGGGCCCGCACGTCACCCATGCGGCGCGCCGCTTCACCGGCGGCATCGAGATCGCCACGCTCGACGAATTTCTGGGTTACGCCGTGAAGGTCGAGGAGGACGCGGCGATCCATTTCGACGAACTCGCGGCGATGATGGAGGCTTGCGGCAATCAGGAAGTGGCGAGGCTGTTCCGGCAGCTCGCCGGTTTTTCGCGCCTGCATCTCGCGGAGGCCAAGAAGCGCGCGGGCGCGATCGACGTGACCAAGGTCATTCCGCCCGATTACGTGTGGCCCGATCACGCGACTCCCGAGCGCACCGAGATTTGGGCGGCCGATCCATCGCTCTCGCGGCTCGACGGGCTGAGGGCCGCCCTGCAGGGCGAACGGCGGGGCCATGAGTTTTACCGGGCCGTGGTCGCCAAGGCCAAGTCGCCGGAGATCGAGGCGATGGCGAAGGAATTCGTGAGGGAAGAAGCCGAGCACGTGAAGATTCTCGAAGCCTGGATCACGCGCGAGGAATGGGCGGCGACGCACGCGCATATGGACGCGTAAGAGAGCGCTTGTTTTCGATCGCGCGCGGAGATCGGCCCGAAGGGAGGGCCGTTCTCTCGTTTCTCCCGCGACCCACAAGGACCGCAACCCACAAGGACCTCATATGCAATCCGTCGAAGAATTTCTGGCCTACGCGATCCATCTCGAACAAGAGGCCGCGACCCGCTTTGGGCAATTGGCCGACGCGATGGAGTCCTGCGGCAATCGGGACGTGGGCAAGCTGTTTCGTCGATTGTCGGATTATTCCAGGCTGCATCTGTCGGACGCGCGGGCGAGGGCCGGCTTTCGCGAAATTCCGAGGATGGAGCCGGAGGAGTTCGTCTGGCCCGACCTCGAAAGCCCGGAAACAGCGGCCATCTGGGCGGTCGATCCGTTCATCGGACGAGAACAGGCGCTTGAGATCGCGCTCGCCGCCGAGACGGCGGGTCTCGAATATTACCAGGGTGTTCTGGACACGACATCCGACCCCGAGATCAAAGCGCTCGCCGCGGAGTTTGTCGCCGAGGAGCGCGATCACGTCGCTGAACTCAAAAAATGGATCGCCGCGAATAATTCGGCGCAAGCGCGAACGGTTGATCCCTGATCACGCCGCGAGTCCCAGCGGGGGCCGGCGCGTCGAAATATTTTGAGCAGCGGCCTGCCCGATAGACATTGTTTCACTAAATCATAAGGGTGGATTGTCGGCGAAAAGCTTGGTGCTCGCGAGGGAATTACGGGGATGACCGGTTTCGAATTTGGAGGCGGCGGGCTCGGGGCATTGGGAGGGCTCGGGAGATTGGAAGCATATGTGAGGTTCGACCGGCCTGTATCCGAAGATCTGTTCATCCTGATCCCCGGCATCATGGGAAGCGAACTTTATGTCGACGGCAAGCCGGTGTGGTCGCCGAGGATTTCCGCCATTTTCGACGGACTCACGTCGCTCGGCGACAATTTGAGCCGCCTTGAAATCTCCGGGGATTCGGCCGACGACGAGAGTTTGAACGACGGCGTCACCGTCGGCGGACTCATTCCCGATATTCACATCATCCCCGGCTTTAAAAAAATCGACGGCTATAGCGGGATCGGAAAGCGACTTGTCGCGGAGTTTCGATTGCGGCCGGGCAAGAATTATTTCGAGTTCGCCTATGACTGGCGTCGCGACAACCGCGCCACCGCGAAGCGCCTGCGAAAAGAGGCCTCGCAATGGCTGAAGGCCTGGCGCGAAACCGGTCCGAGCGGGGACAAGGCGCGGCTGATCCTGGTGGGCCATTCCATGGGCGGGCTGGTCGCCCGCTATTTCCTGGAGGCGCTCGGAGGCTGGGAGGACGCCAGGGCGTTCATCACCTTCGGCACGCCCTATCGCGGGTCGGTCAAAGCGCTGGATTACGTCAGCAACGGATATCTCAAAAACCATGAATCGCTGGCGAAAGTCACCGAGCTGGTTCGCTCGTTCACGTCGACATATCAGCTCATGCCCATCTACGATTGCTGCTCGCCGTCGCCGGGAGAGAAGCCCGGCATTTTGACGGACGCGCCGTCCATCCCCAATGTCGACAAGGCGCGCCTGGAGTCCGCGTTGACGTTCCATGACGAGTTGCGCAAGCACGCGGCGGCGAACAATGACATCGAGGCCTACTCGACGAGCCGTCGTTACGCCTTCTGTCCGATTATCGGCATCGGGCAGCCGACGCCGAGTCTGGCGGTGGTCACGCCATCGGGGCTGGAGACGATTGCGCTGGAAGACGAGGGCGCCGGCGACGGCACGGTGCCGCGCGTCTCCGCCGAAGCGCCGCTCCCGGAGCCCATCTGGTCCGGCGCCTGTGTCCATGAGTTCCACGGCTCGCTGCAAAACAACGACGCCGCGTGGTGGCAGCTCAAGGGCGTGCTGGAGCGGCTTTATCTGACGCCCGATCGAAAATATATCCACCTGCCCGAAGGCGTCCTGAAAGCGCGGATGAACGCGACGCCGCTGGACCCGGACGTGAAACTCCGGCTGCGCGACGCCTGCGCCGCCGAGCAGGATTTCCAATGCGAGGTCAAAAGAGCGGGGGCTCTGAAGTCCATCGTTGAGGTCGGCGTGGAGTCGGTCGCCTCCGGCAAGACGGAAACGCGCCAGGTGACATTGGAGACGGCCGACGCGTGGCGGCCCGTGAATTTTGGAAAGCTCGAGCGCGGGGCCTATCGCTGCATGGCGCGCGCGGGCCAGCAGATCCCCGGTTTAATCGAAAAATCCGGGATGGTGACGGATGTTTTCATGGTGGTTTAGGCGATCAAGCGCCGCGTTTACTCGCGCGGCTCGATCTTGCATCCGCGCAGGGCGCAGGCGGGACAGAGTCCGGCCGAGCCATAAATGAAGAACCCGAGGCCGAGGACGGCGACCGCCCAGCCGAGCGGCGTCTCGCCGATATAAAAATTGGCGATGAGCGTCAGCGCCAGCGCGACGATGAGGGACGGCGCGCGCGCCCGGCCCCGAGGAGGATGCATTTTCGGTTCCTTTGTCCAAGGACAAATGGCGGCGCGGCGCGAGAGACGCAAGCGGCGGATTGCCGCGGCCGCTCCCTCGCCCGCGCGAGGCGGGAGAGGGGTTGGCGGCGGCCTATTCGAACCGTCCGGCCGCGTGGCCGAGCATCGTGTAGACCTTGCCGGCGTCGCCGGTCAGCAGATCGAGCGTTTGCCGGCCGTCGCGGTCGCCGCGCGTGGTTTCGGCCAGCAGCTCCTCGAAGTTGCGCAGATAATGCTCGATCGTCGCGCGGAAGTCCGGATCGCTGGCGAAGCGGCGGCGAACCTCGTCCAGCGTCTGGCGGCCTTGCGCGGTGTAGAGCCGGCGCGTGAACAGGCCCTCGCGCTCGCCGCGCCGATAGCGTCCCCACAGTTCGGCGACGGCCGCCGTGTCGACCATGCGGGCGATGTCGAGCGTCAGATTCTCCAGCGCGCCGGAAGTCTGGGGCGGCGGGGCGGGGGGCGTCGGCCCCTCGTGCGAGGCGCGCTCCAGCAGATTGCTGAGCCAGCC
>JBAUVQ010000336.1:0-2341 GCA_049583305.1 Methylocystis sp.
GTGTTCGCATCGACACCCGTCGCGCCGCCTTCCGCCAGCGCCTCGACGCCGATGATCCCCGGCTCCCAGCCCATTCTCGACGCCGGACGCTTCATTCCAGAGGCTATCCCCGCGCGCGCGGAGATCGCGCGGGAACGATCTTGAAAATCATTATGTTACGCGAATATTCGAGAACCGGCCCCCGCATGGTCGGCCCTCGAATCTGAATCAACGCTTAATCGCCAAGCGAAAATGCAATATTTCAAGTTAATACAACGAACACACAAACCAGTGTAGACAGGCTCCCGCGTAAATCCCCTGTCAACACGCGTTAATTCCTGTAAATGAATAAAAATGTTTACAAACATTACCCGATTCAATCCTCATATCGATAGCGATAACTTGGTAACCACCGGAGGGCTATCCGGTTTGATATGTCGACAACGCCCTGTATACATAATCAGCGAATAGATTTAACGCTGGAGCCCACAGATGACGATGGATGCCAGAATGTCGGTCGCGTTCGCAGCCTCGCGGACGAAAACGACCACTTTCCGCAACCTCAGGTGGTGCGGTTATTGGACGATTTTGGCGCTCACGAGCGGCGCGTCGAGCATTATTATCGAGAGCGGCATGGTCCACCTCGCTTGGATCGCGATCTTTTTCTATGCCCTCCAGGCGCTGGGCGCCGAAGCCCTGGGCGTCAGAATCTCGGACGGAACCATTTGGGCGCCGCGACGGATCAACGCGCATTTCCCGCAACTCGTTTTCTGGCGCACGGGCGGGTATAGCTGCGACGTGGGCAAGATGGTGTCGGTCTCCAAGGCCCCGCACGGAGACGTGGCGATCCTGCGCTGGGGCGGCGACGTCGATCTTCCGATCCTGTTCGCCAGTCGCGACGCGAAGCTGTCGTTCTTCGAGGCCCTGCGCCGGCTTCGTCCCGATCTTGGCTTCCGTCGCCGCGCCTGAAACGCGGGTTTTTCCACAAGGCCCGCCCGCGCCGGATCGTGATTTCCGGCGCGGGCGGGCCTCGGCCATTGGACACGATGATTTTTTAGGCTATTTTTCGCCACGAACTTGGCTTAGCTTAACCCGGTTTGAGCGGCGAAGCGGGGATCGGCCCCGGCGTTTCGCCGCCCGGCGTCGGAGCAAACCGCGAACCGTTATCGCTCCGTCCGCCTATATCCAGTCTTCGCGCCAAGGCGCGGAACACCCGGCCCACGCCGCGAGACCACGATCGCCCGCGGAAGAATGACCGCCCGGTGGAAAATAGGAGCGAAGCATTTTGTTGCAAGGCGCCGGAATCCGCGCATCCCTGAATTCAGTCGGGGCGATCCGTCTGTTCGCGGGACTGCTCGCCGCTTCGCTGGCGACCCTGGCGCCGTCGATAACCGAGACCGCCGTCGCCAATGGCGATACGCGCACGATCAATCTCTATTACGTGCATACTCAAGAATCGATTTCCGCGACCTATCTGGTCAACGGCCGCTACGACCCAGCCGTTCTCGATCAACTCAACGTTTTCCTGCGCGACTGGCGCCATAACGAACCCGCCACCATGGACGCGCGCCTGTTCGACGTGATCTGGGAAGCCTATCGCAGCGCCGGCGCCGAAGGGCAGGTGATCACCGTGATGTCCGGCTATCGCTCGCCCGCGACCAACGCGATGCTGCGGGCGCGGTCGCGCTCGGTCGCCAAATTCTCGCAGCACATGCTCGGCAAGGCGATGGACACGAGCATGCCGGGAATGCCCATGTCGCGCATTCGCGAGATCGGCATGAGAATGCAGCGCGGCGGCGTCGGCTATTACCCGACCGCGGGAACGCCCTTCGTGCATCTCGATGTCGGCGGCGTGCGCGCCTGGCCGCGCATGAGCTACGACCAGCTGGTCCGCCTGTTCCCGGACGGCAAGACCGTGCATCTGCCGAGCAACGGCCAGCCGCTGGCCCGCTACGACGAGGCCAAGGCCGAGATCGAGGCGCGCAACAACGGCGCCATCGTCGAGGCGCCGCGCCGGTCGATGGCGGGCGGGTTCCTGGCCTTTCTGTTTGGCGGCGGCGAGGAGGAGGCGGAGGAAGTCGCGCCGGCCCCCGCCCCGAGCACGCGCAAACAATGGGCGCAGCTCGCGCCGCGCAATTCCCGGGCGGCCCGGATGGCCGCCGCCGAGTCGGACGAGGAAGGCGGCGTCGAAGTCCCGGCGACGCGCCGCTCCGCCGCGCTCGCCAAGGCGCAGGCCAATCTGCCGCGCGGCGAGATCGTGATGACCGCCGCGCCCGACGACGGACAACAGCAACAACCGCAACAACCGCCGCGCGAAAAGGAAGCGGCCGTCGCCGTCAACGCGCCGCTGCCTCCCGCGCGC
>JBAUVQ010000337.1:0-10539 GCA_049583305.1 Methylocystis sp.
GTCGAAGTCTGGGCATTTAAAGCGCTCATCGCGTTTGCTCTCTTCTGGTTCGCCGGCCCGCGGGGATACGGGCGAGACGTTTGTCTCGACAAGATGTGACGGGATGAGCGCCGCGAATCAATCGCTCTTCCGGCTATTCCACACCTTTTCGCGCACGGCGTCACGCCGGGGCGTGAAGAGTCACCGCCCGTCCGGGGTGTCCAGTCCCAGCCAGCGATCCTTTACTTGCTCGTAATGCACGGTCGGGTCGTAATCGACGACGCTCAGCCGCAGCTCGCGCGTGGACAATCGTCCGACCGCAGCCAGCGCCGCGTAAGAGGCCACGACCTTGTCATGTTGCGCGATCACGAGATTAACCCTCGCGCTCAGCAAGGCCTGCTGCGCGTTGAGAACGTCCAGCGTCGTGCGCTGACCGACCTTCGCCTCCTCGCGCACGCCCATCAGCGCGATTTCCGCCGCCCGCACGGCGGCCTGATTGGAGACGATCGAAGCCTTGGCGGTTTCGAGTTGCGCGAAGCTCGTCACGACGCCAACTCGCGCGTTGTCGCGCTGCAAATCCGCGCTGAGCCGCGCTTGCCCCAATTGCTCCTTCGCCTGTCGGATCGAGGCAAATTCCGAGCCGCCCTGATAGAGCGGAATATTCAGATTTCCGATCGCCTGCGCCGAGAACTGGCGCGTTCCGGGAAAACCAAGGAAGGAGTCGTATTGCGGCCCGACCTGCGCGGTCACGGAGACGGTCGGCGCCAGCGCGGCCTCGGCGACCTTGACCGCGAGAGCCGCCACGTCGACCTGGTGCAGCGCCGCGACGACCGCCGGGCTTTCGACCAGGGCGAGGGCGATGGCTTCGTTCAGCGACTTGGGCAGCATTTTTTCCACGCCCGGCGCCGGCTCGAGTGTTTTGGGCTCGACGCCCACCACCTGCCGGTATCCAGCGATGCTGATCTTAAGCATTCCTTGCGCCGTGTAGACATCGGAATTCGCCTGCGCGAGCGAGGCCTCCGCCTGCGCGACGTCGGTCCGCGTGACTTCCCCGACCTGGAAACGGTCCCGCGTCAGCCGCAACTGTTCGGTGAGCACCGCGACATTGCTTTTGCGCAGCGCCAGAATCGCCGTGTCGCGCAATACATTCATGTAAGACGTGGCGGCGCTTTGCAGGATCGACTGCTCGGTCTGGCGCAAGGTGGCGCGCGCCGAAAGCACCGAGGACTCCGCCTGCCGGACCGAATTGGCGGTTCGGCCGCCGTCGAACAGCGTTTGCGAGACATTGAATGCCGCGCCGCGCGGCTTGCCGAGAAATTCGTCTTCGGAATAGGCGCGAGAGCCGTCGTTGTTGCGACCGGCCGGAATTTTCACGGTCGCGTATTCCGGCCCCGCGTTGGCGGTGATGCTGGCCTTCGGCCGCATCCCCGCGAGCGCCTTGGGCGCGTCCTCGTCGCGCGCGCGCACATTGGCGCGGCTCTGGTTTAGATCGGGATTGCCTTCGTATGCGCGAGCCAAGGCCCCATTCAGCGTCTCGGCGCTCGCCGCGCCGGCGGGCCAGATCAACGCCGCCAGAACCGCGGGGAGCAAAGCGCGGGACGAAAGCCCGGACCTTCGCGTTCCGACGATCTCTCGCGGTGGCATAAGGGGCGCCGCCTTACGCATACGTTCAAACCTCGACGTCACAAACCCTAGGGATAACGCAACGCCTCGTGGATACGCCAACGCAGTCCAACGGCCCCGACTGGCCGTCGTCGACTCACCAACTTCGCGCGATTCTAGCGCCGCGGCCGCTAAAACGCGAAACCGGCAGCTTTCGCGAACGCGGCGAGCAAGGGCGCCGTCGCGTCGAACAGAGCCCGCTCGCCGGCGGCTTTTCCCTCGGAGCGTTCGAACCGTAGAACCTTGAGTCCGCCGTCCTGATCGAGCTTTTGGAAGGCGAGGAGACGGCCATTCGGGCCGAGTTGCTGGAACAGAGCGTCGAGCCCGCCCTCGACCGCGCCGTGGATCAATATGACATCGAAAGGCGCCGCGTCCGGAACGCCTTTTTCGAGCGGGCCGCATTCTACGCGAACGCCGGTCGCTCCGATCTTGGCGAGGTTTTCGCGCGCGAGCGCCGCGAGATCGGGCTCGCTTTCGAGGGCGACCACCTGTCCCGCCAGCCCCGACAGCAGCGCGGCCGAATAACCGGCGCCTCCAGCTATATCGAGAACCTTATGCTCGGGACGAATGTCCGCGCCCTGCAGAAATCTGGCCAGGACCAGCGGCGCGGGAATGCCGCGAGAGGCGGCGCCGGCGGCGCCTCGACCGGGAATCGCCAAATCCGAGTATGCGATCGGCTTGAGTTCCGGCGGCAGGAACACTTCGCGGGGCACGTCGAGAAAACGTTGCAGGACTGGCAAATCCGTGACGTCGAACGGGCGCAGTTGGCGCTCTACCATTATCCTGCGCAGGGCGGCGGTCGCCTTGCCGGCCTCGATGGCCGGTGCAGGCTCGGGCGTGGGAGTGATCGGAGCCGCGTCGGCCGTCGCTGCTTGAGCCATTCGTTTTTTCCGGCGCTGGCCGGCCTCTGGAAATTGAGATGCCGCGCCGCGATGATCGAGCCGGCGTGTGGGCTTTATATGTTCCGGACCACGCGATGTCCATGCCTTCGCGACAGCGCTTATGGGAGCCTTCGCGGCGGCGCCGACCCTTCGCGGCGGCGCTATGGGACGCCTTTCGGCGAGTCGCCAGCCTCGCCAAGATCGCGCATTTGCGCCAGCGTGGTCTTGTCGAGAACGCTGGCGATCGCCTCGCGGGCCCGCAGCATGACCAGACGCACGGCGCAGTGGGTCTCATCCGTGCAATCGTCGCAGCGACGATAAACGGTCCGGCTCGCGCATTGGATCGGCGCCAGCGGTCCATCCAGCACCCGAATCACATTGCCGACGCCAATCTCCTCGGCTGTTCGCGCGAGCGTATAGCCTCCGCCCTTGCCCTTCTTCGAGTGAACGAAGCCGGCGTTGCGCAGTTCGCCGAGAATGGCGTCGAGAAACTTCTTGGGGATTTGGTTCGCCGCGGCGATGTCGGCGACGAGCGCCGTTTGTCCCGGATCGATTCCAGCCAGGAACACGAGGGCCTTCAGTCCGTATTTTGCTTTCTTGGTCAGCATCGCCCCAAGCGCTCTCCTCGATATTCGGCCGGGCCGGGGATGGGCGCCGAAACGACTCGCCCGCCGCATGCGCCGTCGAACATCCTCATATCAAAATAGACGAATATTCCCTAGCGTATTTAAACAACCGGGTTTGTGGGGTTCTGCGGAACGCTTCTCCATTGCCGCGTTATGGGTTGTAATTCAATGGATTATACCGCGATATCACGCCTCGCGACGCGCGACGATGCCAAACCGCCCCCAATGCCCTCTTGACAAAAACTACCTTTTTTATGGATTATATAAAAAACATCTCCTTCCGCGCGGACGGAGCCCCTTCCCCTCACTTTCGAGCCGCCGACATGGACGCACTGGATTATAAAATTCTCTCCATCCTGCAAGACGACGCCTCCCTGCCCATCGCCGAGATCGCGGCGCGGGTCGGTCTGTCGCAGACTCCTTGCTGGAAACGCATCCAGAAACTCGAGGCGAACGGCGTCATCACGCGGCGCGTCGCGTTGCTGTCGCCGGAAAAACTCGGCCTGGGTCTTTGCGTGTATGTTTCGATCGTCGCCGGCGAACATTCCGACGCCTGGCTCGAACGCTTCACCCAGCAAGTCGCCAAAATGCCCGAGGTCGTCGAGTTTCATCGCATGGCCGGAGACGTGGACTATATGCTGCGCGTCGTCGTCGCGGACATGTCCGCCTTCGACGAGTTTTACAAGCGCCTGATCTCGGTCACGCCGCTGCGCAATGTCGTTTCGCGATTCGCGATGGAGCGCATCAAGGCCACCACCGCCCTGCCCTTCCCCCAGGTCGCGGAGAGGGCGGCGCGAACCGCCCGCATCGCGCAGGCGATCGCGATCTGACGAGGGTCCACCCAAGACGGGCGCCAGCGCTAGAATTTCGCCCGGCGCCATAAATCATGTATTTTCGCGATCGAGCTAATGACGCGGCGATTGGCGAAGTCCGCGCGAATGAACAGGGAGCAAAAAACCATGACGCAGAGCCCCTTCTACACGCCCCCGGCCAAACCCGGCCGCGGACGCATTTACGACTCGATCACGCACACCATCGGCGACACGCCGCTCGTGCGCCTCGACCGCCTCGCCAAGGAAAAAGGGGTGAAGGCCAACCTCCTGGCCAAGCTCGAATTTTTCAATCCGATCTCCAGCGTCAAGGACCGCATCGGCGTCAGCCTGATCGAAACGCTGGAAAAGAGCGGCAAGATCGCGCCGGGCAAGACCGTGCTGATCGAGCCGACCTCCGGCAACACCGGCATCGCCCTCGCTTTCGTCGCGGCGGCGCGCGGCTATAAGCTGATCCTTGTCATGCCCGAGTCGATGTCGATCGAGCGGCGCAAGATGCTGGCGCTGCTCGGCGCCGAACTGGTGCTGACGCCGGCGGCGCAGGGCATGAAGGGCGCCGTCGCCAAGGCCAACGAACTCTCCGCCGAAAACCCCGGCTCGGTCATCCCGCAGCAATTCGAGAACCCCGCCAATCCGGAAATCCACCAACTCACCACCGCCGAGGAAATCTGGAACGACACCAATGGCGTCGTGGATTATTTCGTCTCGGGCGTTGGCACCGGCGGCACCATCACCGGCGTCGGCCACGCGCTGAAGCCGCGCCGGCCCAGCCTGCGCATCGTCGCGGTGGAACCGGAAGACTCGGCCGTTTTGTCCGGCCGCCCGCCGGGACCGCACAAGATTCAGGGGATAGGCGCCGGTTTCGTGCCGCCGGTGCTCGACCGCGGCGTCATCGACGAAATCATCACCATCGGCAACCAGACCGCCTTCGATACCGCGCGCCATCTCGCCCGCGTCGAGGGCATCCCCGTCGGCATTTCCTCGGGCGCGGCGGTGGCCGCGGCGCTGGAGATCGCCGCCCGTCCGGAAGCCGAGGGCAAGAACATTGTGCTGATTATCCCCTCTTTCGCCGAGCGCTATCTTTCGACCGCGCTGTTCGAGGGGCTGTGACGCGCGCGCGGGCTTGCCGAACCCCGGCAAGCCCGCGGCGGTTTACTTCTTCGAAGGCGATTGCGCGGGCGCGACGCTCTTCGCCTTTAATTTCTCGTGGTGATATCGGGCATAGGCGCCGACGACATAGCCGACGAGCGCGATCACGAAATAAACGATAATCATGAAGCCGCCGCGCTCGCTGGCCTTCTGGGCCTTGTCGAGCATCCCCGTGACGTCGGTGACATCGACCAGTTTGTCGGCTCCAACGCCGAACACGATGCCGAGGATGATCACCGACCAGGAGGGCGCGCGAAAATAACCGGCGGCGGCGGAAATCAGGAAGGCGCCCAAACCGACGAGATGGACGAATTGCAGGAAGATCGCTTGAGACACAAGACCGCCGAAACGGATAAGCTTCATCATTGGACACCTCTTAAGATAGCCGGCCGAAACGCTAGCCCGTAAATTACACGTTTGGAAGATGTTGCGCGAGGGCCTCGAGCACCGCCATGCGCACGGCGACGCCCATCTCCACCTGTTCGCGGATCAGCGACCGCGGTCCGTCCGCGACGGATGAATCGATTTCGACGCCCCGGTTCATCGGCCCCGGGTGCATCACCAACGCGTTTGGGGCGGCGCGCGCCAGCTTTTCCTCGTCGAGACCAAAAAAGTGGAAATATTCGCGCGAACTGGGCACCAGCGCGCCGCTCATCCGCTCGCGCTGCAACCGCAGCATCATCACGATGTCGGCGCCGTCCAGCCCGCGCGCCATGTCGTTGTGAACCTCGACGCCCAGCCGCTCCAGCGAGCGCGGAACCAGCGTCGACGGCCCGACCGCGCGCAGCCGCGCGCCCAGCGCCCCGAGCAAAAGAATATTCGACCGCGCGACGCGCGAATGCAGCACGTCGCCGCAAATGGCGACGATCAGTCCCTCGATGCGGCCCTTGTTGCGGCGAATCGTCAGCGCGTCGAGCAGGGCCTGCGTCGGATGCTCATGCGCGCCGTCGCCGGCGTTGACGACGGAGCAATCGACCTTGCGCGCCAAGAGATGCGCCGCGCCGGCCTGCGCATGGCGCACGACGATAATGTCCGGTCGCATGGCGTTGAGCGTCATCGCCGTGTCGATCAGCGTCTCGCCCTTTTTCTCGGACGATTGCGCCACCGACATATTCATCACATCGGCGCCAAGCCGCTTTCCCGCGATCTCGAAAGACGCCTGCGTGCGGGTCGAGGCCTCGTAAAACAGATTTATCTGCGTGCGCCCGCGCAGGTTGGAGCGCTTCTTCTCAACCCGCCGCGACACCTCGATGGCGTCCTCGGCGAGATTAAGAAGCGCCACGATATCCGGCCGCGACAGGCCCTCGATGCCCAGCAGATGGCGGTGGGGATAGTGATTTGGGGCGGGGTCTTGCGGCATGGGAGGGTGATAGCAGGTTTGTGGCGAGGGCGGAATTGGGGGTTTGTCCCGTCGGTTGGAACGCCAGTCGCGTTCGTCGTCGTCGCGTCGATGAAGGACACGACGGCGCGGGTTCGCTGGGCGCTGACGGCCAGTCCTTCCACTATCCAGCGCGTGCGCATTTCTCTCGCTGGCCCAGCGTTCCTCGCGAGCACGTGTGCCATTTATGCAACAGGGGATTAATATTTCAGCATTATCCCCCCCCCCCCGTTGACCGAGAAATGTATTGCGCCCTACTCCTGCAAGCGTGGGAAATGTTCTGTGCACAGCGAGAAAGCCGGCGCGCGATTTCATCGCGTCGGCGGTCGCTTGCCTGCTCCTTCTGCAAGTCCTGGCCTTCATCTTCGCATTTAATGGACGAACCGGTTTCTCGAGCGACCACGCCGGCGCGTCAATCGGCATAGCCGGCGAGATTTGCCGAGCCAGCACGGATGGCGGGAAGGCGCCAGCGCCCTTTGGGGGCCACCGCCATTGCACGGTGTGTTCCATCGGCCATCAAGATCAGGCCTGCTATGTGATCGCGCTTTCGGCGAGAGACAGCCGCGTGCTGCGATTGCGATCGATCGGTGCGCCAGCCTGGTTCGGCCAAGACGAATCGGCGCCGTCTCCACCTGGTTGGGCGAGCGCCTGGTCGCCACGCGCGCCCCCTTCCTCCTCCTGAACGGCCGAGCAGGCTTTAAATAGCCTGCATATCTCCGTCTTGCTTCCAAATTCAGCCAGCGGCGTCAGGCCGCCTGGGAGGGGTTTCCATGTCCATCAATTCTCTATTGCGCGGCGTTTCCGCCAGCGCGCTCGCACTTATGTTCGCGTCGTCGACGGCCGTCGCGCAGGAAACGCTGCCCGCGATTAATATCGGCGCCGCGCAAGGCTCGCCAGGCGAGACGCAACCCGCCGCCCCGCAAGCACAGCCCGCGGGCCAACCGGCGCCGAAGCCGAAGCCGGAACCCAAGGACAGCTATGTCGTCACGGACACGTCCACCGCGACGAAGATGGACATTCCGAATCTCCAACTCCCGGCTTCCGTGAGTGTCGTGCCAGGCCAAGCGATTCGCGATCAGGCCGCGGAAAGCGTCAAGACGGCGCTCGAGAACGTCAGCAGCATACAGCCAGCCCAGACGCTCGGGACGGGTTCGTTCTTCTATGTCAGAGGCTTCCTGGACAAGAATAAAATCTTCCGCAACGATGTCGTCGCGACCTCGGACAACTACTATACCGACTTCGACACGTCGAACGTCGAGCGTATCGAAGTAATGAAAGGCCCGGCTTCCGTGCTTTATGGACGCAGCGAGCCAGGCGGCCTCATCAATATCATCACCAAACGCCCGGTGGACGAGCCGATCCACGAGATCTCGCAGACCTTCGGCAAATATAACGAGTATGTCACCAGATTCGATTACAACGATGCGTTGACCGCCGATAAATCCGTGCTCTATCGCGTCTCCGGCGGCTACACCAACTCCGACACTTTCGTCGATTTCACTCACAAGGAAAAGTTCGACGTCAATCCGACGGTGACCTGGAAACCGGACCAGGATACCAAGGTCACTCTGGACTTCGAGTATTTTTGGGACAACTTCCAGCCATCTCTCGGCATTCCGGCGACGATCGGCAACCGCCCGGCGGACATCCCGGTCTCGCGCAACTTCCAGGATCCGACCACCCCGCCGGACAAGATGCGGAACTGGCACGCCGGCATGGAGTTCAGCCACCGATTCAACGACACCTTCGAGTTCAAGAACCGGTTTTTGGCCAGCGGTCTCGACTGGACCGCGAGCTTCCTCGACCCGACGCCCTTCTTCGGCACGCCGCTCCAGGCTAACGGCGAACTGCAGCGGAAGATTTTCCCTTCAGGCAACACCGGCGGGGTCTACTCCACCAATTTCGAGTTTCTCGCCCATTTCGACACGCCCTTCATGCATCACGACGCGTTGGTGGGAGCCGACTACCTCTACAACGACGACCATTACTATTTTAACCAAGCTTACTCGACCGCGAATCCCGCGTTCAACATCAATATTTTCTATCCGTGGCCGAGTTACAACGTCCTCCCGTTCTGGTATAACTACGCACAAGCGATTGGCGGCGGGGGAAGCGCGTCCTCCAACCATTTGTCCACGATCGAGTCCCAGACGGGCGTCTATTTTCAGGATCACATCACCCTGTTCGACGGGAAGTTCCACATCGTCGGCGGCGGACGCTACGACTGGGCCGACGAAGGTTCGGCGAGAGGTTACAAAATGGCCGAGGCCGACACCGCTCTGGCGCAGGGCTATAATCTCCTGCCTCCCACCGCGCCTGGCTGGCTGCACGCCGAGCACTTCAGCCCGCGCATCGGCGCTGTCTATCAGCCGGTTCCCTGGGCGAGCGTCTACGGAAACTACACGACGTCGTTCGGCCTGAACCAGGGCTTCTCCTCGGCCGGTCAGCTTCTGCCGCCGGAAACAGCCCAGCAGGTCGAATTCGGCGCCAAAATGGAGTCCTTCAGTGGAAAGCTGACGACGACCTTCGCGCTCTTCGACATCGAAAAATATAATGTCGCGGTGCCGGATTACTCCTCGCCGGTCGTGGGCGCGGAGACCACGCAAGGCCAGGATCGCAGCAAAGGCCTGGAATTCGACAACACCGGAAAAATCCGCGACAACGTGAGCGTGCTGCAAAGCTTCACCTATATGGACGCGCGGACCGTCAAGGACACCACGATCGCCTACGACATCTTCGGCCCCTATTACACGATGCTCGGGCACAGGCTGCAGAACATCCCGCGCTATCAAGGCAGCACCTGGGTGAAGTGGGACGTAACGGAATTCCCGCAGCTCAAGGGCCTGAGCCTCGGCGCCGGCGTCTATGTCGTGGGCAACCGCCAGGGCGACTATATCAGCTCGTTCCAGCTCCCCGGCTATGTGCGTCTCGACGCGATGGCCGCCTACACCTGGTGGGCCTGGGGCAAAAAGGTGACGGCGCAGCTCAACCTCAAGAACCTCGCCAACACCCGCTATTTCGAGTCGACTGACATCAACGTCAACGCCAACCCGCGCTACTCGATCTATCCCGGGACGCCGTTCACGGTGTCCGGCACGATCAAGGTGAACTTCTGACGGGAGTTGCGAAGGGGGCGTGGAAGCCCCCTTCGCGTCGGCGCGTCGCCGTTCGGGGAGGCAACCGCGGGTTCCCGCCCTTTTGCGACTGGCTTCAACCCTGGGTCTCGTCCCCATCCCGGACTTCCGATACGGAAGCAAATCGGGCGCGGGTTCGCGGGGCGCGCCGCCGCGGAGTGAACAACGATGAAGCGCGAAAATGTCGAGCGGCTAAGGCGCCTCTTGCGCGACGATCCACTCCCCCATTACTAACCGAAAGTCCGCTCGAAAGTCCGCTGATGACGCAAAGCTGAAATTCCCCCCGCCAGCGCCTGCGAGCCAAACCGAAGCCATTCGCCACTCAAACCACTTCTTGACATATACTCTTAACGAGCATATGTAGGCGTCAAGGCTGAACGCGGGATTGTCCCGGTATCCCCCGCGCGGTGGCTTGCAATGGCGGCGGACGGAATGTTCCGCCAAAAAAGGGGTTGGGTCGGCCGCCTTATGCTCATATCGAGCACAAGGGCGCCACAAGCCCCGAAGTCCAAGACTTTCTCGCGGCGTGAATTCTGGAGCGGCGTCATGAGCATAGCGTCACATATCCGCGGCGGGTTCGCCGGCGTCGCGCCGGTGGGTTTTGCCCTTCCATCGCGCTTCCCCGTTTTGCCCCGCCCCAATCTCGATTGGACGCCGGAGGTCGAGGCCGCGACCGCGCATCTTTATGAGCGCGTCTCGAAGGTCATGCCGCCGGTCGAGTGGCCGTTCCATGCGCCTTATGTCAAGGCGATCAACGAGTTGAAGCGCGAGCGCAACGCCGTGATCCTCGCGCACAACTATCAGACGCCCGAAATCTACCACTGCGTCGCCGATTATGTCGGCGACAGCCTGCAACTCGCCAAGCTCGCGGCCGCCTCGCCGGCCGAGGTGATCGTGCAG
>JBAUVQ010000338.1:0-2184 GCA_049583305.1 Methylocystis sp.
CCGGTGCCGTAAATCATCGGCACGGGACCGCTCTTCGAGTAAGCGGGCCAATAGACCGGATGATCGCGAAACGCGGCCTTTACGTCGGCGGGAAAGATCGGAAACACCGGGCCGCCGACGACATCGACATTGTAGCGGCGCGTCGCGGCGATCATTTGATCGAGCCAAATCGGCGCGGCGATCTCGTCGTCGTCGACCATCAGGAAATACTCCGTCGCTGGAAACGCGACGCGCGCCATTCCGAAAGCGGCGTTAATGGCGTGGACGTTCCCTTGTCGATCTTCTGTCGCAACGAACCCCTTCAATCGCCCATCGGCGAAGAAGGCGCGCGCGATCCCGAGGCCTTCCTTGGCCTCTGCGTCATTATCGACCACAACGACGGCGAAGGCGACGCTCGTTTGTTGCGCGACGAGCGACACCAGCGTCGCCCTCAACATTTCTGGGCGGCGAAATGTCGGAACGCAAATCACGGCCTCGGGTCTTGTCGCATCAGGGGGCATTGAGCAACTCGTTGTTGGTTGAGCGGAACGAAGGGAGACCGCGTTCGAATTGGGCGTCGCGCCGACAAGAGCCGCGATTTCGTCCGTCAGTAGTTTGCGAGCGCGCATCGAGGAAAAGGCGTGATCAAGACCCGGGATCGTGGTCAGGCGAACGCCGGGGAGGGCGCGCAAACATCGTGCGTTCGGACCAAAACATATCGCAAGCTCCTCCAAACCCGCGTCGGCGTCGCCGTGAAACACAATCACGCGCACGCCGCGCGCGGATAATGCCTCGAAGTGGGCGTAGGCTTCGCGCCCCCTCGCGGAAATCGAACCAAGCGCGCCGGACATGGTCATCATCTTGGTCCAATAGGCGGCGCCGCTTCGCCGCAGCACGCCGGCGACGATTGCTAGAAGTTTGGAAAACGCGACTTCGCTTGAGAGAATGCGCGCCCATGTTCTGAGGCTCATCGCTTTCGCCACATAGGTCGATGTCGCGCCCAAGGCGAGACTAAGATGAGCCTCGATGACCGCTTCGCGCGGCAGATTGGTGAAAACCTGGATGTTGCCGAGCACGACGCCTTTGATTCGCGAATCCTTCACCGCTGACAGAAGGGCTTGAGTCGCGCCGCTGCAGACGCCCGCCACATAGAGATCGGAGAAGCCGTTTTCGCAAGCCCAGTCAAGCGCGCGAAACACGTCGGCGTGGCGCGCTTCGCGATAAAGCACCGAACGGGCGCCCCGCGCCACCGGATCGGAGTCGCCGATGCCGAGAGTGTCCATGCGCAAGGTGGCGACGCCTTTCGCGGCGAGCGAACGCGCGCAATCGACAAAGGATCGTCCGCTGCCGATGTGATAGTTGGCGCCGGTGTTGAGCAACAGGACTAAGCTCTTCTCTTTTCCGCCATTGGGCGCGCAAAGCACGCCAGCGAGCGAATCGCCTTCGCCGAATCGAACCGCCCGCTCGGTGAAAAATCCGCCGCATAGGACGCCGGCCGCCGGCGATGGCGTCGGCTTCGGCCGAGCCCCTGAACGCGCCCAAGCCACGATCCTCTCGAAGTCCGACATGGGCGCCGGGCTTGGCGCGCGGGCGGGGGCCAGCGCCTCGTAATTGTCCAATGTCATCGTTTCGACCGTCGCGCCCAACTCGACCAGCCGAGCGGCATAGTCCTCGACATGACGCGCGGAGCCTTCCGTCATGATCAAGACCCGCCGCGCCGGACAGATGAAAAGCTCCGTCAAATCGATATTCCTGATCGCGGAGAGCAACGACGCATTTGTCGTGAAGCCTTCCAGATTGATCTCGCTCTCGCTCACGCCCCGTTCACGCGGCCCTGATTCACGCTCGGCGAGCATTCGCGATAAAATCCGCAATTCACGAAGATAGGCGGAGCCCTTTACGACTGGCGCGAGCTGAACGAGATGACTCGCTTCGCCTGCTTCGGCCGCCAGCGTGGCTCCGATGCGAAAGCCGATAAGAACGATTTCTTGGACGCCAAGCGTCTCGCGCATCCACGCGGTCGCTTCCTTAATGGAACGACGCCAGTTGTCGTAAGGCGTCGGATCGTTGGCGTTGTCGAGAGAGTCCCCCGCGCCGGGATAATCAAAACGCAGCGTGGGGAGGCCCGCCGCGGCGAGATTATCGGCGAGGACGCGCCACGGCTGATGCGCGCAGAGCGCCTCGTAACCCATGGCGGCGCACATG
>JBAUVQ010000339.1:0-15371 GCA_049583305.1 Methylocystis sp.
ATTGCCTGATCCCGTGGGTCTGGAACAAAAAGCTTTACTCGCTGAAGCTGGTTAACTGGCACTTCTGGATCTCGACCATCGGCATCGTCTTCTACATCTCGGCGATGTGGGTCGCGGGCATCATGCAAGGCCTGATGTGGCGCGCCTATACTCCGCAGGGCTTCCTCGAATATTCCTTCGTCGAGACAACGGAAGCGCTGCATCCGGAATATCTCATCCGCGCGGCCGGCGGAGGTCTCTTCGTGGTCGGCATGCTGATCATGCTGGTGAATATTTACAAGACCATCGCGGCGCCCAGGACCGATGAAGCCCTCGACGCGATCGCGTCGCCCATTCCGGCAGAGTGAGGACGAGACAAATGTCGAATTCGACCCAACACGCTCCCGCCAGGGGCCTGGGCAAGCTGCTCGAGACCAATTCGATCGCGCTGCTGCTCGGCATCCTGTTGCTCATCTCGGTCGGCGGACTCGTCGAGATCGTGCCCTTGTTCTACCTCAAGAACACGATCGAGCAGGTCGAGGGCGTGCGGCCCTACACGCCGCTCGAACTCGCCGGCTTCAACATCTATGTGCGCGAAGGCTGTTACACTTGCCACTCGCAGATGATCCGACCGCTTCGCGACGAGGTTGAACGCTACGGCCATTACTCGCTGGCGGCGGAGAGCATGTACGACCATCCGCATCAGTGGGGCTCGAAGCGCAACGGTCCGGACCTCGCTCGCGTCGGCGGCAAATATTCGAACGACTGGCAGCGCGACCATTTGCGCGATCCGCGCGCCGTGGTGCCTTCCTCGATCATGCCGGGCTATGCGTTCCTGTCGAAGACGCCGGTCAGCGGCGCTCATCTCGCCGAACAGATGCGCCTGCTGCGTGTGGTCGGCGTGCCTTACACCGACGAGCAGATCGACAACGCCGCCACCGATCTCGTCGCGCAGGCTGCCTCCGACGACCCGAACGGCGTGGATGTGCGGAAGCGCTATCCCAACGCCGTGCTCGGCGACGTGGCCGGCAAGTCCGCGCCGACGGAGGAGGACGCGCTGATCGCCTATCTGCAGCATCTTGGCGTTTCCGTCGACTTCAAGCTCTACGACGACAAAGCCAACATCAGGTGAGCGTCATAGGGCGTCCGACAGGGCGCCCGTCAGACGGAGGAAACCATGACGACCGGAGATGTTTCTGCTTTCGACGCGTGGCGGGATTTCGCCGCGTCCTGGGGCTTCGCCTATTTCGCCCTGATCTTCATCGGCGCGCTCGCCTATGTTTTGTGGCCTTCGCGCCGCGATTACTTCGACGAAGCCGGCAAAATTCCGCTGCGGGAGGACTGAGAATGTCCGTGGACAATCTGCACGACAGTAAAATTCGCGTCGACGAGCACAGCGGCACGGCCACGACCGGGCACGAGTGGGACGGCATCGAGGAACTCAACACGCCGCTGCCGCGCTGGTGGGTATGGACATTCGTGGGGACGATAGTATGGAGCCTCGCCTATTGCGTCGTCTATCCGGCGTGGCCCCTGCTGCATGGCGCGACCGAGGGCGTTCTGGGTTGGCACTCGCGCGCGGCGGTGGTCCAGGATATCGCCGACCTCCAAACGACCCGCGCGCCGATCCTCGCCAAGATCAAGGATGCTCCACTGGAGTCCATCGAGCAAAATCCGGAACTGCTCGCGGCCGCGCGCACGGTTGGCCGAGTGGCTTTCCTCAACAATTGCGCCGCGTGCCACGGCGCGGGCGCGCAGGGGGCGAAGGGCTATCCAAATCTCAACACGGATGCCTGGATCTGGGGCGGCAAGCTCGCGGACATCAAGACCACTATCGAGCACGGCGCGCGTTGGGACGCCGATAAGGCGACGAGGACCAGTTCCATGCCGGCCTTCGGACGGGACGGTATTTTGACGCCAGAGCAGGTTTCCGACGTCGCGGACTATGTTCGCACCATGGCGGATCTGCCCGACGCGGTGGCGCCGGAGCCAAAGGGTGAGAAAATCTTCGAGGAGAACTGCGCGGCTTGCCATGGCTCGGAGGGCAAGGGCAATCCGGAGGTCGGCGCGCCCAATCTGTTCGACGCGATTTGGCTCTATGGTTCGGATAAGGCGGCCGTGGTCAATCGCATCAATCAGGGCGGCGGCGGCGTGATGCCGGCCTGGAAAGGCCGTCTCGACGACACCACCATTAAGGCGTTGACCGTTTACGTCCACTCGTTGGGCGGCGGTCAGTAAGGGTTAGCGCGCCGACTTCGACGACGAGGCCGGCGCGCGGTTCCGTTTAAACCTAAGGAAAGGCTCTAGCTTGTCCAGTTCGGAGACCGCGTCCAACGGCAACCCAGACGGCGCCCTCTACGCGCCCGGGCGCAAAATTTACCCCAAGAAGGTCTATGGCGAGTTTCGCCGGATCAAATGGGGCATCCAGCTGTTCACGCTGGCGATTTACTATCTGCTGCCATTCGTGCGCTGGCATCGCGGCGCCGGCGAGCCGACGCAGGCGGTTTTGGTCGATCTGGAACACCGCCGCTTTTATTTCTTCTTTATCGAGATTTGGCCGCAGGAGGTCTATTACGCCACCGGGCTGTTGATCGTGGCGGCCCTGACGCTGTTCCTGATGAACGCCGTGGCGGGCCGCATCTGGTGCGGCTACATGTGCCCGCAGACCGTCTGGACCGATCTGTTCCAGATGACCGAACGCTGGATCGAGGGCGACGCGCGCGAACACACGCGCAAGGAAGCGGGCCCGTGGACCGCGCAAAGGATTCGCGAAAAACTCGCCAAGCACGCGCTGTGGTTGCTGATCGCTTGGTGGACCGGCGGCGCCTGGGTGCTTTATTTTGCCGACGCGCCGACGCTTGTATACAATCTCGCCACTTTCGCGCCGGGTTGCGGCCAGGCCTATATGTGGATCGGCATTTTCACCTTCACGACCTATATGCTCGCGGGCGTGATGCGCGAGCAGACATGCCTCTATATGTGTCCGTGGCCGCGCATCCAGGCGGCGCTGACCGACGAATACGCGCTTAACGTCACTTACCGCTATGATCGCGGCGAGCCGCGCGAGTCGCTGAAGCACGCGACGCTGCTCCGGGCGCAGGGGAAGCCGGCGGGCGATTGCGTCGATTGCGGCCAGTGTGTCGCCGTTTGTCCGACTGGCGTCGATATTCGGCACGGCGCGTCGCTCGGCTGCATCCAATGCGGATTGTGCATCGACGCTTGCGACGGCGTGATGGAGAAAATTGGCCGCCCAACTCGTCTTATCGCCTACGACACCGAAATGAACGTCAAGCGCCGCCAATGCGGCCAGACGTCGATCTACAAGCCGATCCGCGTACGGACCATCGTTTACGCGGTGCTGATCGCCGCGATTGGCGGCTTCATGCTTTTCACCCTGGCGACGCGCGGGGATATGCGGCTCAACGTGCTGCATGACCGCAACCCTCTCACGGTGACGCTAAAAGATGGGAGTGTGCGCAACGCCTATACGATCCGCATCTCCAACATGAAGGCGCAGACGCGCCGCTTCACGCTGGCGATCGCGGGGGCGGCGGGCGCGCAGATAGACCTCGTGGGCGAGACGGCCGATACGCAAGGTCGCCTTGTCGTCGACGTCGGCGTCGACCAGACGCGAGAGGCGCGCGTGCTTGTGACGATGCGCGGCGGTCATGGCGCGGACGCGCCGCTGCCTCTGGTCTTCACCGCGCGCGAAATCGACGGCGACGCCAGCATTTCAGCGAAGGACGTATTCCTTTGGCGTTAACGCCGCCCGCTGTTGGCGCTCTTTAGAGCAGGAGAACCGCGATGTCGTCTTACGATCTCGTTCCGAGCAAGGATGAAGCCGACAAGGGGAGGCCGCTCACCGGCTGGAGAGTGCTGGCCATGCTGCTGGCGTTTTTCGGCGTGATCGGCTCCGTCAACGCCGTCATGGTTTATTCCGCGCTGTCGACTTTCAGCGGCGAGGTCGACGCGCACCCCTATGAACATGGGATCGCCTATAACCGCGACATCGCCAGCGCGCGCGAGCAGGCGGCGCTCGGATGGAAGGTCGTCGCCTCGCTGACGCGCCTACCTTCCGGCGAGACTGAGATCGTGGTCCTGGCGCGCGACGCCAACGGCGCGGATATTTCAGGCATTGAGATCGCCGCGAATCTCGCATCGCCCGTGGACAAGAAACAGGATGTGTCGGCGAAGCCGCGAGAGACGGCGCCGGGTCGCTTCGAGGCTCGTGTCGTCGCGGCGCCCGGCGTTCGCGATCTTGTCCTGACGGCGTCGCGGGGTGGCGTCGAAGTCTTTCGTTCCCACAACCGGCTGCTGATTGAGTGAGTTCTCCATGAGCACGTCCGTCCCCGATTTCGAGGCGCTTGTCACGCGTGGCGGGGACGGGTCCTATCGCTTCGAGGCGGCGATCGAGGGCATGACCTGCGCGGCGTGCATTGGCGACATCGAATCGGCGTTGCGCACGCTCCCAGACCTTGTCGCCGCCCGCGTAAACTATACTAACCGACGCCTGTCGCTGGAATGGCGCGAGAGCCGGTTCGAACTCGCGGGGGTCCTCGAGCGCCTGCGGCGAATGGGCTATCGCTTGCATCCCTTCGAACTCGCCAGCGGCGAGCGCGCGGAAGAGGAAGCCTCGAAGCGGCTGCTGCGCTGTCTCGCCATAGCCGCCTTCGCGGCGATGAACGTCATGCTGCTGTCGGCGGCCGTATGGATTGGCGAAGACACGGACATCGATCCGGCGACGCGAGATATGTTCCACGGCCTCTCGGCGCTGATCGCGCTGCCTGCCGCGGCGGTCGCGGGTCAACCCTTCTTCGAGAGCGCGCTCGGCGCCTTGCGCGCTCGACACCTCAACATGGACGTTCCCATTTCGCTCGGCGTCGCGCTCGCGCTGGCGATGTCGGTGTTCGAGACGCTGACGCACGCGCATCGCGTCTATTTCGACAGCGCGATCATGCTGCTCGCTTTTCTCTTGCTTGGGCGCTATCTCGACGCCGCCATGCGCCGGAAGACGCGTGGGTTCGCCGCTAATCTCGCGGCGTTGCGCGCGCCGCTTGCCCGCCGGCTGGGCGCGGATGGCCGTGAGACTATGATCGCGGCGACTCAGTTGCAGCGTGGCGACCACGTGCTCGCGCGTCCGGGCGATGTTCTGCCGGCCGATGGCGTCGTGATCGCCGGAGTTTCAACGCTTGACGAAAGCGTCGTTACCGGCGAGACCGCGCGCCGGTCCGTCTCGCGCGGCGAGCGGGTTTATGCCGGCAGCCTCAATCACGATGGCGCGCTGACGCTGGAGGTCGAGGCGACGGGCGCTGGCACGTTGCTCGGCGAGATCGAGCGCTTGCTGGAAAAGGCGGCTACCGCGCGCTCGCGCTATGTGCGCCTCGCCGATCGCGTCTCGCGCTTTTACGCCCCCATCGTGCATATCGCCGCCTTGACGACCGCGCTGTTCTGGCTGTGGCGCGGCGGCGCCATTCACGACGCGCTCGTGAACGCCATATCCGTGCTGATCGTCACCTGTCCTTGCGCGCTCGCGCTCGCCGTGCCGGCGGTGCAGGTGGTGGCCAGCGGCTCGCTGTTCCGGGGCGGCGTCTTGCTCAACGCCGCCGACGCGCTCGAACGTTTCGCGCAAATCGATACGGTGGTGTTCGATAAGACAGGAACGCTAACCTCGCCGCTTCCCTGCGTCGTGAACGCGCGAGATTACGACCCTGTTCTCGTCGACGTCGCCGCGGGCTTGGCCCGCGCCAGCAGTCATCCCCTGGCCCAGGCCGTGGCGAGCGCGTGGCCGGACGCGCCATTGTTGGCCGACGCCGCGGAGCATCGCGGGCAGGGGGTGCGCGCGCTGGTCGAGGGAGTGGAGGCGCGGTTGGGTTCGCCGGGCTATTGCGGGCTCGAGCAAGAAGTCGCGGCGCTTGGACTCTTGGCGGCGGACGTGTCGCTCGTCGCGTTTCGTCATGGCGGGCGTCACGCGCTGTTCCAACTGCGCCAGACTCTGCGAAGCGACGCGGCGGAGACCGTCGCGGCGCTGGCGCGGCGCGGGCTCGCGATCGAGATTCTCTCGGGCGACCGCGACGAACCCGTGGAGGCGGTCGCCTCGGCGCTCGGCGTCGTGAACTGGCGTGGTGGGCTGAAGCCCGCCGAAAAGGTCGCGCGGATCGAGGCGCTTCGGGCCGCCGGCCACAAGGTTTTGATGGTGGGCGACGGACTCAATGACGCGCCGGCGCTGGCTAACGCTCATGCCTCGATGTCGCCGATGCACGCGACGCAGGTGACGCAGGCGGCGGCCGACGCGGTGTTTCTGGGCGAGCGACTCGCGCCCGTTCTCGCGACGATCGAGACAAGTGTTCAGGCCCAGCGCGTCATGCGCCAAAATATCGGGCTGTCGGCGATTTATAATGTCGGCGCGACGCCTCTCGCCATGTTCGGCCTGCTCACGCCGCTGCTCGCGGCGGCGGCGATGTCGGGCTCGTCGCTCATCGTGACGCTCAATAGTCTTCGCGTGGGCCGCCGGCCGCGCGCGCTTCGCGAGGCCGCGCCATGACCGTATTGCTGTTTCTCGTGCCGCTGGCTCTCGCTCTCGGTTTTATCGGACTTTTGGCTTTCCTCTGGTCGCTCAAATCGGGTCAGTTCGACGATCTCGACGGCGCCGCCCAACGCGTGCTCTCAAACGACGACATTGAAGGAGAGTGACGATGAGCGTCGACGATCTCGGGATGCGTCCGGGCGAGCTGGCCTGTCTTTGTGGTCCGGGCCGACTGAGCGACGACTCGCTTGACGCGCATGATCTTGGGCGATTGGCCACGGGGTTTGGTCTCTCCGCGCTCGCCCAGGCGCTCGCGCTCTCGGCCTTGCCGGAGATGAGCAGTCTCCTCGCGCCGACGCTCGGTCTGCTAGGCGCGCCCTACGCGCTGCTGTTGGTCGGCGCGGCGATCGCGACACTGCCCGCAGCGTTCTTGATAGACGCATTTGGACGCCGCTCAGCCTTCGCGCTGGGGGGAAGTCTTGGCGTCGCGGGCGGGCTGCTCGCGGCCTTCGCGGCCACGCGGGGAAATTTTCCGATGCTGTGCCTTGGCGCTTTCTGGCTCGGCATAGCTCAGGGCTTCGCCCTGTTCTACCGCCATATCGCGGCGCGCGGCTCGGCGCTGGCGACGCGGGCCGGGCTCGTCGTTTTGGCCGGGGGCGCCGTGGCGGCCGGCGGCGCTCCGGCGTTGGTCCGATTAGCGGGGCTGTTCGGCGAAGGAGCAGGCCCACTGCTGATCGTCGCCGCGGGGCTGCATGCGCTTGCGTTGTGGTTGGCGACGCGCCTTCCGCACGCAATCGTTCCGACAAGGCTGGAGACGCGCCCGGGCGCCGCTCTGTCCTGGCGCTTTTGGGTCGCGACGCTTGCCGGGGCTCTCGGCTGGTTCTTCATGGCGGGAGGGATGCTGCACGGGCCGTTGCAGCTTTCGCTGTGTCAGGCCTCGCGCGGTTTCATCGGAGCGACGATGGCGTGGCATTTGCTGGCCATGTACGGGCCGATGGCGCTCGCGGCGCGCTGGCCAAAATTCGCGCCGCCGGCCGGGTCGATCCTCGGCGGGCTTTTCGCCATGGCGCTGGCTCTTTACGTTTTAAACGTTGGCGCCAGCCTCGGCGGCGTCACGGTCGCTATTTTGACCGTCGGCGCCGGATGGTCGTTGGTCAACGTCGGCGCGCTCCGCCTGCTGCACGACAATGGCCGCCCTTCACGTGTCGCGCTGGGGCTGCACGATCTGTGCCTTCTGAGCGCGGCCGCGGCGGGGGCGTTAGCGCTTTAGGCGAGCGCGCGCTCCGCCGCTAAATGAAATCCCGGCGCCCCCTTAGAGGAACATTCCGAAGAGACCGGACAATATTCCCATGACGACGACCGTCGCCGCCACGATGCCGAAATCCTGCGTCGCCCAAAGGGAGAGTATCGCTCCCAAAATCGCGCCGCCCGCTCCGCACAGCAGAACGCTCGGCGTGAGCGAAAAATGTAGCTCGCGCATGCCGGAATAGGTATCCGCCGACGCTGGCGACGGCGGAGCGTCTTTCTCTGTTTTGCTGTCGTTCATGGCGTTTCCTCTTCGACTTTATCGTCGGTTATCCCCGCTCGGCGGGTTTTGGCGCGTCCCGTTCCGGGCGGGCCGAAACATGATTTCGGCCTGACGGTTTGAAAGACTTTGACGATGAGAGCCCGGCGCGCCCGTCTTGGCTAGGCCAACTAGCGCCATCGAGGCGCCGTTCAAGAGGGCGTCGGCCACGCGGTCGAGGTCGGAGGGGAAGGAATTATTCGGGCCGCGCGCCGCTCGACCCAGGTCCAGAGCTTCACGGATCCTTCGCCACGATTTCCTGGTGGGCGAGTTCCATCCGCGGCTCGCGGGTCAGGGAATCGCGGAATTTCGTGCGGTAGACGACAAAGTTCTCCATCACGCGCTGGACGTAATTGCGCGTCTCGGTGATAGGGATGCGCTCCACCCAATCGACTGGATCGACATCGGCGTGGCGGGGATCGCCATAGGCGTCGAGCCACTCCTTCACGCGGTGTCCACCGGCGTTATAGGCCGCGAAGGTGAGGAGGTACGAACCCTTCAGTTCACCGAGCAGCATGCCAAGATGCGCGGCGCCGAGTTGCGCGTTATAAGCGGGTTCGTCCAGCATTCTGCGCGGCTCGAAGCCGACGCCGACGTGGTTGGCGGTTTGCCGGGCCGTGGATTCGATCATCTGCATCAGGCCCATCGCGTGGGCGCTGGAGATCGCGCGCGCGTCGAACGCGCTTTCCTGTCGCGCGATGGCGTAAACGATGGATTGCGAGGCGGACCCCGGTAAACTCGTGAAGCGCGGCACGCCATAGCCTGGAAAGGCGAGATCGTCGAGCGCGACGCCGTGATGCGACGCGGCCTTTCCGAAGGCCAAGGAAATTCGGGCGTCGCGCGCATGGGCGACGATTTCTCCGAGCGCGGCGACCTGTGATTGGTCCGTGAGATGTTTCGCGCCCTCGGAGGCGAGCGAGGCGGCCGTCTCCTTCTCCCCCGAAGAGAGTAGCAGTTCGACCACTTGGACGGATTCGTCGCGCGCCTTGCCTTCGGCCGGCGTCGGCGGCGAACGCAGTGGCGAGGCGTCGAGGTTCAGCTTCGCGAGCGCCAACTGGCCATAGAAAGTTGTCGAATGCGTCGCCGCCTCGGCGTAATAATCGCGCGCGTTGGCGTCTTCGGCCGGGGTGTGGCGGGCCTCCGCCGTGCGCGCGAGCCAATAGGCGGCGCGCGATTTTTGGACCGGCGTTTCCGCGATTTCCCGCAACAGTTCAAAGTGACGTTCGGCGCCCGGCAGATCGCTCAGGAAGCGAAGCGCGATCCAGCCGGCGTGGAATTCCGCGTCGACCTTCGCATTAACGCCCTTGGCCGAGTGTTGCGCGCATATCGCATAGGCGTCCGGCGCGTCGCCGAGGTCGAGCAGCTTGCGCGCGACGAGGCGCCGCTCCACCCACCACGCGTCGCCGTCGATCACGCGCTCGGGTTCGCGCGGCGCCTTCAGCAATAGCGCGGCGGCGTCGGGGATCCGCTTTTCCTTGCGTAGCCAATGGACGCGCGCGAAAAGCAGGCCGGGATCGCCTTGCAAGTTGGCGGGAACGCTGGCGAAAAGCTTTTCGTTTCCGTATTCGGCGTTCGCGGCCGCGCGCACGCGAGCCAGGAGCGAAACGTCCTTTCCAGCCAGTTCGGCCGCGCGAAAGGCAGCGCCGGTTTTTTCGGCGTAAAGCAGACGGTCGGCGCGGTATTTATGGTCCGCCGCGGTCAAGAAGTCCGGAAACTCCTTGCGGATGGCGCTTTCGATCGTTTCGTTGAAGTCGCCTTCGCGCCAGACCTCGCGCGCCAACGCGCCGGCGGCGTCGAACTCGCCGTCCCGGGCCAAGGCGCGCGCCAGGGCTATCTTTCCAGCGGGAGTCGCGGGTTTCGTTTGCGCGAAGAAGGCTTTCAAGGAGGAATCGGGGACATTATCGCCAAACAGCGCTTCCTCGACCTCGCGGCGCAGCCACTCGCGGGCCGGCCAATTCGGATGATCGGCCAGGAATCGCGACAGGCGGGCGAACCCGGCCTCGCGGGGATGCGATTTCAGGCCCGCCCATTGCGCGGTTATCGCCGGCACGGAGGCTTGCAGCGTGGCGTTCTCGGCGTCTCCGGCGGCGAAATTACCCGCCTTATAGGCCGCCAACGACCGGGCGAAGGCCGGCGCGTCGGCGCCGAGAAGAGACGCCAGGTCGGGCAGGGCGGGGGCGTTGGGGATGTCTTCCCGCGCAATTCCCGCTTTGGTCGACTCGTAGGAAAGCAGCGCCGAATCTGGCGATTCGAAAAGCGCATTTTCGCGCATGAGCGGACCGTCGGGAAGCGCGTCTCGCGCATTTTCGCGCGCCGACGCGCTCGGGAGCGTCGGGCCCATTCGCCATCCGCCGTCGCGGATGGCCGACGCGACGGCGCCGTCGAGAATATAGTCGATTTTGGCCGAGGGAAGCGATCGCCGCTCGGGTGAAGTGCGCGAGTAATACGCGGCGGTTCCGCCGGCGGCCAGCAGGCAAAGCCCGAACCGCGCGGCGGCGCGAGAGGTTAACCGAATCGGCCAAAGATTTTTCACGGCCCCGCCTTCCTTAACCAAAACGCGACATTGCCCCCATTTTGTTGACGAACCGTCAACCATGCCGAACGCCGGTCTTAACGTCTGGGACCGCTCGGAGGTTTCGCGCGCGCCGCGAATGAATCGGGGCGACCTGGAGCCTCGGGCTCGAGGGCGCCAAACCGACCGAAGCCCTTTCCTGAACACCCGCCAGCGGCTATGACAACTGAATCGGATACTCAGCCGTGAATACGGCGGCGTTGAGGCGCTAAAGAAAGCGTTGATCTTATGAGCAAAATGGCTGTTTTTCACGGGTCGGTCACCGCGATGGTGACACCCTTCGAGGGTGGCGTGGTCGATTTCGACCGATTGCGGGCGCTGGTCGATTGGCAAATCGAGAGCGGCACGCACGGTCTGGTCCCCGTCGGCACGACTGGTGAGAGTCCGACGCTTTCCCATGAAGAACATGGCGCGGTCATCACCGCGACGATCAAGGCGGCGCGCGGACGGGTGCCGGTCATCGCGGGGGCGGGGTCGAATAATACGCGCGAGGCGGTCGCGCTAGCCGGCCATGCCGAACGGGCCGGGGCCGACGGCCTGCTCGTCGTGACGCCCTATTACAACAAGCCCAATCAGGAAGGGCTCTATCTCCACTTCAAGGCGATCAACGATTCGGTTTCGATTCCAATCATAATTTATAATATTCCGCCGCGTTCGGTCATCGACATGAGCGTCGAAACCATGAAGCGTCTATCGGAATTGAAGAATATCGTCGGCGTGAAGGACGCAACCGGCAATATTGCCCGCATCTCGCTTCAGCGCGATGCGATGGGTCCAGACTTCATCCAGTTTTCCGGCGACGACATCACCGCGTTGGCCTGCATGGCGGCGGGAGCGCATGGCTGCATCTCGGTCGTCGCCAATATCGCGCCAAGGCTTTGCGCCGATCTACAAAACGCGGCGCTCGCGGGGGATTATAAGACGGCGCTGGCGATACAGGATAAGCTGGTGCCGCTTCAGGTCGCGACCTTTCTGGAACCGGGCGTCACCGGCGCGAAATATGGACTTTCGCTGCTTGGAAAAGTTGGCGAGGAGGTCCGGCTTCCGCTCGTTCCCTCGACGCAGGCGACCAAGGACCGCATCCGCGCGGCCATGGTTTTCGCTGGCCTGTTGGAGGCGTAAGAACGGTCCGTGGCCCAAAAACCCGATCCCAATTTCAAGGTTGTGTCCGACAACCGCAAGGCGCGCTATAATTATGAAATCGGGGAGATTTTCGAGGCTGGCCTGTCGCTGACCGGCACGGAAGTGAAATCGCTGCGCACCGGCAAGGCGACCATCGCCGAGAGTTACGCCCACGTTGATCGCCATGGCGAGGCGTGGCTGGTGAACGCCACCATCCCCGAATACATGGCTGGCAACCGCTTCAACCACGAGCCCAAGCGGTTGCGCAAGCTACTGCTCAAACATCGTGAATTGGTAAAACTTTCGCAAGCGGTCGAGCGCGAGGGCATGTCCATCGTGCCGCTAAAACTCTACTTCAACGCGCGCGGTCGGGCGAAAATCCAGATCGCGCTGGGGCGCGGCAAAAAACTGCACGACAAGCGCGAGGTCGAGAAAAAACGCGACTGGAACCGAGAAAAGAGCCGGTTAATGCGGGACAAGGGGTGAATGGCGGAAGAACGGAGGGCCCCGAGTTCGGCGCTTCGTGTCCTTTCTGCTCTCCGTGGTCAATAACTTCGCCACCAAGAAGGTCACCACCAAGACACAAAGAGAAGGTTGATTTCGAGACCGGCTCCTGGCGATGAATGAAGCAAAAGAAAACCCGCCGTTCCGGCTCTCCGGAGACGACGGCTTCCTGAATGCTTGGCGGCTCGAACTCTTACTCTTCGCCGTCTTCGTGGGCGGTGGCGGTCTGCGGCATCGGGCGGCGCTCCTGGAAACGCTGCATCCGCTCGGCGCGTTCGCCGGGATCGCGGCCGATCTTGCCGACGAGGTGGATGAGGTCGATGAATTCGTCGGCCTGACGGCGCAATTCGTCGGCGATCATCGGCGGCTGCGTGGTGATCGTCGAAATCACCGACACCCGGACGCCCTTGCGCTGAACCGCCTCGACCAGCGACCGGAAGTCGCCGTCGCCGGAGAACAGCACCATATGGTCGATATGCTCGGCCATCTCCATCGCGTCGACCGCGAGCTCAATGTCCATGTTGCCCTTGACCTTACGGCGGCCAAGAGAATCGACGAACTCCTTGGTGGGCTTCGTGACGACCGCGTAGCCGTTGTAATCGAGCCAGTCGATCAGCGGACGAATCGAGGAATATTCCTGATCCTCGATCAGGGCGGTGTAGTAGAACGCGCGAATGAGCGTGCCCTTGCTCTGAAATTCGCGCAACAAACGTTTGTAGTCTATATCGAAACCAAGGGATTTCGCGGTCGCGTAGAGGTTGGCGCCGTCAATGAATAATGCAATGCGTTCCTGGTCTGCCATCTTAGTCTCACACGGGTTCAAGGGTCAAAATGGACCACGCGAACACGCCTCCCCCGCGATGATCGGGAGGCCAGCTCACGAGCCCGGCTCAATGCCACGACGACTGCTCCAAGCATCTCACATCTATTTATCGGGTTATATCCGAATAGCTTTTCAAGATGTCGCCGCCAATCTCTCGGCCGAAGCCGCGGAGATCATTTTCCCGTTCTAAATCGGGCGCCGCGCGTTCGACGTCAAGAGGCCCTTTTGACCTTAGATATAAATCCTTCACCGAACACATTAAAAATGGCGGAGTGTGACATTCCGGTCACGGCTCAGCTCCGGACTTCAAAGTTGTCCGAGTGGACCATTGCTCGCGAGCGCGAGATGTAGTAGCTACGCGCCTCACTCAAGATTTAAGGGAGCTGGCGAAAGATGGCGCGCGTCACCGTCGAAGATTGCGTCGACAAGATCGAAAACCGCTTCGATCTCGTGTTGCTGGCCGCGCATCGCGCGAGGCTGATTTCGTCTGGTCAAGCCATCCTCGTTGATCGCGACAAGGATAAAAATCCTGTCGTCGCCTTGCGGGAGATCGCTGAAAACGCCCTCGCGCCAGAGGATTTGAAGGAAGATTTTATTCATTCCCTGCAACGCCACGTCGAGGTCGACGAGCCGGAGACCGAGATGGTTCCCGCGTTGACGCCCGTCGGCGGCGCGGAATCGGGACCCGACACCCAATTCGACCGGATGACCGAGGAGGATTTGTTGCGTGGCCTCGAAGGTCTCGTTCCCCCGGCGGAAGTCGACGACGAGGCGGAGTGAGCCGAACCTCGCGGGCGCCGAGTTCGCGGCTGGCGGCGCCGGCTCCTTCGTTCTAAAATCGAACCGGCGCCGGCATTGCTCACGCTGGCTGCGGCGCGACCGGCGGGCGACGCGCCGCTATTAATACCCTCTGTCCGGCTTCGGGTAGCACGCGGATGATGCGGCAGTATGAGCTCGTCGAGCGAGTTCGCAAATACAATCCCAACGTCGACGAGGATCTGCTCAATCGCGCCTATGTCTACGCCATGCAGGCGCACGGCGCTCAAAAGCGCGCGTCGGGCGACCCCTATTTTTCGCATCCCCTTGAAGTCGCTGCGATTCTGACCGACCTCAAGCTGGACGACGCGACGATCGTCGCGGCCGTGCTGCACGATACGATCGAGGACACCAGCACCACGCGCGAGGAGATCGACCGGCTCTTTGGCGAGCAGATCGGGCGGCTCGTCGAGGGGCTGACGAAGATCGACAAGCTCGATCTTGTCTCCAAGCAGGCCCGGCAGGGGGAGAACTTTCGCAAGCTGCTGCTGGCCGTCGCCGAGGACGTGCGGGTGCTGCTGGTCAAGCTCGCCGACCGTCTGCACAACATGCGCACGCTCCATTTCGTTCCGATGGAAAAGCGCGCCCGGATCGCCCAGGAAACGCTGGACATTTACGCGCCGCTCGCCGCCCGCATCGGCATGCAGAAGTTGCGCGAGGAGCTGGAAAGTCTGGCGTTCCGCCACCTCATGCCCGAGGCTTATCAGACCATCGAAACGCGCCTGCATGACCTGCGCGCCAAAAACGGGCGAAACATCAAGCGAATTGAAGAGGAACTGACCCGCGAGTTCTCGGCGCGGGGCATCGAGGCGGCGGTGACCGGGCGGCAGAAGTCGCCCTATTCGGTGTGGCGCAAGATGGAGCGGAAATCCGTATCCTTCGAGCAATTGTCGGACATTTTCGGGTTCCGCATCATCGTCGGCGAGGCCGAGGATTGCTACCGGGCGCTTGGCGTCGTGCACATTAAGTGGCCCAGCGTGCCGGGGCGTTTCAAGGACTATATCTCGACGCCCAAGCAAAACGACTACCGCTCGATCCACACGACCGTGGTTGGGCCGGGCCATCAGCGCGTCGAACTGCAGATCAGAACCGCGCACATGCACGAGATCGCGCGTTTCGGGATCGCCGCGCACGCGCTTTACAAGGATGCCGTGGGGCAGGAGGGTCGCGAGGATCTCGCCAAGGAAAGCCGCGCTTTTCGCTGGCTGCAGGAAACCATGGAGCTGCTGGCGCATGGCGACAGTCCGGAGGAGTTTCTCGAACATACGCGGCTGGAGCTGTTCCAGGATCAGGTGTTCTGCTTCACGCCGAAGGGCGGGCTGATCGCCCTGCCGCGCGGCGCGACGCCAATCGATTTCGCCTACGCCGTGCACACGAAACTGGGTAACTCGGCGGTTGGCGCCAAGATCAACGGCCGGGTCGCGCCGGTTCTGTCGCACCTGCAAAACGGCGACGAGGTGGAGATCGT
>JBAUVQ010000340.1:0-6560 GCA_049583305.1 Methylocystis sp.
CAACTGGACGAGGCTTTCGCGATGACCGTCAAGCAGATTCCCGCCAGCATCACCGTCGCCGCGTAACAGCGGCTTTCTTTCCGTTTGGCGCCGGAGTTTGCTAAGCCGTTCGCGTGGAAACGCGCGATCCTTCTCGCGCCCAAGGGGATGGCTCTCGATGCTCTCGGTCATTTTGCTCGGCTATGAGGCCGCGGTCGCGGAACGCGGGGCCCGGCGCGACGAGCGCGTTCTGCGCAGCCTCGCCTCGCTGGTCGAGGGCGCCGTGGACGGACTGGTCGCCGACGTGGCGCTGGCCGGGCCGGTTGGCGCCGGATTCGCCGGAATCGCCGACGAGGCCGGCTGTCTGTTGATCGAAAACGACGCTCCGGCGCCCGGGCTCGCCGAGGCGCTGGCGGTGGCCCGTCAGCCGAATGTGTTTTTGTTGTTAGCGGGTTACGCGGTCGATCGCGGCTTTATCGAGGAGGCGCGCGACGCCTTGGCCTTCGGCGGACTCGAACGGGCGCGGGTGCTGCGCGCGGCGCCCGGGAGCCTTCTGACACGCCTCGCGCCGAGTTTGGCGCGGCCCGTCGGGGTGATCGCTCGCAAGCAATCGATCGAGCGGTCGGCGGCGTCCGACCTCGCCGGGCTCGTCCGCGCGCTACGCGGCGTGGATTGCGCCGCGCAGGCCAGAAAATGCGTCTGAATGCGCGCTCATGCGCGCGAAACCGCGGCTTTACTGGCTCGAAAAGGTGTTGCAGCTGTCGATCTGGCCGGATTGCAGCCCGCGCTGCAGCCATTGCACGCGCTGCGCCGAGGAGCCGTGCGTGAAGGAATCGGGCACGACGACGCCGCGCGAGGCCCGCTGCAAGCGGTCGTCGCCAATGGCCTGCGCGGTCGCGACCGCCTTCTCGACGTCGCCCTGCTCCAGAAACTGCCGCTTGGCGTTGCCGTTGGCCGCCCACACGCCGGCCAGACAATCCGCCATTAATTCAATACGTACCGACAGAGCGTTGGCCTCGGCTTGGCTCCCCGCGCGCTCCTGCGCCTGATGCACTTTCGGCAGAATGCCGAGCTGATTCTGGATGTGGTGGCCCATCTCGTGGGAGATGACATAGGCGTAAGCGAAATCCCCGCCGCCGCCAAAGCGCGTTTTCATGTCCCGGAAGAACGAGGTGTCGAGATAGATCTTATGGTCGATCGGGCAATAGAACGGCCCCATCGCCGATTGCGCCGCGCCGCAGCCGGACTGGGTTTCTCCGTCGAACATGACGAGCCGCGGCGGCTGGAACTTAATGTTCTTTTGCGCCGGCAGAACCTGCGACCAAACCTCCTCGTTCTCGCCGAGAATCTTGGCCACGAACTGGCCCAGTTGGTCGTTCGGCTGCCCGGCGGTCCCGCGTGGGCTCTGTTGCGGGGCCACGGCCTGGCCGCCGCCGCGCATGCCGTTCAGCATTTCGGCGCCGCCGATCAGCACCGCGGGATTAATGCCGGTCATGTAGCCGATGATGCCAAGCACGACCACGGTGCCGAGCCCCAGATGTCCGGCCCCGACGCGCGAACCGCCGCCGGCGTCGGCATATTGGTCGCCGCCGCGACGGTCCTCGACGTTCTGCGAACTTTGAAAATCTTCCCACTTCATCGCCGAGGGCTCCCACAGCACATTTCGGCTAGCTACATAGCAGCGAACCGCGCCAAAGAGTAGAGGTCGAACCCTGCGGTCGCTGGCTTTTTAATACAGACCACCGCCAACTTTCTGGTCGACGTCGGAGGGGGCGCTTTGTCTCGCGCCGCCGCCTCCGCCACCCCCGCCGCTGTAGGAATCGGGGGGAGCGGTGCCGGGCTTGAAGGCCTCCAGAATGGAGCCCGATCCCGAGGAGCGCAGACCCGAGTGCGGATCGACCGAGATCAGCTTGATGCCAGGCGGGACCCGGAACGGCACATCCGGCTTGTCCTTCAACTCGACCATCATGAAGTCGCGGAAGATCGGCGCGGCGTAGGTCGCGGCCTGGGCGTGCTCGCCCATGGAGCGCGGGCGATCGTAGCCGATGTAGACGCCAACGCACAGATCCGGGGAATAACCTATGAACCACAAATCCTTGGCTTCGTTGGTGGTGCCGGTCTTGCCGGCGAGATGCTTGCCGACGGCCTTGATCGAAACGCCGGTGCCGCGCTGGATCACGCCTTCCATGATCGAGGCGATCTGGTAGGCGGTCAACGGGTCGATCACCTGTTCGCGCTTGTCGATCAGCTTGGGCTCGTTTTGATTGTCCCATTTGGGCGCGTCGCAGCCGAGACACTGCCTGTCGTCGTGGCGGTAGACCGTATGGCCCCAACGGTCCTGCACGCGATCAATGAGCGTCTCCTTGATTCGCTTGCCGCCGTTGGCGAACATCGAATAGCCGGTCACCATGCGCATCAGGGTCGTTTCGCCCGCGCCCAGCGACATCGCCAGATAGGGGGGCATGTCGTCGTAGATGCGGAAACGCTTGGCGAATTCCGAGATGATCGGCATGCCCACATCCTTGGCGAGCCGCACGGTCATCATGTTTTTGGAGTGCTCGACGCCGTAGCGCAGAGGGTGCGCGCCGCTGCCGCGCTCGCCCTCGAAGTTCTCCGGAGTCCACATCGTGCCGTCGGCCTGCGCGATGGAGATCGGCTCGTCGAGAATCTGCGAGGAAGGCGTATAGCCGCCGTCGAGCGCCGCCGCGTAAACGAAGGGCTTGAACGACGAGCCGGGCTGGCGAAGCGCCTGCGTCGCCCGATTAAACTCCGACTGATCGAACGAGAAGCCGCCGACCATGGAGAAAATGCGCCCGGTATAAGGGTCCATCGCCACCATCGCGCCGGAAATCTCGGGGATTTGGCGCAAACGATATTGTCCGGCGCGTCCAGCCATGGGCTCCACATAGACGACGTCGCCGGGCGTGAGCGTGCCGCGCACGCTGCGGCCGGCCCAACGCATGCCCTCGGCCGTCAAGACGCCGGTTTCCCGCTCGCGCGCCACTTCCCCGGATTTTTCGCGCGCGGGCTGCAGCCCGATGCGGGCCTGTCCTTCGGTCGCGTCGAGCACCACCGCGAGCCGCCACGGCTTGACGTCGCCGAGCGATGGAATCGCCGCCAGCGGCGCGCCCCAGTCCGAGGATATGTCGATGTGGTTCATCGCGCCGCGAAAACCGTGCGCTTCGTCGAAACGCACGAGACCGTCGGCCAGCGCCTTGCGCGTAAGCGCCTGAATTTTCGGATCGAGGGTGGTGCGGACCGAGAGGCCGCCCTCGTATAGCTTCTTCTCGCCGTAGCGTTCGAGCAACTCGCGCCGAACCTCTTCGGCGAAATAGCCGGCGACATAAGTATTTGGCGAGAGCACGCGCGGGTTGACGGTGAGCGGCTCCGCCTTGGCCTTGGCGCCGTCCGCCGGCGAAACGAAGCCGTCGGCGACCATGCGGTCGATCACATAATTGCGGCGCTCGATGGCGCGGTCGCGATGCAGGAAGGGATGATAGTTGTTCGGCCCCTTCGGCAACGCGGCGAGATAGGCCGTCTCGGCGATGGTCAACTCATTGACCGACTTGTTGAAATAATTGAGCGCGGCGGCGCCGACGCCGTAGTTGCCAAGGCCGAGATAGATTTCGTTGAGATAGAGCTCGAGAATGCGCTCCTTCGAATAGGCCGCCTCGATATGAAACGAAATCAAAGCCTCGCGAATTTTGCGCTCGATCGAGCGCTCGTTGCCGACGAGGAAGTTCTTGGCGACCTGCTGGGTGATGGTCGACGCGCCCTGCACATGGCGACCGCCCTGCGCGATCACCATCAAGGCGCGGCCGACGCCCTCGGGGTCGATGCCGTTATGGGTGTAAAAATTCTTGTCTTCCGCCGAGATGAACGCCTGCTTCACCATCTGAGGGATGGCCGAACTTGGCAGGAACAACCGCCTCTCGCGGGAATATTCGGCGAGGATGGAGCCGTCGCCGGCGTGGATGCGCGAGGTGACCGGAGGCTCGTAATTGCGTAGCTGCGCGGTGTCGGGCAGATCCTTGTCGTAATAAAACACCACCGCGGCGACGGCGAGAGCGCCGACCAGGAAGACGATGGTCCCCGTCGCGAAGAGAAAGCCCATGAATCGGACAAGCAACCGCATTAATTCTTTCCTTGTCGCGGCGAAGGCGTTCGCCTGGCGGCCATGATCATCGAGCCCGTCGCCGACCGCTCCACGCATGGAAACAAGACGACGAACATGGGCAAATCATGGTCGTGAGCAAAACCATCCCAATTCGCGTCCACCCCACGCGGCCGAATTGGCGGGTTCGATATAAAACCGCGCGACCGTTTTGCGAACCCCTGCTTACAACCCCAGCGCCCTTCGATCCAGTGGCGCGTCGACGAAAGTCGCGCGTTTTCGATATGAGCGCGCCGATCGATATGCTCACATGACGCAATTTCGTGGCTTATTATGGGCGAGAGGGAATCGCCTATTTCGCCGAAGCGCGCGAGGCGTTATCGCGAGCGCTGAAATAGGCGGCGATCGCGTCGGCGGTGACGCCAGCCGCGCGTTCGCGCCATTCGGGCGAGGTGAGATTGGCGAGATCCTTTTCACTGGAGAGGTAGCCCAGTTCCAGCAACGCCGAGGGAACATCGTGCGCCTTCAGCACGACGAAGCTCGCCGAACGGCTCGGATTCTTGTTGAGACTGCCGGCGTCCCGCCATTTACTGACCAGCGAGGTCGAGAAGTCCCGGGCGAGGGCGCGAGTCTCGCGACGGGTCAGATCGAACAGGATGTCGCCGACTTCCTCGGCGTCGGCCTTTTCCTCCAGGCCCGCGGCCTGATCGGCGAAGTTTTCCTGCCGGGCGATTCTCGCGGCCTCGGCGTCGGAGGCGCGCGAGGCGGCCGTGTAGACCGTGGCGCCTTCCACGTTTGGCGAGCCCAGCGTGTCCGCGTGAATCGATAAAAACAGCGAGGCGCCGTGCGTTCGCGCGAACCGCACGCGATCGCCCAGCGCTATGAAGACATCATCGCCGCGCGTGAGCAGCACGCGAAGGCGACCGCGAGCCTCGATCGCCGCCTTCAAGGTCTTGGCGAATTCGAAAACAATGGCTTTTTCCAATTCGCCGTGCTTGCCGGCCGCGCCCACGTCGACGCCGCCATGGCCGGGATCGATCACCACGAGCGGTTGGTCGGTTTTGCCGCTTTCGGGCGGGGATTCCATGACGCGTGGCGGCGCGGCGGCTCTGGCGACGGCGCGCGCATGTTCGGCGGCCGCGTCCGCGAACTTGGCCGCGTCCATCGGAGCGAGGTCGATTTCGAGCCTCGCGCCCTCCGCGCGGGCGACGCTCTCGGCGCGCAACACCTTGGCCGGACGGGAGAGTTCGATCACGACGCGGGAGTGGCCTGGGGCAAACTGCCCGAAGCGATAGGATTTCACCAGCGAGGGGAGGGCGCCCGCGCCATTGCCGAAGGCGCCCTCGCGCCCGATCGAGGGGTCCAGCCGGAACGCCACCTCCGGCAGGTCGACGATGATTCGATCAGGGGCGGCGACCGCGAAAGTCTCGGCGCGAACCGGGTCGGAAAGCTCGAACAACAGCCGGGTTCGGTCGCCTTGGAAATCGACCCGCGCGGCCAGGGCCGTGACGGAGGCGGGTGAAGAAGGCGCGCCATCCGCGGCCTGGACGCGCATCGGCGCGCCGGCGAAAAGCGCTGTCAACGCCCAAACCGCCATCAGGCGTCGCGGCCCGGCTAGGATGCGCGAATCGTGGCTCACTTCGAAAAATCCCGATGGCGATGGCGCTATCACGCCGCGCCGGACTGAATCGAACTTGAAACACGCTGGTTAAGAGAGCGTTAGTCTCGTTGGGGCCATTTGACCAGAGTTTTATCGACATCGAGCCGACTCGACCCGGCCCCGCGCCGGAATCAAGGCGGCTTGCGGTAACGCCGCCCAGGGGCTATGTAGAAGATGGGTCTTCACGGGCGGGGCGGCGCGCATTGACGCCTTTGGCGAGAACGTATCGCCCGCCGGGAAGAAAGCCAAATACTTCGGTCGCGCGCCCTTGAACCGCGCCGGTTCCGACAGAGAGGCGGCTAGTGCTTGTCGCCGAAAGGTTTTTTGTGACGAACTCATGGCCAGTGTTCATGGCCTTGTCCATGGCGGGCGATCGCCCCGCGAAGCGCTTCGGTGGCTTTCTAGCCTCGAGCGCGAGCGCGCGTGATCGCGTCATGACCCGTCATTTTGCTCCGCCACTCGGTTTTCGCGACGGCTCGCGCCGCGTACGCTTGGACCGAGCGGAACATCTGTCCACCGGCCGCCGCGCAAAGTTGCGCGCGCGAAGCCACGCAACTACTTCTTCTCCAGACATACGCGTTTGCGCGAGATGGCCCCGCCGAACAGCGGCCGCCGGACTCAGGAACGAGTCCGGGCGGATGCCGCCGGCCCCGCCCCGCGCGACGCGGCAAAGAGTCTCACATGGCCAACAAAATGCTTATAGACGCCTCCCACCCGGAGGAAACTCGGGTGGTGGTGCTACGCGGTAACAAAGTCCAGGAATTCGATTTCGAAGCCGCCGATAAAATGCCGCTGCGAGGTAATATT
>JBAUVQ010000341.1:0-1627 GCA_049583305.1 Methylocystis sp.
GCAATAGGCAGATAGAATTTATCAAGCGCGACCATCGTTCTCGGACAAAGAAAAAACGCAGATTCAAGGCGAGGATTTCTGGACACGCGCAAGGCGTCGCCACCTATAATTTTCGCCGACCTGCGTCGCAATATAGCGATGACCGTTGTCGGCCCGCTGAAAATGTCGCGATTTGATCATCGGCCTTCGCGGAAGATGGCGACATTGACGCCGCCGCTCCGCTCCTGTATCAACCCTGTCAGCCGCGTCGCGGCGCGAGACGCTCCAGTCGCGTAAACAGGCCTTGTCTCTTCCTGGCCGACGATCTGTCGAGCGTCCCTTTTTCCTCATGATCCGACGGCCCGATACGCGGGGCTCGTCTCCATCTTACTTGATCTGCCCCGCAAGGGCGGCGCTTGCCGCGTTCGGGGTTCGGATCGCATTTCGAAAGACAAACTGTGACCAAATTCACCGATCTCGGCCTCGCCGAGATTCTTTTGCGCGCTCTTACGCATGAAGGCTACGAGACCCCCACGCCGATCCAGGCGCAATCCATCCCCTCGCTGCTCGAGGGCCGCGATCTCCTGGGCATCGCCCAGACCGGCACCGGCAAGACCGCCGCCTTCGCGCTGCCGATCCTGCAACGCATATTGAATGACCGCCGCCGCCCGGCGCCGCACACGACGCGCGCGCTCATTCTGGCGCCGACGCGCGAACTCGCGGCGCAGATCGCCGACAGCTTCCGCGCCTATGGCCAGTTCTTCCGTCCCGCGGTCGGCGTGATCGTCGGCGGCGTCTCGCATCGCCCGCAGATCGAAATGCTGGCGCGCGGCCTTGACGTGCTGGTGGCGACGCCGGGCCGTCTGCTCGACCATATCGGGTCGGGCCACATCAAGCTGGCGACGACCGAGGTGATCGTGCTGGACGAGGCCGATCACATGCTCGATCTCGGCTTCGTCGTGCCGATCCGCCAGATCGTCGCCAAGCTGCCCAAGGTCAGGCAGAATCTGTTCTTCTCGGCGACCATGCCGAAGGAGATCGCCGGTCTCGCCGGCGACATGCTGAAAAACCCCGTTCATGTGAGCGTCGCTCCCGCGGCGACCACCGCCGAGCGCGTCGAGCAGCACGTCTATTACGTCGATGGCGGCGCCAAGCGCGACCTTCTGGTCGAGCTGCTGCAAAACAAGGACATCTCCCGCGCCATCGTGTTTACGCGCACCAAACGCGGGGCGGATCGCGTCGCGCAGCATCTCGATCACGCCAGCATCGGCGCGGCGGCGATTCACGGCAACAAGAGCCAGAGCCAGCGCTTGCGCGCGTTGAAGGATTTTCGTGACGGACGCACGCGCGTGCTGGTCGCGACCGACATCGCCGCGCGCGGAATCGACGTGGATGGCGTGAGCCATGTCGTCAATTTCGAACTGCCGGAAGTGCCGGAGGCTTATGTGCATCGCATCGGCCGCACCGCGCGCGCCGGCGCCACGGGCCGCGCGATCTCGCTGTGCGACAACGCCGAGCGGCCCTTGCTGCGCGCCATCGAAAAGCTGACCCGCCAGACCATCGACGGCACCGACCGGCGCACGCCGGGAGGGCGTCATGAGGAACCGGAGCAGGAAGTCCGCCGCCCACGGCCGCAACAGCACCACCG
>JBAUVQ010000342.1:0-4206 GCA_049583305.1 Methylocystis sp.
CGCGCCGCAAACGCGGCGCCAAGGTCCAGCGCGCGAGAGAACGCCTCACCACTTCGGACACGGGCCATCGCGGCAGCGATCTGGCTTTGTTGCGCGCTTACGCGGCTGCGCGCGAAAGTTCGGGGATTTCAGGTTTCTGCCTGGTCGCGATGGTGTCGATCCTCGCGTTTTACTGGATTAAATCCAATGTCGTGCTGATCTGGGCCGTTCTGACTTTATCGAGCCTCATTCTCTGTTACGGCGTCGCGAAAAATCTCGGCAAGATCGAGGACGCGCGGGTCACCGTCAAACTGTGGAGCACGCGGTTCATCCTGGCGGAGTTTGTTCACGGCGTCGCCTGGGCGAGTCTCGTCACGCTTCTTGGCCCAGTCTCCGACGCGAACGCCAAGGTCTTCACGATCGTCATCCTTTTGATGGTCGCGGCCTTCAACAGCATGATAACCGCGACGATACCGATGGCGGTCTACGCGACGATCCTGCCGATCTCGCTGGCGACGCTGCTGGCGATTGGATTTCGCGATTTCTCCGATACTTCGACGGCGCTGTTGGCGATCGTCGGCTCCGCGCAGTTGTTCTTTTTCGTCCTCGCCAAGCGCTTTCACAATCTCTCCTGCGAGAGCGTGTTTTATCGCGCCGAAAAGACCGAGTTGATCACCGAGTTGGAGCAGGCCAAGGCCAACTCCGATGAAGCGCGACGACGCTCCGAGGAGGCCAATCTCGCCAAATCGCGTTTTTTGGCCACGATGAGCCATGAATTGCGCACGCCGCTTAACGCCATTCTGGGTTTTTCGGAGGTGCTGAAGGGCGAGTTGTTCGGCCCGCACGCCAATCCGACGTACAAGGATTACGCGAACGATATTCACGCCAGCGGACAGCATCTCCTGATGTTGATCAACGAGATTCTCGACCTTTCGCGCGTTGAGGCGGGGCGCTACCAGTTGAAGGAAGAAAGCATCTCGCTCGCGGGAATCGCCCAGGATTGCCGTCATCTGCTCAGCATTCGCGCGGAAAAGCGCGACGTGAAGGTGGTGGAGCTGATGGAGGCCGATTTGCCGCGCATCTGGGCCGACGAGCGCGCCATCCGCCAGATCGTGCTCAATCTGCTCACCAACGCGATCAAATTCACGCCCCAGGGCGGTCAGGTCACCATCCGGGTCGGCTGGACCAAGGCCGGCGGCCAATATCTCGCCATCAAGGACACCGGCCCAGGCATTCCCGAGGACGAGATCGCCGTGGTGATGTCGCCCTTCGGGCGCGGCGCGCTGGCGCAAAAAAACGCGGACGAAGGCTCAGGCCTCGGGCTGCCGATCGTCAAGGGGCTGATCGAGCTGCATGGTGGGCAATTCGTGCTCAAATCCAAGGTTCGCGAGGGCACGGACGCCATCGTCGCGCTGCCGCCCCAGCGCGTCATGAACGCGCTGCCGAAACTGACGACCAATGACGAGGCCAAGCCCGCTCCGCGCTTCGCCTCGGCGTAGGCGTTAGGCGCTGGCGTCGGCGCCAGCGGGGGAGTAGGAGAAGCGCCTACGTCTCCGTTCCCGCGACGCCATGACCGATTCGACGCCCAACCCTCCCGACGACGCCGCGCTGGTGCTGTTTTCCGGCGGACAGGACTCGACCACCTGTCTGGCCTTCGCGCTCGATCGTTTCGCGCGCGTCGAGACCGTCGGGTCCGACTATGGCCAGCGCCACGTCGTCGAGCTTCGCCAACGCGCCGCCTTGCGCGCGGGTCTCGCGGCGATGTCGCCAAGATGGCGGTCGCGGCTGGGCGAGGATCACACGGTGGCCATCCCGGCGCTGGGCGAAATCTCCCAGACGGCGCTAACCCGCGAAACCGAGATCGCCTTCAACGCCTCCGGCCTGCCCAACACTTTCGTGCCGGGGCGCAATATTCTATTCCTGACCTTCGCCGCCGCTCTCGCCTATCGGCGCGGGATCACGACGCTCATAGGAGGCATGTGCGAGACCGATTACTCCGGCTATCCCGATTGCCGCGACGCGACGATCCGCGCGACGCAGACCGCGCTTTCACTGGGCATGGACAGTGATTTCACGATCCTCGCCCCGCTGATGTGGCTCGACAAGGCCGCGACCTGGCGTCTCGCCGAGGAGCTTGGCGGCGAAAGCCTGACGCGGCTGATCGTCGAGGAGACGCACACCTGCTACCTCGGCGAGCGCGGCAAGCGCTTCGACTGGGGTTATGGCTGCGGCGGGTGTCCTGCGTGCCAACTGCGCGCGGCGGGGTGGGAGAAGTTTTCGCGAGGGAAGGCGGGCGGGGGATTGGGGTGAAATTGCGCGAGGCGCCAAAGGGGCGGCCGTTGGCGTCCGAATGAGGATCGACCTTCGCCGGGTCCGTCGGGTCTGGATTTTGGCACGGAAATCAAGAGTTTCGTTACAGCGATTTTGGCGTGAAAACGCGCGGTGTTGTGAGAAGTTGACTCGGCTCATCAACTTCTCGCAAATGAGCGAGTTTCGAGAGGCCGAGGTTTGCGAGTCCTGTGGGGTGTCCTGCGTTCATCAAGATTTTCGCTCCGCGCCGAACGTCCCGAAAATCGCTCACTTTTGAGGGATGCGCGCGCGTCCGCCGCTTGTGGTCACCCGAGGCTCGAGCGGCGATTCCGCCCGTGTTATAGGCTCGCGCCGATTACAGATATCGCGGGGCGTTCTTATGGGACCTTGGTCGCCAATCGACAACGAGGAAAAACGTGCCCGCTGGCTTTTTGTAGGCGGGGGGCTAGCGGCAGTCGTTGTCGCGCTGTGGACGTTCTACACCACCTATATCAAGCCGCCCAAATCCTCCACGCCGTCGAGCGGCGTAAGTGTGACCGCGCAAGACCGGAGCGTCGCATTTAGCGGCGATGTTTCAGGCGCGATAAACGGGCCTGTCAGTCACTCGACAATAAATATTGGTATTGCTCCAGAGCAGTTACCTAAAATAGTTGCCGCTGAGCTGCAGCAGAAAACGGAGCAATATAAAAGAGAGATTGCTGCCCTCAGTGACCGGCTTCAGGTCAACGAGGCGCAAATACGCGCGTTCTTTATAAGTCTTGGCCAGAGCAATGTCGCGCCTGAGCATTATGGCGAAAAGATGATTGAGCTTGCTAATCAGATTAAGGAATTACGGCAACAGATAGCCGCGACCCCAACCAGCGACGATAAACGGCTCATCGCGCTCAAGACCGAGGTGGAAGACGCTATCAATGCGGGTGATCTCTCCAAGGCCGACAAGTTGCTTACGGAAATTGGCGACGTCCAAAGGGCCGCGCACGCTCGACTCGATGCCGCCCGTGCGCAAATGGCCGTCTGTGTGGCTGCAACCTCGGCCCAGCGCGGCGAGATTTCTTTGGCAAGATTGCAATATCTCGAAGCCGCCCAGCGATTCGCCGAGGCGGCGAAGGAAATCCCGCCGGGCTGTGAGAACGAGAGGCGGCGCACTGCTTATCTCGAAAAGGAAGCGATGGCGCTTTATCGGCAAGGGGATGAATTCGGCGACAATGCATCGCTTTCCGCCGCCGCCGATCGATTGAAGACGATTTTAGCTTTGCTTCCCCGGGACCGTGCTACACTAGCTGGTGCGCGCACGCAGCGGAATCTGGGCGTCGTGCTTGAGACGCTTGGGGAACGGGAGCGCGGGACGGGGACGCTGCGAAAGGCCGTGGCGGCCCTTAGCGCGGCGATTGAGGGCTATACGCGCGAGCGTGTTCCGCTGGAATGGGCTATCACGCAGAACAATCTCGGCAACGCCCTTCTAAAGCTTGGAGAACGGGAGCGCGGGACGGCGGCGCTGCAAGAGGCCGTGGCGGCCTTTCACGCGGCGATTGAGGAATTTTCGCGTGAGCGCGAGCATTTTTCGCTCGACTGGGCTATGGCGCAGGACAATCTCGGCAATGCACTTTCGACGCTTGGGGAACGGGAGCGCGGGACGGCGATGCTGCATGAGGCCGTGACGGCTCATCTCGCGGCGCTTGAGGCCTATACTCGCGAGCTCACTCCGCTGGAATGGGCTACATCGAAGAACAATCTCGGCGTTGCGCTTTCAGCACTCGGGGAGCGGGAGCACGGGACGGCGATGCTGCATGAGGCCGAGGAGGCTTTTCGCGCGGCGCTTGAGGTATGGACGCAGAAGCGGGTTCCGCTCAGGTGGGCTGCGGCCCAGAACAATCTCGGCGATGTTCTTCTAAAGCTCGGGAAATGGGAGAGCGGGAC
>JBAUVQ010000343.1:0-6651 GCA_049583305.1 Methylocystis sp.
GGATAATTTCGGGAACGGCCTCGAAGGCGACGCTAAATTTTGAAGTCTCTAACGAGAGTTTTATCGGACACAGCTATCTGATCGACACGCAAACCGAACCGGGCTTCGAATTTCCGCCGTCAACCGATCAAGCCGCATTGGCGAAGCTCGGCGAACTCAAAAAGGGGCCGCTGTTTCGCGAGAAACCGGCTTCAAATCCGACGCAAGTAATCGAATGGCGCGACATAACATTCGCTCGCGCCGACGTGCTTCGCCTATGGTCGGAACATCCCCGAACTCTCGCCTACAGGCTCGCCGAGGCGACGCCCTGGACCGCGCCCGTCGGTCTCGACAAGGCGACGCTCGCGCTGTTGCCAGAAAGAAAGCGCGTGGCGCTTGCGCCCGTCGTGAATTTACTCGCCTTCGCGCAATTGGAAGATCCGGCCGAACTATCCGAAGTCGACAAGATCGCGAGGCGAATGCAAGCGAGTGACGCGCTTTTCCTCGCGGCGGCGGACGAGCGCGTCAAGATATTTGGCACGCCAGCGGAGAGGCGCATGTATAGGGGAAACCCCTTTGTTCCAAAGGGACCGCCCGGCCCTATCACGCCGTTTGAATTCGCCAACGACAAGCTGGCCTTGTCGCATCAAAAGGAATCCGCCATCGGCTCGAAATTTGTCGCGGAAAACTACGTTGAGCAAGGCGGCCATCCCGACGGCGTGAAATGGTTTGACGTAATCGTTGAGCGGGAAGATTTGGCGGTTTGGCTCGGAAAGCTCATCCCCCGAACACGATTGGCGCGCGCCGCCAAGGGAATCGCCGCGTGTCGCGATTGGCTTGTGCGACTGCGACAAAGCGGACCGCAGGGAATGACGAAGGATCAATTTCTCAATGAGGCCAAAACGAAATTCGCCATTGGACCTGACCAATTTCGGCAAGCATGGGAACAAGCCGCGCGCCTCCATCCCGCCGAGAGTTGGAGCCAGGCCGGCAGGCCTCCGGGCACGACCAAAAATCGCGCGGAAAAGAAATCGTCCGGCGAATAAATCGTCCGCCGGTTTTTTCGAGCGCCCTCTCATGTTCCGTTCGCGGCCGTCAATGACCGTGCATCGGAGCCCAATATGCGAAGCAACGAAACCGCCAAGACCGCGACGCCGCCCGTTACGATGGAAGATCGTCTCGCCAACGGCAATTTGACCGTCGCCGAGGTTTGCGCGCTCGCCGGCCGCAGCCGAACCGGCTTTTACGAAGACCTCAAGGCCGGCCGCGTCACCGTGCGCAAGGCCGGAAGAAAGACGCTCATTCCCGGCCCCGTGGCCAAGCGTTACATCGCGGGCGAAACCGGCAAGGCGTGACCAATGCCCGCCTCGGAACAAGCGAGCGGGGCGCGTTCCGGCGCTTCGCGCGGTGGCGTCACAGCTGTAGAAAAACTGGAATGGATTGAAGCGTTAACCCTTGTTCGCGACTTGCGGAGCTCGGCGCCCGTTGGAATTTTGCTCGCGACGAAATTCATAAACAACGAGTCCGGCGAGGCGTGGCCTTCATGCGCGACGATGGCTCGAATACTCGATCTTGATAAGAAGACGGTAAATCGAGCGGTAGGCAAACTCGTTGCGACGGGCTATCTCGACCGCCAATCGGGCGTCAAAGGCCGCCGCTCTAATACCTACAGATTGAGGTTTCTCGCCAAGCCGGAAAGCAGAGACAAATCCGTGCCGGAAACAGGGACATTCTTGTCCAAGAGACAGGGACAGGAATGTCCCACAAACCCAATGAAAGAACCCATTGAGAGAACCCACCCCCTTTCCCCCAAGGGGGAAATTGACGGGGGGAGTTTAGCCTTCGAGGCATTCGAGAAGGCTTGGCAATGGGACGACCCCGCCGACGCTCGCGAGCCGGCGAGGCGGGCATTCAATAAGCTGAACCAAGACGAACGCGCCGAGGCCATTCGCCACGCGCCCGCGTATCTCGCCGATTGCGCGAGGAAGAACCGCAAACGCTGCTTCGCCAAAGGCTACTTGGAAGGCAAGCGATGGGCAGGCTACGCGTCCGCGCCGGCATGCGCGGCGAACGGCGCGGCGCAAGTCCATATCTATCCCGGCACGCCGCAGTGGCGGGCATGGGAGAAGCACAAGCGAAGGAAACTTCCCCAAGTGGAAATCCGAGGCCCCGATGGTCGCCCGCGAATGGGCTGGTATGCGCCCTCCGAATGGCCGCCCGGCCATTCACACGACGGCGCTGCCCACCCCGCCCCGGGGGGCGGGCAAAAAGTCTGACCGCCCCTCCCGCGACCGGTTGCTTAATCGGGCGCGAATTGCCGCGTTATTTCCCAAAGCATTTTTTTTCATGCGATCAAGGGACGCGCTTTCGCGGATGCGCGGCGAATGAGAACGCGAGAGGATGGCGCGCCGCGAGTTTCGAAGCCCGTCGCTAAATTCAACCTCGGAACTCTCGCGGCGTTGCGTTCGAGAGGGGCGCGCGAACAGGCTTGGAAATTTGACCGCCGGTAGCCGGAAAAATTGTTGGTATATTTGTTGGTATAAATTTTTTCGTCAAAAAATATATTCATTATAATCAGCGCATTATAATGATATTTCGATTCCTGCAACCGCACCAATAACATCAAATGGTTGCCCTCTGAATCGCCGCTGCTGCTAGGTCAAGACTTTCGCCGGGTGACACCCGGGGTAACAATCCGCGCGGTTTCGAGCGCCGACCCACGACATTCCGCCTGAAACCGCCCCGCCCACGATCACCAGCGCGCAATCTTGTGGGGCGCGGCCGGCGCATGGGTGACGAGGAAGGCTGTATCGGCGAGCTGCGCGACGCCATGACGCATCTGCATTTTGTCATGCGTCAAACCAAGTGCCGCGCCTGAAAGTATCTTCTTTTTTCCTGGCTGCTTACGCGGAGATTCAATTGCAGCGACGCCGAGACACGGGCCGCTTCGTCATGGCTCTGGGAGTGATGGCCATCATCGTGGTGATGTCGACCGTATTCGCCGCCGCGCTGACCATGCGCGAAAGCGAAGTTTCGATCACGCCGGATCGGAGCGACCGTCGGTCGGCGGAATTGCGGCGGTGATCGCAAAAGCCCGGTCCGCACGGGACTGCGAACCGGGAAAGAAAGGGACGGTTATGGTGTCAGCCATTAAGGGCGACCGTCCCATAAATCGATCTGGCGCGGGGACGATTATCGTCAAGCCTTAGTAGACAAAAAAACCGGCCATTGCTGGCCGGGATGCGCATTACCTGGGATAACCACTGGTGATTGAAGCGCCAGCACGCTACGAACATCTAGCGCCACACTGGGCGGCTTCAAGCGCAACAGCGCGCCATTAGCGTCGCCCAGCGCGAGTTTTATGAGGCGCCCCCGGATGCAAAACCGCTCGCCGTATATCCGGGCGGGCCGCATTCTGGCGTCGGGTTGCGCAACCATTCGCTTGCGCAACGTAGAGGCGAGGCGATTCGCGACGCAAGAGTGAGCGGAGTCTGTTCCGCAACAGGGTCACAACGGCCGTGTCGGATCAATTCAGCGGGCGCGATCATCGACGCCGCTTATGGCGTCGAGAAGGCTGATCGTAGGATCATCGCCACGCGCCAGGGCGAGCGCCAAGCGCAGCGCCAGCCATCCGGCGATGGAGCGGTTTCGTTCGTCTCGCGCCTTGCCCCAGGCGATGCGTTGCCAGGCGCCCGCCGACAGCGACAAGTGGGCGCCACGCCGCGCGAGGCGCCGAGCCTCCCTCGCGACCGCCCCGCGATCATAGGTAAGGTCGGGATTGAGGAACGAGGTCACGCGGCCACGCCTCGCGTTCCGGGCGCGCTGATTTCGTCGGGGATTCCGCCGAGCGCCGGACCGAAGCCGCGCCGCGCTTGGTCGCTTAGGGCGTCGCCCGGCAAGGCGACCTGAGGGAATCGGTCTTTCACCGCGGTCCGGTCGAGACCGTCTTGTAAACGGATATCTGAAGCCAGCGGGGCGCGCTTGGGATTCCTCGGCATGGTCAGGCCTTCGCTTGTGGCCGCCGCAAGCGCCTTGGACAGCGCCTCTAATTCAGTCGCAACGTCCCGAGCTTACCGCGCCACCGCTCGCGCATGGACACCCTTACGGATTTCATCGTTCGCGTGAACGGCAGCATATTCCAAGAGCGTCGCGCGCGACTTGATGCGATCGAGTTCGTCGACGACGATCGAGCAAATCGGCCACCGCGCGGGAAGTATCGGAACCTTGCATTGTTCATCCTCGCATTTTGCGCAAGCCGAGGGCGTTCTCCAGAACGGGGGGCTTCGGGCTGGTTGCTCTGGCGAGTGGGCTGTGTTACTTTTAGAACAAACGCTCCTCTTCTGATTAGATCGAGAGGGAAAATGACGAGTCCAGCGCAATTGAAGGCGGCCCGCGCCTTGGTTGGCCTGTCCCAGCCGGAAGTCGCCAAAAGAACGGGGCTGTCGACCATGAGCATTAAACGCGCCGAAGGCTCCGGGGCGCCGACAGCATCCGCTGAAGTTGCAGCCGCGATCCGCGCCGCGCTCGAATCGGCCGGCGTGATCTTCATCGACGAAAATGGGGAGGGTGCGGGGGTGAGGCTGCGGAAAGCTGGTGGAGGCGGCGCCAAGGCCGCGTCTATCCCGCTTGAAGACTTGAACGCCGAGAATGACGAATAGCGACGGCGTGTCGGTTTGAAATTCCAGCCCCTTGACGTGACCTCGCGTCGTCCAATGTCCTTGCTATGCCGAGCGCGAAGGACGGAGAAGGACGATGGCATATGCGATTACACATGGGACCGATAAGGCCGCGCCAGCGCAACGACGCGAGACCGCGACGGCCGCGCTAGAATTGGTCAAACAGCTTCGGGCGGAGAAAAAGCAAGACATAAAAATAACCGATCGGAGCGGCGCCGTACTGTCCGTTCCCGATCTTGAGAAGCTCTCGGGAAAAGAGAATATCTGATGCAAGCCGCCCACCTCTAACGGCGAACGTCACAGGGTCGGCATCATCGGCAACCATGCATAGGCCGCCGCTCGCGACCTGGGGGGCATTGGTTCCATCGCCGAGAACCGCGGCGGCGGGGGCGCGAGGCTGGGGAAGGCGTCGAAAGAGGCTTCCGAGCATTGAAGCGCGGCGTTGGGTCCCTAGTTCCCCAATGGGCGAGGAACGGGAGATTAAGATGCAGCCTTGCGAGAGGCCGGTTGCGGCGATGTCTTTCAACGAGGCCGTGGATTGTATGTGGGAAAAGGGCTCGAAGGCTCTATCCGTGATAGTTCATAATCCCGGCTCGGCGAGCATCACGGATTGGGCTCTTGGCCTTCTCGCCGCGCTTATTTTCCTGAATCTTGTGTTGTTGGTTCTTGGATTGCTGACGCCTCGCGGGGATATTTGAGGCGCCGCCGCGCCCAGCGCGGGCGAATGGCCGGCTATCCTCGGGCGACGCATCTAACGCGGAAGTTTCGAAAAATGTTGCGCGACCGCCCTCATCTCTTCGTCCGTGAGGAGGCCGCCCATGTCGCGCATCTCCCCATGCGGCCGCTTGCCGGATCGAAAATTTCGAAGCTGCTGAACGATGTATCGCTCATTTAGGGCGGCGATGTTTGGAATGCCTTTATCCTCGGATTTCCCTTCCAGTCCGTGGCAGGTCTCGCACTGAAGGACGATATCCTGAAGCGTCGACTTCTCCACCGCGCCGGCGTCCGCGAGCGGCGTCATGACAAACGGAACGCTAAAGAGCGCCAGCCGTAAGGGGAGTATCATCAACATGACTCTCTAAATGCCTGACGGGTCGCGCCCGAACGCGCCGCCGAGAAAAGCCATCCTGCATCAATTGGTTCAGCTGGACAATACGCGAAGCCTGACACGCCAAGTTGAAACCCCGCCATCGCGCCCGGTTCGACGCCCTTGTCGAGAGAGGTTCCGGTCACGGCGCCAAGGTCGTCGCCGAGGGCTTCGCTACCCGGCAAAGGAGGGCGCCGGGCCTCAAATCCGACATACTGGCCGCCTAGAGCCGCCGTCGCGATGCGCGGGGCGAAAATCAAAAGTGGAACCATTATGAAAAAAATTCCCCTCGTCGTGGCGATCGTCGCTCTCGGCGGCGCCGTGGCGGGCTGTTCTCCCGAGAGAGCCCTGGATGGCACGTTGGGCGCCGTATCCGGCGCGGTCGTCGCCGGCCCCGTGGGCCTGGTCGGAGGCGGCATCATCGGCGCGACCGCGGGGCCAGCCATCGCTTCAAGCTGGGGAATTCGGGGCGATTCTCATCGCCGTCGGCGCCATCGCCATCATCGGCATTTCTGAGCGCGGCGACGAAATTAGGAGTTCGCAAACCGCAATCTCCTCGCGTGTGCTGGGTTGCACCGGGCCCCGCCTCGGAGCGTAACTCCTCATGGATCGCCTTGCGCCGTCGGCTTTCCCTGCACGGCCGTAGCTCCTTCGCTCATTCCCCGAAAGTCGAGTAATGAGGCTCTCTCATGAAAAAGGCCCGACCGAAAGGCCGGGCCCGACTTGCTTTGCGAGAGCGCCCGGAGGACGCGCGCGCGCCGCGCTCAGAATTTCGCGATGATCGGCGCGGGCGCGAAGCCGTTGAAATGATAGTTCACGCCGAGGCGGACGACATTGCCGTTGAAATCGGCCCTCACCCCCGCCGAGGACAAGGCGAGCGCCTTGGCGTTGGAGTACCAGAGCGGGCCG
>JBAUVQ010000344.1:0-1836 GCA_049583305.1 Methylocystis sp.
AGACCGAGACGGAGGCGGAGGCGCTGCTGCATAATGTGTTCGATCTGTTTTGCGCGCGCGAGGACAGCGCCCTCAAGGGGCTGCTTTCGCCCTCGGAGCGGCGCAAGGGAATGATCTCCCGCGTCACTTTCAACGCGGCGCTGAAATCGATCGACGGCGCCTTCGTCGACGCCTCCGCTCAGGATGTCTACAGCGTCCTCAATCCTTATCTTCTCGCCTGCCTTAATGGGCTCGGCTTGCACGAGGCGCAGGCCAATATCGCCAATCCGGCGTTGTTCAAGGCGCTGCTGCTGCTGTTCCCGAGTATCGCCGAGCGCGTGGCGGAGCGATTTGGCGGCGTCTATACCGTCGGCAACTTCGAGCAGATGCTTTTGCCGTTCTTCCGGCGCCTCAAGAAGAACGAATTGCCGAAGCCGGGCGTTGGTCATCTCGCCTTGCACGAGCATTTCCGCAAGACCCTGACCGCCGGCTTCTCGCTCAAACAGTGGTTGTTCGCTTAAAATTTCGACACGGGATCGACGCGCGGCGCGAGGCCGTGTTCCGTCTTACGCCAAAGGAAGGGCCGAGCCCATAATTCGGCGAGCGCGCGCCAGGCGGCGAGGCTCAACATGAGCTGCCACAACGGCGCCGCCAGCAGCGCCGGCCATAACCGCCTCAAGCCTCGACGGCGCATGCCGACCAACAGCGGCCAGATCAATGCGGCGAGGCCAGACAGCGCCGTAAAGCACCAGACGGTGCTGAGCGCGACTTCCAGCGGCGTGCGAGGCGTCAGCAAATCGCCGAAGGCCGTGCGATAGCAAAAGATCGCGGTCAAAAATGGAGATAGCAGTGGCCCGGCGAAGCCGCTCGTGAACATCGCCAGCACCGCCAGCGAGCGACGGGGACCGAGATCCGCCAGCAGACGGCGGGGATCGCGGCAGTGCACCAGCGCGGTTTGCATCCACCCCTTGAGCCAGCGGGTGCGCTGATCGAGGAAAGCCTTCAGGGTCAGCGGGGCTTCCTCGAAGGTCTGCGAGTCGAAGGTCCGCACGACATAGCCGGCGCGGGCGAGGCGCAGGCCGAGATCGGCGTCCTCGGTGACGTTATAGGCGTCCCAGAGTCCGACTTTTCGCAGCGCCTCGATGCGAAAATGGTTGGAGGTGCCGCCGAGAAAAATAGGCAGCCCCATCGCGCCGAGGCCCTTGTTGAAGACGTCGAACAGCGCCGCGTAGTCCAGCGCGAAATGCGCGGTGAGCCAATTATGGGCGCCATTGTCGATGCAAAGGCTGGCTTGCAGACAGGCGACGCGCGCGGGGAGGCGCGCGAACAGCGCCGCCGCGCGCCGCAACTGGCGCGGCTCCGGGATATCCTCCGCGTCGAACACCGCGAGCAGCGCGCCGCGCGCGAAAGGCGCCGCTATATTCATCGCGCGCGGCTTGGTTCTCGGGGCGCCGTCGGGCGCGATCAATATTTGGTGCGGCGCGCGCGGCGCGTAGCGCGCCAGAGCCCGCGCGGTGGCGCGGTCGTTTTGTTCGACGACGAAGATCACGTCGAGCTTCGCGCGGGGATAATCGAGCCGGTCTATCGCCCGCGCCAACTGGAGCGCCACGCGGGCTTCGCGATATAGCGGCACGATCAGCGTATAGACCGGCAATCGGGCGTCGGCGAGCGGGGCGGCTTGCGCCTCGGGCTCGAAACTCTGAGCGCAGGCGAACAGCCGCAGGAAAATCGCCGATAGAAACGCGGCCGCCAGCGGCAGCCCGACCGCGAGCGCGAGCATCGGAAAGGGCGCGAACAGCGCGGCGAGCAAGGCGGCGTTGGCCGCGATGGCGATGGCGAGCGCGCGCCCTCCAAGCG
>JBAUVQ010000345.1:0-8128 GCA_049583305.1 Methylocystis sp.
ACAGCAGGCTTTGCGCATGCGCCCGGATTGTCGCCTTCGCGCCGGGCAAGGGCTCCGTCACCGCGAAGACTCTGGCGACGACGCGTTCGACATTGCCGTCCTGCGCGACGCAAGGCCGGTCAAAGGCGATGGCGGCGATCGCGCCCGCCGTGTAGGGCCCGACGCCCGGAAGCTTCAACAATTCCGCTTCTTCGGAGGGGAAACGCCCGCCGTGGCGCTCGACGATGATTTTGGCGCAGGCGTGCAGATTGCGGGCGCGGGCGTAATAGCCAAGCCCGGCCCAGGCGGCCAGCAGCTCTTCGAGCGGCGCCCTCGCCAGCGCCTCGACCGTCGGCCAGCGCGCAATGAATTTCACGAAATATCCCGCGACGCTGGCGACCGTCGTTTGTTGCAGCATGATTTCGGACAGCCACACGGCGTAAGGGTCCGCCGTCCGCCCCGCCGGCGCGCGCCAGGGGAGAACCCTGCGATTCTCGTCCCACCACCGCAGCAGCGCGCCGCCCAGTTCCGGGGCGGCGTTGGGCTTTCGGGGGCTGGCGAAAGCAGTTACCATGGGGCTCGATGGCTGGGCGGGGCTCGGGCGGTGTTAGCACGAAACCCGCGCCTTGGCCCGCGCGGCGAAGCAAGCCCGAACAAAAGAAGTCCGGACAAAATGTCGATATCGCCACAGAAAACGCCGCGTCCTCGCCGCGTCGTTTCCAGGCCGCTGGCGGAACTGGTCAACCGCGCGCTGGATCCGTTGATCGCGCGCCGGGGTTTTGGCGAGACCACGCTGCTGACTCAATGGGACACGATCGTCGGCGCCCGCGTCGGCGCGCTGTGCCAGCCGATGCGTCTCAACTGGCCGCCTCGCCCCAGGAACGCCCCGCCGGCGAAGGAGCAGCAGCCCGCGAGCCTCGCGCTACGCGTCGAACCGGGATTTGGCCTCGACATCCAGCATATGAGCAGCGCCATCGTCGAGCGCGTCAACACGCATCTGGGCTGGCGCTGCGTCGCCAAGATCGCGATCCACCAGGAGCCGTTGCGACGCGCGGCGCCCAAGCGCTCGTCGCCGCCGCCGAGCGACCCCGCCGCTCGGGCGCGGGCGGAAGACACCGCGCGCGGCGTCGAGAACGACGGGCTGCGGGCGGCGCTCGTCACGCTGGGCGAGCGGATTATGTCGGAGAAGGCGCGGAGCTAGCCGGCGCGGGGTTTCGCCATGTGCGCGTACGCACGGCGCTTTTTCCAGCTTCGCGCGATCTTGTCTTCATGAGGCGTCCAACGGGCGCCTCGCCAGAGGACGAGGATAACGACAATGAATAGTTCCAAGATCGCGCTTTTCGTCGCCGCCGCCCTGATTTCCTTCCCGATCGCGTCCCCGGTTTCGGCGCGAACCACCGATCAAACCGCCGCGCCGAGCGTCTCGCCCGCGCCGCGCGGGGATCGACTGGCGCTCAATCCGCAGCCGCTTCCGCCTCTCGTGGAGCCGGACGACGAAGATCGCTGGTGACATCGCGCGAAAGGTAATTCCGCCAGATTTTTTGGGACGGGTCGCCATTTTCGGCGGCCCGTCTCGCTATCAAGCGAAACCCGCGGCTAGCGCCGCGCATCCGTCGCGTTGATCCGAATCCCGCCGCCGCTCGCCCCGCAAGCCGCCGCTTCGCGCGCCAGGAGTTCGCGTTTGCGCGCGACGCCCCAGCGGTAGCCGGAAATGTCGCCGTCCCCGCGCACCACGCGATGACAGGGGATCGCCACCGCGATTTTATTGGCGGCGCAGGCCCCGGCGACCGCGCGCGCGGCGCTCGGCTGGCCAATCCTTTCGGCGATTTGCGAATAGCTGGCCGTCGAGCCCGGTGGAATCTCTAGCAGCGCGCTCCAGACGCGCCGCTGGAACGGCGTGCCCGCGACATCGAGCGCGAGCGGCCAGCCCCGCCCCGGCTGCTCGATCATTTCGAGCGCCAGATTAACGATATTCTCGAAATGCTCGTCCTCGCCGGAGAGTTCGGCGTCCGGAAAACGCTCGCGCGCCGCGCGCGACAGCGGCTCGGGCCGGTCGTCCAGCATGAGCGCGCAAAGCCCGCGCGCCGAGACGCCGATCAGCGCCACGCCGAGCGAACAGTCGCGCAGCCATAACGAAACGCGTCGATCCGAGTCGATAGCGATACCGCTCATGACGGCCTCCTTTCGCCCGCGGCCGAGGATGGCGCGAGCCACGCGCGCGACTATATTTCGAAAGAGGATGTCCCGAAACCGGCGAAAGACAGCGCTGGCGGGACGGGCAAGAATGATGTAACATCATGAAACGAAAGGTAGTTTGCAATCTTTCCAAACTAGGTGGCGCGATGATCCTGTGTTCATGCAACGTTGTGTCCGATCGCGATATCCGCGATTGTCTCGGCGGCCGGTGTCGTCCGAGCGTCGGCGCGCTGTTTCGCCAGTTGGGCCGCGAGGCGAAATGCGGGCGTTGCGCGCGTAACATATTGGCTATCGTCGACGAACATCACGGAGGAACGGGCCAGTGCCCGGGGAGCCGCCAGATCGACGCTCGCCAGAGCAGCGAAATGGCGGCGTGACGCCGCCGCGATGAAATTGGAAAGGAGCACGTTATGCGCGGCGACGCGAAGGTCATCGAATACCTTAATCAAGGTTTGCGCAGCGAACTAACGGCGGTCAATCAATATTGGCTGCATTACCGCATCTTCGACAATTGGGGCTTCGCCGGTCTGGCCAAAAAATGGCGCGAAGAGTCCATCGAGGAGATGCGGCACGCCGACAAGTTCACCAAGCGCATCCTGTTTCTCGAAGGTTTTCCGAACATGCAGTTGCTGAATCCGCTTCGTATCGGAGAAAGCGTCAAGGAAATCATCGAGGCTGATCTCATCACCGAAATCGAGGCGCGCTCGCTCTATCTCGAGGCGGCGGCCTATTGCCTTTCGATCAACGACCGCGTCTCCGAGCAGTTGTTCGAGGAAATCATCGCGAGCGAAGAGGGTCACATCGACTTTCTGGAGACGCAACAGGAACTGATCAAGCAACTTGGCGTCGAGCTCTATTCGCAAAAACACATGGGCGAGATGGAGTCGTGACGACGAGCCGCGACCGCGCGGAGCGTCCCGTTCGGCGCGCGAGCGCGGCTTAAACGCGAATTTTTTCAATGGGAGAGACCTGTGTCCAACATTAAATCCGCTTCGGCCCTGATGCTCGCCGGTTCCCTCGCGATGGCGCTCGCGACGATCGATTCCGCCAACGCCGAAAAGAAAGCGGAGCAGGAGAAATGCTTCGGCGTGGCGTTGAAGGGCAAGAACGATTGCGCCGCCGGGCCCGGCACGTCCTGCGCCGGCACGTCCAAGACCGATTACCAGGGCAGCGCATGGAAATATGTCGCAAAGGGAACATGCACGGCCCTGGTGACGCCGAAGGGCAAGGGGAGTCTGGAGCCCCTCAAGAACTGACGTAACCCGCGGGCGGCTCGGAGGTCGCGAAATGTTCGTCAGGGAAACGGCTTCGCGATCGCGAGAGGCGGCGCCCGCCGTTCCCGCGCGAGCCGGCGTCGGCTTCAAGCCCGTGCACTTCGAGGATATTTTGGGCTCGCCACGCGAGATCGGCTTTTTCGAGATTCACGCGGAAAACTACATGGGCGCGGGCGGGCCGCCGCACGCCCGGCTGGAGCGCCTTCGCCGAGACTATCCTTTGTCGATTCACGGCGTTGGCCTCTCGCTCGGCGGGCGAGAGCCGCTCGACGCGGAGCACCTGTCGCGGTTGAAACGCCTCGTTCGACGCTATCAGCCGGGCCTCGTGTCGGAACACCTGGCCTGGTCTGGTCACGCGGGCGCGTTTCTGAACGATCTTTTGCCTTTCCCCTACACCACCGATTCCCTGCGGACCGTGAGCGCGCGCGTCGCGGAGGTTCAGGACGCGCTTGGCGCGCCTATCCTGATCGAAAATCCCGCGACCTACGTCGTCTTTGAGTCGTCCACCTTTTCGGAGGTCGATTTTCTGCGCGAGCTGGCGGACAACACCGGCTGCGGCCTGTTGCTCGACGTGAACAATGTCTACGTCTGCGCGGTCAATCACGGCTTCGACGCGCGAGACTACATCGACGCCTTTCCGATCGCTCGCGCGGAAGAAATCCACGTCGCCGGATTCGCGGAGGACGTGGACGACGACGGCGCGCGCCTGCTCATCGACGCGCATTGCGCGCCGGTGTCGGATCCGGTCTGGCGATTGTTCGAGCGCGCCCTGTCGCGGCGAGGTCCGATCCCGACGCTGGTCGAATGGGACAACGACATTCCCTCCTGGCCGATCCTGCGCGCGCAGGCGCGGCGCGCGGACACGATGCTGATGGACGCGGCGCGTCATTCGCAACCGCTCGCGGAGGCCGGGACGTGAGCGCGCCGGCGGCTTTCGACGCGGAGACTTTCGCGCGCGCGCTGCTCGATCCCACCGCGCCGCCGCCGATGGGACTGCCCGAACGCCGCTTCGCCGTCTATCGCAATAATGTCGTCGTGGGGCTGATAGACGCGCTGGCCGAGCGTTTTCCCGCGTGCCAGCGTCTTGTCGGCGAACAATTTTTTCGCGCGATGGCTGGAGTCCACGCGCGGGCGACGCCGCCGCGGTCGCCGATGCTCGCCGAATATGGCGATCGCTTCGCGGATTTCATCGCGAATTTTCCGCCGGCGCGCGATCTTCCCTATCTCGCCGATGTCGCGCGTCTCGAATACGTCATCGGCCTCGCCTATCACGCGGCGGATGCGGCGCCCTTGCCGATCGACGCGATCAAGGCGATTTCACCCGAAAAATTCGGGCGATCCACTCTCGTGCTGCATCCCTCGCTGCATCTCGTCGCGTCGCGCCATCCGATCGTATCGATCTGGCGGACCAATACGTTCGATGCGTCGCCGCGGGCGGTGGAGCTCGGCGAGGCGCAGGACGCGCTGGTCGTTCGCGCGGCGCTCGATATCGAGACGCATGTCCTGCCAAGCGGCGGATACGCCCTGCTCGCGGCGCTCCTCGCCGGGGCGAGCGTCGACGACGCGATCGGTTCGGCGGCGAACGCGGCGCCGGGACTAGACCTCGCCGAATGTCTTCGCCTTGTCCTGTCTTCCGGCGCCATCGTCGGCCTTCGCGACCAATAGGGAGGATTCATCATGAGATTCATTCGCCGAATCGTCGCCGCCTTCGACGCGATCCCTTACGCGCTCGTCGCGCTGTTTCTGCGCATCGTCGTGGCTCACCCGTTTTTCGTCTCCGGCCAGACGAAGGTCGACGGACCGACGATCGGCGGAACCTTCATGGGCGTCGATCTTTCCGCCACGTTTCCGACCTCGCTCAGGGACGCGGCGGTCACGCTGTTCCAGGAAGAATACAAGCTGCCCCATATCTCGCCGGAACACGCGGCCTACGCGGCGGCCGTTTGCGAGAATCTTCTGCCCATATTGCTCGTGCTCGGCCTCGCGACGCGGCTGTCGGCGTTGGGGCTTCTGGTCATGACGCTGGTGATCCAGTTCCTCGTCTATCCCGACGCCTGGTGGACCGTGCACGCCTATTGGGCGGCGATCCTCATCGTCATCATCGCGCGCGGTCCGGGAGCCTTGTCGCTAGACCATCTGCTGTCCCGCGCCTTCGCGCGACGCGAGAAAGCCGCCTGAAGATCGCGAGCGCGCTCCGATCGTTGCGCGACGGCGTGGCCGCCGTGTGAGCTCTTCGGCGCCGTCAGCCGCGCAGCCGATAGCCGGTCTTGAAGATCCACGCGATCACGCCGATGCACGAGATCATGAAGGCGACGGTTATGCCAAGGCTGATGGCGACGGTGACATCGGCGATCCCGTAGAAGGCCCAGCGAAACCCGTTGACCAGATAGACCACGGGGTTGAACAGGACGATCGTCCGCCACGGCGGCGGCAGCATGTCGATCGAATAGAACGTCCCGCCGAGGAAGGTGAGAGGCGACAGGATCATCAGCGGCACGACTTGCAGCTTCTCGAATCCGTCCGCCCAAATGCCGAGGATAAAGCCGAACAGGCTGAACGTGACCGAGATCAGCACCAGGAACGCGGCCGTCCAAACGGGATGGACGATCTCGAATGGCACGAAGAGTCTCGCTGTCGCGAGGATGATGACGCCAAGTATGATCGATTTGGTCGCGGCGGCGCCGACGAAGCCGAGCAGCGCCTCGAATACGGACACTGGCGCGGACAGCAGCTCGTAGATCGTTCCTGTGAAGCGCGGCAGATAAATCCCGAATGACGCGTTGGAGACGCTCTCAGTGAGCAGCGTCAGCATGATCAGTCCCGGAACGATGAAAGCTCCGTAGGAAACGCCGTCGATCGTCGCCATGCGGCCGCCGATCGCCGAACCGAACACGACGAAATACAGGGACGTCGAAATCACCGGCGCGGCGATGCTCTGCAACAGCGTTCGCCGCGAGCGGGCGAGTTCGAACATATAGATGGCGCGAACGGCGTAAAGGTTCATGATCGTTTGCCCACGAGATCGACGAAAATATCTTCTAGCGACGACCGGTTCATGTTGATCGTCTTGAAGTCGACGCCGTTGGCCGAGAGCCGCTTGACCAGATCGGCGACGCCGCCGTCTCCCTCCTCGCCGCTGAACGCGAAGGACAGCGTCAGACCATCCTCCGAGAGCGTCATCGGCCGCTCGTCGACGTCCGACGGCGCGGCGAGCAAGGGCTGCTTGAGCCCGATCGTCACCGTCGTCCGTCCGAGCTTGCGCATCAGCGCGCGCTTCTCCTCGACCACGACGATCTCGCCCTTGTCGATCACGCCGATGCGGTCGGCCATTTCCTCGGCCTCCTCGATGTAGTGAGTCGTGAGGATGATGGTGACGCCCTGTTCGCGCAGGCGTCGAACCATCGCCCACATGTCGCGCCTCAGTTCGACATCGACGCCGGCGGTCGGTTCGTCGAGAAACAGGATCATGGGCTCATGCGCGAGCGCCTTGGCGATCAGAACACGGCGCTTCATACCGCCGGACAGCGCGACGATCTGGCTGTCCTTCTTGTCCCACAGCGAAAGTTCGCGCAGCACGCTCTCGATATACGCGGGGTTCGGCGCCTTGCCGAACAGGCCGCGGCTAAAGCTGACCGTGTCCCAAACTTTCGAAAACATGTCGGTCGCCAATTCCTGCGGCACGAGCCCGATCTTGGCGCGCGCGGCGCGATAGTCCTTGGCGATGTCGCTTCCATCGGCGATCACGGAACCGGCGGTCGGGCGCACGAGGCCGCAGACGACGCCGATCAGCGTCGTCTTTCCCGCGCCGTTCGGGCCCAGCAGGGCGAAGATCTCGCCCCGGCGTATCTCGAGATTGATCGACTTCAGGGCCTGATGCCCGCTGGCGTAAATCTTGTCCAGATTGGACACTGCCACTATCGAATCCACGGGAAACCTTCGCGAATGAGTTGAACTGATCGGCCCCGGCGGGATCGGATCGCCTTCGAAGCGGGTAAATTCGAGGCCGTGGAGCCGCCGTGTCACGGCAGCTTTTCAAACCCTTCCCTGAAGCCCTTGAGCATAACTTGATGTCTGATGCCCTCGTAGGGCGTCAAATAGATCACCAGCGTCGCGATCTTGCCGGTTTTCAACTGCTCGACAAGCTTGGCGTCAAGCGCCACGTCGGCCAGGCAGCCCGACGGGAAGCATCGAAAGAACGCCGCCCGGCCGATGTCCGTTTGATCGACCTTCAGGCTGACGCCATTGAGCAGGAACACGTTCATCGGAGCGATGACCCTGAGCACGCCGGCTTTGGCTTCCTTGGGCTTGACGATCATCACGGCCAGACTGACATTGGCCGCGTCCTCGGCCTTGACCGTCTGGGTCAACGCGCATTGCTCCGCGGTTTCGCCGGTGGGCGTCTCGCAGCGAAGCTCCCAGGCGTCGAACTTGGTTTTAACGGCCTCCTGCCCGGAGGCGGCGCCCGCGAACGAGCCGGTCAAAATGACGGCGAAAACGCCCCAGACGAGCGACTTCAGAAATTTATCCGAAACGGCGGCGTGAAGTTTCATCGGAGCTTTCCAGTAGGCGTGTTTGCTCGCGAAAGGCGCGGCGTCGCGGACGACGCGCCGGCATCTCAATCCCCTTTGAAAATAGAGGATTCTGGCGGAAGGGGTGGGATTCGAACCCACGGTGGAGTT
>JBAUVQ010000346.1:0-19809 GCA_049583305.1 Methylocystis sp.
GGTTCGGCCCTGGCGGCCAATGCGACCGCCCGGACGACTGAAACGGTGCGCGTCTCGGTCGGCATGCTCGATCGGTTGATGGGAATTGTCTCGGAGCTCGTGCTGACCCGCAATCAGCTGTTGGAGCTGTCGGCGGTCGGGGACGACGAGCGCATAAAGGGCTCTGTCCAAAACCTGTCTAGCGCCACCAGCGATCTTCAAGACGCGGTGATGCGCGTTCGCATGCAGCCGCTCGACAAGCTGTTTACCACGCTGCCGCGGCTGGTGCGGGATCTTTCGCTCGAGTTGCACAAAAAGATCAGGATCGAAACCTTCGGCGCGGAGACCGAGTTGGATCGCCAGGTGATCGAACTCATTCGCGCGCCGCTCACTCATATTATCCGCAACGCCGCCGATCACGGCATCGAGCCCGTCGCTCGGCGCGTCGCGGCCGGCAAACCCGATACTGGCTTGATCCGCGTCACCGCCGCCTATGACGCCGGTCAGATTACACTCGAAATCAAGGATGACGGGCAAGGTTTCGACTTAGCGCGGATCAAGGAAACGGCGCGCGAGCGGGGCCTCGCGAGCGCGCAAGCGCTCGAAAAGATGACCGACGCCGAACTTTATCCTCTTGTCCTGTTGCCCGGCTTCTCGACCGCCGCGCAAGTATCGAAGGTCTCGGGCCGAGGCGTCGGAATGGATGTCGTGCGCGACAATATCCAGTCCATCGGCGGGACTGTGTCGCTCGCTTCGCGAAGCGGCCATGGCACAACGGTCCTGCTGCGCATACCACTCACGCTCGCGATCGCTCCGGCGCTTATTCTCGCGTGCGCCGGATCGCGGTTCGCCATTCCGCAAATGGCGGTTGTCGAAGTGGTCGGCGTTGGCGACGGGTTCGAAAGCGAACTCAACTTCGTTTTCGGCGCGCCGATGCTGCGCCTGCGCGACGAAGCCCTGCCCCTCGCGTGTCTCGCGCAAACGCTGGATCTGGCGCCAACCGGCCCTGACGAAATGGCCAGGGCCGGATATGCCGTCGTCCTGCGTGTCGCGGGCGTGCGCTGTGGACTGCTCGTCGACTCAATCGCCGACGTGCAGGAGGTGGTGATCGAACCACTGGTCGGCGCGCTGGCGCGCATCGGAGTCTTTTCCGGTCAGACCATTCTGGGGGACGGCTCCGCCATGCTCATTCTCGATCCGGCGACGATCATCGACCGCGCCGGGATCAAGAAACAGACCGATCGCCGCGAAGAGCGGCCGCCGGAATCGTTCCAGCCCCAAATGACAAAGACCCGCGTCGTGCTGTTGCGCGCCGGCTCCGGATCGCTGAAGGCCTTGCAGCTATCGATGATCATGCGCATCGAGGAAGTGGACGGAGCGAAACTCGCGCGCGCGGGCGATGCCTATGTATTGCCCTACGAAGGACGGCTGATGCCGGTCATTCGAGCGGCGGACGACATAGTGGTCGAGGCGCGCGCATATCCTATCCTCGTGCTCGCGGGAGCCGGTCAGGCGGTTGGCGTGCTCGTCGAGGAAATCATCGATGTTGTCGAGGAAGCGCTCGAACCTCGAATGGCCGGCATGGATGACAAGATCGTGGGCCTGGTCAACCTGCGCGGCCAACCCGTCGAATTGCTGGATATGACCTATTTCATCGACCGCGCCGCGCCTCGAGCGCTGGCGCGCGGCGTGGATCGACATCCCATGATTTTGCTCGTCGACGACAAACAGTTTTTCCGCGACATGCTCGGCCCCGTCCTCTGCGCGGCTGGCTTCGAGGTCATCGCGTGCGCCTCCGGCGCCGAAGCCCTGGCGCTCGTCGAGAAGGGATTGGCGATCGACATGCTGATCACCGACGTCGACATGCCGGAAATGGACGGCTATTCGCTCGCGCGCCAACTTCTGGAACAAGAGGGCTGCGCCAACATACCCGTCGTCATCCTCGTCTCCCAACCGAGCTCTTCGATTCGCGAAACGGCGAGAGCCTGTGGCGCCCGGGCGGTGGTGGGAAAATTCGATCGCCGGGCGTTGGTCGAAATCGTCACCAGTTTCGGCGACGCGGCTCCAAACGCGACACTAGCCATCGAGCGGCGCATCATGACCGAGATAGCGGCATGAGCTTCGATCTCGCGGATTTCAGTTACAGCCGCCAACGCGCGCAGACGCGCGTCGCGGCGGCGAGCCACTTCACCGTCAGAGTCAATTCGCAAATCGTAGGCCTGCCCGTGGATTGCGTGGAGACTGTGTTCTATCTCGGCAAACTCACGCCCGTGCCGCTCGCGCCGCCCGAAGTCGCTGGTCTCGCCAATCTGCGCGGCCGCATCGTAACCGCGCTGCATCTCGACAAATGCTTGCGGATCGACGCCGCTGGACCGAATGCCGCGCTGCTCGCGGTCGGCATCACTCATAATGGCGACAATTACGCGCTTATCGTTGACGATACGGGCGATGTGATCGTCAGCGAAGAACAAGATCGGATTGACTGTCCCGCGCATCTCGACGCTCGGCTCGCGGAACTCATGGCGGCTTTCTATCGCCATGACGGCGGCTTTCTATCGATCATCGACATCGCGGCGCTGATCAAGCGCGTCTCGCGACAAAGCGAATGGACCTACCATTCCAGCGCACCTGGAATCTTAAAACGAGGAGACCAACAATGAAGCAAGTTCTGGTTGTCGACGATAGCGCGGTGATCCGCAAGGTGGCGCGGCGCATTTTGGAAGGTCTGCATTTCCGCACGTCGGAAGCGCCGGACGGACGGCAGGCGTTGACCGAATGCGAAAAGATGATGCCAGACGTCATTCTTCTCGACTGGAACATGCCGGAAATGGACGGGCTGGAATTTCTCTGCGCGCTACGCAAAATGCCTGGAGGCACGGCCCCAAAGGTTGTGTTTTGCACCACCGAGAACGAGGTTGGGCACATCGCCCGCGCCATGCACGCCGGCGCTGACGAATATATCATGAAGCCATTCGATCAAAATATCGTGCGCTCCAAGTTCCAGGAAATCGGACTCGTCTGAGTTCCAATCGACTTTGTTCGGGGCGTCGAAACCAGGCGCGCGGGTTGCTTCGAGTGAGGCGTTGTCGGTGATGCGTAATTCATCCATGGGGCGTCCACGCGAAGGGGCTCCCGTATCGGACATCGACGAAGCGCGCGCGCGCTTCGCCTTCGCGCGCTTTCGCCGCCAATGGGCGGCGCTGACCGGCGTCGTAATCGGCGCCGACAAGCAACCACTCGTGGAACGAAGACTCGCCTCGGTGATGCGGGCCCATGATATCGTCGATTTCCTTGAGCTGACTCAAGCGATCGATCGGCGAGAAAACGACGCGCTTATCGAAGAGGCGATCGACGCCATGACGACGAACCAAACCTCATTCTTTCGCGATCGCGCGCCGTTCGAGGCGTTCCGCGCGCGCATTCTGCCGGAGTTGATGGCGGCCCGTGAACGCGAGCGGCGTCTGCGCATCTGGTGCGCCGCGGTGTCGACCGGGCAGGAGGCCTATTCGCTGGCGATGACGCTCGACGAAGCGGCCCGCGAGCTGCGCGGGTGGAGTCTCGAAATTCTCGGCACTGATATTTCTGGCGCGGCGATCGAAACCGCGCGCAAGGGAGTCTATAGCCATTTCGAGGTGCAGCAGGGCCTCTCCACCACTCACCTGCTGCGCTATTTTCATCGCGAGGAAGAATGCTGGCGCGTGAACGACCATTTGCGCGCGCGCGTCGCCTTTGGTCAGTTCAATCTTCTGTCTAATCCGATGGATCTCGGACCGTTCGACGTGATCCTTTGCCGCAATGCTGTGACGCATTTTGGACAAGACGCGAAACGCGACGTACTGGAACGACTCGCGCGCCTGCTCGCCGAAGACGGCTATCTGTTTCTGGGCGACGCGGACACGGTCGATGAGGCCGCCTCGTGCTTCGTTCCAACTTCTCACCGGAGCGTGTGGCGACGGCGCGCGCGTCCACGCCCAAAACTAGCGCTGGCCTGAGCGGCGGCGCGCGGCGCGTCTAACAATCTCTCGGATTGATGGAAATATCGGCGATTGTCTCGCCGGAATTATTCCGCAGCGAATATTTGACGACGGTATTGTTGTTTCTGTAGGCCGGCATGACCGTGCAAACGCGCTCGTGCAACTGCGCCTTCAGTTTGCCGAGCTCCCTGGGGTCGTTTGCTATTTTTCGCGCCGCGTCGTCGTCGACGACCGTGTAAAGATAGTTGAACAAATTCCCCGGACCCGCGGTGGTCCTGTCCAGGCGAACGCCCTCGCTGACCATTTCGGGAAGCGTGGCGTTTATTCGCGCCGCGTCGCGTTCCATCGTCGCTGAAAACGGCTCCTTGTTGAATTCCAGCGATTCTCCCGTCATGTAGTAGCGCGCCAGCAAAAAGATCGTAGCGAAAGCAAGAATGCCGGCGGCATGTTTTATCGCGCCTTTCGCCGTCACCATGTTCGCGCCCTTTCAGTTTTCAACCACCGCTAAAACGCGGCGCGCGTTTTTCCAGAAACGCCATACGGCCTTCGACATAGTCCGCGCTGTCGAAACAGGCTGCCGCCAACTCCTCGCAATGCTCCAGGCTCGGCGCCTGTGGCGCGCGGGAGGCCGCGCGTATGGCGGCCTTGGCCGCGCGTAGCGTGAGCGGCGCGTTCGCCGCGATCGTCGCCGCCAGTTGGGCGACAGCGTCCTCGAATCCCTCTTGCGGCATCACCCGCGCGATAAAACCACTCGCCTGTGCTTCGCGTGCAGAAAAACGCCGCGCGGTGAAAAACAGGTCCATCGCGGTTTGCTGGCCGACCGCCGCCACGATGTAAGGCATCGCCGCCGGCGGATAGCCCACGCCAAGCCGCCCCGCCGGGATGCCGAACACCGTTCCCTCCGTCGCCACGCGGATGTCGCAAGCCGCGGCGAGACCCATGCCTCCGCCCATGCAGAAGCCGCCGATCGCCGCTATCACCGGCTTGGATAGCCGCGCCAGCGCATCGAACGCGTCGACATTAATTTTTTCATAGGCGCGGCTGCCTTCCGCGGTCGCCCGCAGCGTCGAAAATTCGGAAATATCGGCGCCCGAACAAAAGGGCAGCCCGGGCGACGCGCCCAGCACCACGACGCGCACGGCCTCGTCCGCCTCGATCTGGCGCATGACATCCGGCAGCGCCCGCCACATCGAGAAGTCGAAGGCGTTGCGTCGCGGCCCATTGTCGATCAGGACCCTGGCGACCCCGCCAGCGACCTCCGCGCGAATCTTTGGCGTGGATGAAGGGATCTCGCTCATGCCGCTCCAAAATAGCCTTCGAGAATACGAAAATACACCCTGGTCAGCGCATCTATATCGCCGAGCGTCGCATTTTCGTCGATCGCGTGGATGGTCTGGTTGAGCAGGCCGAACTCGACGACCGGGCAGTCGCGGACAACGAAACGCGCGTCGGAAGTTCCGCCGCTGGTGGAAAGGCGCGGCTCGCGCCCGGTCACTTCCCGCGCGGCGTGCGCGACAAGCTCGGTGAAGGGCCCGGGTTGCGTGACGAAGGCTCGCGCGTTGCAAGGCGCGAACTCGAATTCGACCAACGTATCGCCCGCCGCCGCGCGCGCGACCTCGCGGACGCGTTCCTGCAACGTCTCCGGCGTCCAAATATCGTTGAAGCGAACGTTGAAACTGGCGCGTCCAATGGCCGGGATCACATTCGTCGTGGGATTGCCAACGTCGATCGACGTGATTTCGAGGTTGGTCCGAGCGAAATGCGCCGTGCCGGCGTCGAATTGGTGCGCCGAAAGCGCGGCGGCGACCCGCGCCAGCGCCGGCAGCGGATTATGCGCGCGTTCGGGATAGGCGACGTGCCCCTGCTTGCCACGCGCGGAAACATGGCCGTTGAGCGAGCCGCGCCGACCGATTTTCATCATATCGCCGAGCGCGTCGACATTGGTCGGTTCGCCGACGATGCAATGATCGAAGCGCTCGCCTCGGTCCCGCGCCCAGTCCAGCAGCTTCACCGTGCCATTGATCGACGGGCCTTCCTCGTCGCCCGTGATGAGGAAGGAAATCGCGCCCTTCGGGGGGCCATGCCGACGCAAATATTCCAGGGCCGCGGCGGCGAACGCGGCGATGGCGCCCTTCATGTCGGACGCGCCGCGCCCGAAGATTCGTCCCTCCGCGATCTCACCGGAAAAAGGGTTGAAACGCCAGCGCGCCGTCTCGCCCGGCGGGACCACGTCGGTATGGCCGGCGAAGACGAGATGCGGCGCGCCTTCGCCGATCCGGGCGAAGAAATTGTCGACGTCTGGCGTTCCAGCCTCCTGGAAAATCTTGCGCTGGCACGCGAATCCCGCGGCGCCAAGCGTCCGCTCCAACACGTCGAGCGCGCCGGCGTCGAGCGGCGTCACCGAAGGGCAGCGGATCAGCGCTTGCGTTAGCGCCACGGCCGGGGAGTAGGTCATGACTTAGGGTTTAAGCAAAAGCCGTCGGCGCGGCAACTTCTCGATCGCGGGTCGGTTATTCCGCCCCATTAACCCGCTTAATTCCGCATTCCCAAGCGGTCCAAGCGGCGACGCAGAAGAAGATCCCCTCCGCCCCCCAAATCGCCCAGGTTGGCGCGAGGTCCGAGATCGAGGGACTCAGAATGGGCACGAGGCGTAGCGCGCCGGTGAGGAAGGCGACGAGCGGCACGAGACTCGCCAGCCCAAGCGGATTGGGCCAATGCAGCGCGCGGAAGCGTTTCGCGGAAAGATTCATGTAGCTGACGCCGACGAGCATCAGCGCGAAAGCGTACACGATCGAATAAAAATAGGCGGTGAAAATCTGAAGATCGAAGAGCGGCTCCTTCGCCAGGTCGTGGACGATGTGCGCGCGCAGCCATAGCCACGGCAACGTAAGCGCGAAGACAAGCGCGAGCATCGCGCTCGCGTGTTTTGCCCATGTCTCGCGATCAATCTCGCCAGCGTCATCGCGATAAAGAAAGCGAAACCGCTCGCTGGAAGGCCAGCCCGCCATCAATCCCTCAAGAGTTCGTTGATGCCGGTCTTGGCGCGCGTCTGCGCGTCCACGGTCTTGACGATCACCGCGCAATAAAGCGACGGGCCGGCCGAACCGTCAGGCAGCGCCTTGCCCGGCAGATTGCCGGACACGACCACGGAATAGGGAGGAACATAGCCGACATGCGTCTTGCCGGACGCGCGGTCGACGATCTTCGTGGAGGCGCCGATGAACACGCCCATCGACAGCACCGAGCCCTTAGCCACCACGACGCCCTCGACCACCTCGGAGCGGGCGCCGATAAAGCAATCATCCTCGATAATCGTCGGATTGGCCTGCAACGGCTCCAGCACGCCGCCGATGCCGACGCCGCCGGAAAGATGCACGTTCTTTCCGATCTGCGCGCACGAGCCGACCGTCACCCAGGTGTCGACCATCGTGCCGGCGTCGACATAGGCGCCGAGATTGACAAAGGACGGCATTAAAATCGCGCCCGGCGCGACGAAGGCCGAATGGCGCACGATCGCGCCCGGCACGGCGCGAAAGCCCGCGCCCGCATGCTCCTTCGCGCCCCAACCGGTGAATTTGGACGGAACCTTGTCCCACCAGGTCGCGCCGCCGGCCCCGCCTGCGATCACCGACATATCGTTGAGGCGGAAGGACAGCAGCACGGCCTTTTTGAGCCACTGATTGACGCGCCAGGAGTCCGGGCCGTCCTTGCCCTCGATCTTCTCGGCGACGCGCAGCTTGCCGGCGTCGAGCAGGCGCAACGCGCTCTCGACCGCATGGCGGATGTCGCCCTGCGTCGCCGGCGTTATGTTCGCTCTGTCTTCGAAGGCGGCGGTGATGAGGGTTTCAAGACCCGTATGCGGCATTTTTTGACCAATCGTTGGCGGGGCGTTGGCCCGGTTGTAGGCGCGGACGAGGCTATGTCAATGGATCGACGTGAGTGGCGTCAGACCTGCTCCAGCACGGGCTCCCGTTGCGGCTCGGCCTTCTTCTCCTCGACAGGCGCCGTTTGCTTGCCGTCATAGCCGAATAGCAGCAGCCAAAGCAGGTTCCAGCGCACATAAAGATATTTGCGTATGGGGGTCTTGATGACGATCAGCAGGAAGCCGATCGACAGCAGGCACCACACGGCCGGCGCCTCGTTGAGATTGTTGGTCAGCATGCGGGCCATGAACGGCCCCATAATGAAGTGATAGAGCGTAAACCGCCAGGAGCCGTACATCAGCGGCAGGACGAAGGCGACGAAACCATAGCTGAAATAACCGGTGAGGCCATGGTCGTAGGTCCAGTTTCCGATGCCGTTGGCGGGCACGTCCCAGGCGATATGCCAATTGCCGCTCACCGAGCACAGACGCGCGGCGCAAAGCGCGCGACCCGGCTCGCACAGGCCCGCCCATTCGAACGGATAGAGCTGCAACAGCATGATGATCGACGAGACGAAGCACAGCGCATAGACCGGCTTATAGAGTCGCGTCGCCACCTTCTCCGGGACGAAGTGCATGGAGATGGCGTTTATGAAGAACGGCTGGAATGCTATGTGCAGGTAGCCCAAGACCGTGGCTATCTGGTTCGCTGGCAGCTGGCACTGGTTGATGACGGTGTAGGTGTAGGCCTGCAACGCCTCCATCATCGCGAAATACAGCAGGGTGCCCCACAGCGACGCCGGCTCTTTCTTGTAGGCCGCGTACAACGCGCCGCCAATGCCCACGGTCGCAAGCGCCGTCGACGCTTCACCACTCCAACACATGATTTTTCCAGCCGTCGAGCGGCCTCCGGGCGCCATGCGTCCGTGAGGCGGTTGAAAAAGATAGGTTGCTCCGCTTTTAGTCTAGGCGCCGCGCGTTCGGCAAGGAGGAAGGTTTAGCCGACGTGGCCCTCTATCTCCTCCATGTCCTGGTCGGACAGGCCAAAGTGGTGGCCGATCTCGTGGACGAGCACATGGGTGACGATCTCCGACAGGGTTTCCTCGCCGTCGGCCCAGAAATCGATGATCGGCCGGCGATAGAGCCAGATCATATTTGGCTGATCGCCGGTCTGCGCCAAGTGCTCGCGCTCCGTCATCCCCTGGCCGCGAAAGAGGCCGAGCAGATCGTATTCGGTCTCGCATTCCATTTCCTCGAGAACTTCGTCCTCGGGGAAGTCCTCGACGCGAATGACCAACCCCTCGCACAGCCGCGTGAAGCGCGAGGGCAGGGCGGCGTAGCCCGAACGCGCGAGCGACTCGATATCGGCGAGGGTCGGGGCCTTCAGCGCGGAGACCGCGCTATCCGAGATTGTGCCTGCCATGATGGTGGTCCGCCTTTGATCTCTGGTTGCGAAATTCTTGCATCGAGCCCTCGGCGTCCGTCACCTCCATGTCCGCACGTCGACGAAATGCCCGGCGATCGCCGCAGCCGCCGCCATGGCCGGCGAAACGAGATGCGTGCGGCCCTTAAAGCCTTGGCGACCCTCGAAATTTCGGTTCGAGGTAGAGGCGCAACGCTCGCCCGGCGCGAGACGATCCGGGTTCATCGCGAGGCACATGGAGCAGCCGGGCTCGCGCCATTCGAAGCCGGCGGCGAGAAAGATCTTGTCGAGCCCCTCGGCCTCCGCCTGCGCCTTCACGAGCCCCGAGCCCGGCACCACCATCGCATTGACCCGGGCGTTGACCGCCTTGCCGTTCACCATCGCGGCCGCGGCGCGGAGATCCTCGATGCGGCCATTGGTGCAGGAGCCGATGAACACGCGGTCGATGGCGATCTCGTCGAGGCGCTCCCCGCCCTTGAGGCCCATATATTCGAGCGCGCGCGCGATGGCCGCGCGTTTTCCGGGGCTCTTGGCGTCGTCCGGAGTCGGCACGACGCCACTGATGGGAACAACGTCCTCGGGGCTAGTGCCCCAGGTGACGATGGGCGGTAAAGCGGCGGCGTCGAGCGTGACCACGCGGTCGAAATGCGCGCCTTCGTCAGTGTGCAGGCCGTCCCAATAGCGCCGCGCCGCGTCGAACGCGGAGCCCTTCGGCGCCTTCGGACGGTCCTTGAGATAGGCGTAAGTCTTTTCGTCTGGCGCGACCAAACCGGCCCGCGCGCCGCCCTCGATCGACATATTGCAGACGGTCATGCGACCTTCCATCGACAGGTCGCGAATGGCCTCGCCGGCGTATTCGATGACATGGCCGGTGCCGCCCGCCGTGCCAATCTCGCCGATGATCGCCAAGATGATGTCCTTGGCGGTCGCGCCCGGCGCAAGTTTGCCGTCGACGCGCACGAGCATGTTGGCGGCTTTCTTCTGGATCAGCGTTTGCGTCGCCAGCACATGCTCGACTTCCGAGGTGCCGATGCCATGCGCCAGCGCGCCAAAGGCGCCATGCGTCGAAGTGTGGCTGTCGCCGCACACGATGGTCGTGCCTGGCAATGTAAAACCCTGTTCGGGGCCGACGATATGCACGACGCCCTGACGCAGGTCGTGTTCATTGTAATATTCGACGCCGAATTCGCGCGCATTCACGGCAAGCTGCTCGATCTGGGCGCGGCTCTCCTCGTCGGTGATCGGCAGCGAGCGGTCCGTGGTCGGCACGTTATGATCGACCACGGCGAGCGTCTTGGCCGGGGCGCGCACCTTGCGCCCGGTCATGCGCAGGCCTTCGAACGCCTGCGGACTGGTGACTTCGTGAATGAGGTGACGGTCGATATAAAGCAGGCAAGCGCCATCGTCCTGGCGGTCGACCACGTGGTCGTCCCAAATTTTGTCATACAGAGTGCGGGGCGCGTTCGAATCGACTGACATCTTTCTTCCTCTCGCCGCCGCCCGATCTTGAACCGGGCATTTTAGCGGCTGTCTCTTATCGGCGTTCGTCGGTCTTTTACGCGCATCACGCCCCTCGTGGAAGTATATATACCGCCTTCACGCGAAAGGAGCCTCATGCCCGCCTCTTCATCTCCGCCCGCCACGCTCGCCGCCGTGCTCGAGGGGTTGCTCGATGGCCAGCCGCGCAAGGATTTGCAAGCCAGAGCGCTACGGATGTCCGAAGGTTTTCGCGCGCGAAAGCCTTCGAGCGAGACCATTCGAGATGAGACAGACGCCCTTGCCTACGCGCTGACGAGGCTGCCGGCGACCTACGCCGCGACCGCGCGCGTATTTCTGAAACTGCGCGAGGAGGTTCCGGAGTTCGCCCCTTCGAGCCTCGTCGACGCGGGTTGCGGCCTCGCCAGCGCTTCCTTCGCGGCGCTTGAAATCTGGCCGGACGTGGCCAGCGTGGAGCTTTTCGACCATAGCCCGCAATTTTTGGCGTTGGCGGCCCGACTCACGCAAGCCAGTCCCCATTCGGCCCTGGCCGGGGCGCGGGTGGTCGCGGCGGATTTGCGAACTCCGCCGCGAGGCGAGACGGCGGACCTCGTCGTCGCGAGCTATGCGCTCACCGAGATCGACGATGACGCCTTGCCGGGCGTCCTCGACGCGCTCTGGGCGCGCTCCGGCCGCGCCCTGGCTCTCATCGAGCCTGGAACGCCCCGCGACTACACGCGCCTGATGACGCTGCGCCGAAGGCTGATCGAGGCGGGCGCGCGGATCGCCCTGCCCTGCCCGCATGACCGGCCCTGCCCGCTCGTCCCGCCGGATTGGTGCCATTTCGCAACCCGCCTGCCGCGCTCGCGCGACCACAAATTACTGAAAGTCGCGGACGCGCCGTTCGAGGACGAGAAATTTTCCTATATCGTCGCGCTGCGCGGTCAGGCGCCCCTCCGGCGCGCGAGGATCATCGCGCCGCCGCGCCTCGGCAAATGGGGCGTCGCCCTACGTCTATGCGCCAGCGACGGAATCGAAGAGACATCCATCGCGAAGCGCGATAAGGCTTTTTTCAAGAATATCCGCAAATCTGCCTGGGGCGACGTCTTCAATGCCGACCCTGAAAGCGAACCATGACACGACCGAGAGTCGCGCCCTACCTCACCGTAACGCCGGCGGCGGCGGCGATCGCGTTCTACACCGCCGCTTTTGGCGCCAAGCAACGCGCCTTGATGCCTTCCGTCGACGGTCTGCGCATCGCGCATTGCGAATTGCTGATCAACGGCGGCTCGGTGATGCTCGCCGACGCGTTTCTGGAACTGGGACAGGCGCGCTCGCCTCTGCCGGGCGAGCAGGTCACCATGTCGGTCAGCCTCGAATATGACACGCCCAAGGAAGTCGACGATGTTTGCGCCAGAGCCGCCCAACTCGGCGCCAAGATCGAGACGCAGCCGACCAATTCCTTCTGGCGCACCCGCTACGCGAGCTTGCGCGATCCTTTCGGCCACCGTTGGATTCTGAACGCGCCGCTGCCGAAGTGAGGATGACAAAAAAAGGGCGGTCGCATTAGCGCCGCCCTCTTTAGCTTACCGAAACTTAGCGCGGCTCACGCCGCCTCTTCGTGCACTTGAACTGGGCCGGAATCCTTGCCCTTGGCGTCGACGTCGCGGTCGACGAATTCGATCACCGCGAGCGGCGCGTTGTCGCCATAGCGGAAGCCCGCCTTGAGCACGCGGCAATAGCCGCCGTTGCGATCCTTGTAGCGCGGCCCCAGCACGGAGAATAGCTTTCCAACCAGCGCCACGTCCTTGATCTGGGCGATGGCTTGGCGGCGCGCATGAAGATCTCCGCGCTTGCCGAGCGTCACCAGCTTTTCGACGACCGGACGCAAGTCCTTGGCCTTGTAAAGCGTGGTGACGATCTGCTCATGCTTGATAAGCGCCTGCGCCATGTTGGCGAACATCGCCTTGCGGTGCTCGTGGGTGCGGCCGAAACGGCGCTTCTTGTGACCATGATACATTGGCTCTCTCCATTGTTTTTACGGCCGCCGTGCCAAGGTACGGCCGTCTCTTTTCCGTCCGCTCCCGCGCGCGAGAGCAGAAACGGCTCAGTAGTGCTCCTCGAAGCGCTTCGCGAGGTCGTCGATGTTTTCCGGCGGCCAACCCGGCACTTCCATGCCGAGGTGCAGCCCCATTTGCGCCAGCACTTCCTTGATCTCGTTCAAGGACTTGCGGCCGAAATTCGGGGTGCGGAGCATTTCCGCCTCCGACTTCTGAATAAGGTCGCCGATATAGACGATGTTATCGTTCTTGAGGCAGTTCGCGGAGCGGACCGACAGTTCCAGCTCTTCCACCTTCTTTAGCAGCGCCGGATTAAAGGCGAGCTGCGGAATCGACGGCTGCGCCTCTTCGCGGCGCGGCTCCTCGAAGTTGACGAAGACGTTGAGCTGATCCTGCAAGATGCGCGCGGCGTAAGCCAGCGCGTCCTCGGGGCTGATGGCCCGATTGGTCTCGATCGACAGCGTGAGCTTGTCGTAATCGAGCACTTGGCCCTCGCGGGTGTTTTCGACGCGATAGCTGACCTTCTTGACCGGCGAATAAAGACTGTCGATCGGAATGAGACCGATCGGCGCGTCCTCGGCGCGGTTGCGATCCGCGGGCACATAGCCCTTACCCGTCGATATCGTGAACTCCACGCGGATTTCGGCTCCCTGATCAAGCGTGCAGATCACCAGATCCGGATTGAGAATCTGCACGTCGCCGGACGTCTGGATGTCGCCGGCCGTCACCGCGCCCGGCCCCTGCTTCTTCAACATCAAACGCTTCGGACCTTCGCCATGATATTTCACGGCTATGTCCTTGATGTTCAGAACGATGTCGGTCACGTCCTCGCGCACGCCGGGGATCGACGAAAATTCGTGCAGCACGCCGTCGATATGAATCGAAGTGATCGCCGCGCCCTGCAAGGAAGACAGTAATATTCGGCGCAGTGAATTGCCGAGCGTCTGGCCAAAGCCGCGCTCCAGCGGCTCCGCCACCGCCGTCGCTTGTCGGCGCGGATCGTCGCCCGGAATAACGACGAGCTTATTCGGCTTGATGAGTTCCTGCCAGTTTTTCTGGATGCTCACTTTAGCGCCTTTCAGAAAACAGTGAACGGACAACGGAGAGTCTAGAGAATGACGAACCGGCGGCGGAGAACGGAATTCTTTCGCTCTCTGTCGTCCGCCGCCCGTCCTCCGTTACACGCGGCGACGCTTGCGCGGACGGCAACCATTGTGCGGGATTGGCGTGACGTCGCGAATCGATGTCACGGTGAAGCCGGCCGCCTGCAGAGCGCGCAACGCGGACTCGCGCCCGGAGCCCGGCCCCGAAACTTCCACCTCGAGCGAGCGAACGCCATGCTCGCCCGCCTTGCGCGCCGCGTCCTCGGCCGCCATTTGGGCGGCGTAGGGCGTCGATTTGCGCGACCCCTTGAAGCCCATCGTGCCAGCCGACGACCAGGACACGGTGTTGCCTTGCGCGTCGGTGATGGTGATCATCGTGTTGTTGAACGTCGAGTTCACATGCGCGACGCCGGAGACGATATTCTTGCGCTCCCGGCGGCGAACGCGGGTGGTTTCCTTGGCCATTTTTATGTCCTTCGGGCGCGCCCGTAATTCCAGGCGCTAGGGCTAATTTCGGAACGGGAGCGCCTCGGGCGTCCGCCCCATCGATGCATTTTCGTGGCGCGAAAGTTACTTCTTCTTGCCGGCGATCGGCTTCGCCTTGCCCTTGCGGGTGCGCGCGTTGGTGTGCGTGCGTTGACCGCGAACCGGCAACTGACGACGGTGGCGCAGACCCCGATAGCAGCCCAAATCCATCAATCGCTTGATGTTGATCGCAACCTCGCGGCGCAAATCGCCTTCCACGACATAGTCCCGGTCGATCGCTTCGCGAATCTGCAGCACTTCGGCGTCGGTGAGCTGCGACACGCGGCGCTCGGCGGGAATATTGACCTTGGCGCAGATTTCTTCCGCGATCCTCGGGCCAACCCCGTGTATATATTGAAGCGCGATGACGACGCGCTTGTTGGTCGGAATATTTACGCCTGCGATACGAGCCACTGCCATTCTCCATGTGAGGCGCCGCAAACCGGCGGCGCGGACGCGCGACGCCGCGAGGCGCCGCATTTTCCCGCGTCCGGTGGAGGCCGGCCCATGCGGGGGTGTGTAAGCGCAAAAAACAGGAGCCCCCGCCTCGCGGGGGTTTCCCGTGTTTTGATGTTGATGTGGCGATAACGAGCGTTTACCACGGAGTCAAGCGGCAAAACGATAATTGCTACGCGATAATGACGGGCGCTCGTCGCGAACTCAGCCGACGGCAAATCAGTTGCCTTAATCAAATCAGAGACTATCCGAATTTTCGACGCGCGTCCAAGCCCAAACCGAGCCCAACGGCGCCGAATAAATCGCCTTCCACGATCTTGGCGCGTGGGGTTCGCGCGGTCACCGCGGCGCGCACCGCGGGGATGGCCGTGGACCCACCGGTCAGAAACACCGCGTCGATGCGGTCCCCGGGCAATCCCGCAGCCGCCAGCGTCTCGTCAAGCGTGCGCTCCAGGGCGCCGAGCCGGTCGGCGATGGCGACTCGCAGAGTGTCGCGATCCGCGTCCACGAAAAAATCCCGTTCAATGTCGGACAGATCGATCGCGGCGCTGGGGCGCGTCGACAACTCGATCTTCGCGGCTTCGATCGCAAGCGCGATGGAATGACCGCGGCGACTCTCGACCACCGCGATTAGCCGTTCGATCAGGCGAGGCGACAAAGAATGGCGCAGCATGTTCTGCAATTCGCGCGCGACCTTCGGCGTATAAAGCAGGTTGATCCGATGCCAGGTCGCGAGGTCGACGAAAAAGCCGTTGGCGACGGGAAGGATTTTGGCTCCGAAGTCCCCACGACGCTCGCTGTTGAGGCCGAGCAAGGGCATCACCGCGCGCAGACTGAACAGCCGGTCTATATCGGTTCCACCGATATGCACGCCTTTATTGGCCAACACGTCTCGGGCGCGATCGGCCCTGGCGCGCCCTTCCGGGGAGACTCGCACTACGGAAAAATCCGACGTTCCGCCGCCAATGTCGGCGATGAGCGCATATTGCTCGCGTTCGACGCCTTGCTCATAGGCCAAGGCCGCCGCGATGGGCTCGAATTGGAACTCGATCTCGCGAAATCCACGCGCGCGAGCGATCTCCTCCAGCGCGTCACGCGCCGCTCGATCGGCCTCGGGGTTGTCGTCGACAAAGTGAACGGGGCGACCCAGCACTGTCCGAGTTACATCCGTCCCCGTCGCTCGGTCGGCCGATTGCTTCAGCCGCGCCAGGATCAGACCGATGATTTCCTTGAAAGTATAGACGCGGGTTTTGATCCGCGTCGTCTCGTCCATCAGGCTGCCGCCGAGAACGGATTTGAGGCTGCGCATCAGACGCCCCTCGACACCCTCCGCATAGCAGGTGAGCGCCGCCCGTCCGAACGACGGCGTACCGCTGGAAAAATCGAAAAAAACGGCGCTCGGCAGCGTCCTCTCGCCCCCCTCGACGGGGACAAGTTGGATCCGGCCGTCGACGGCGCAAGCGACCGTGGAATTGGACGTGCCAAAATCCAGCCCGCAAAATGTCGGCGAACTCATGCCCCCCGTCGCTCGCTTCGAACGACGCGCGTATCGAGCCCCAGCCTAACCGCCAAGAGCGCCGTCAATCGCCCGGGTGACCATATCGATCGGGGCCATCCCGTCGAGTTGCCGCAGCGCGCCGCGCTCGGCGTAATAGGCTGACACCGGCGCCGTTTGGGCTCGGTAGGCAGCGAGCCTTATCTTCAAGCTTTCTGGATTATCGTCGGCCCGAACGACGCCACCGGCGTTCAGAGTTTCGCGATTGCGATTCTCGACTCTCGCAAGGAGCGCGTTTTCGTCGACAATCAGCTCGATCACCGCGTCAAGCTTGATTTTCTTTTCCGCCAGAAGCGCGTCGAGAGCGACGGCTTGCGCGACGGTGCGCGGAAAGCCATCGAGAATAAAGCCTCGCGCGCATTCCTCCGCGCCGATGCGCAGATCGATCAGATCGATCACGAGCTGGTCGGGAACCAACTCGCCTCGGTTCATGATTTCCTTTGCCTGCGCGCCGAGGGGCGTTCCGGCCGTCACCGCGGCGCGCAACATGTCGCCAGTCGACAATTGCGGGATGCCGTGTTTGGCGACGAGTCGGGCGGCCTGCGTGCCTTTGCCAGCGCCAGGCGGCCCAAGCAACACCAGCCTCATTTCGCGCGCTTCCCGCGGAGCTTCGTCTTCCGAATCAAGCCCTCGTATTGTCCGGCCTGCAAATGTCCGTGAATTTGCGCGACCGTGTCCATCGTGACGCTGACCACGATCAGCAACGAGGTGCCACCGAAATAAAATGGCAGATTGGCGTAGGAGATCAGGGCTTCCGGCAGCAGGCAGATCACCGCGAGATAGGCGGCGCCCAGCACGGTGATGCGCATCAACACCGTGTCGATTTCCTTGGCGGTGCGCTCGCCGGGACGAATCCCCAACAGGAAGCCGCCGTGCTTCTTGAGATTATCCGCCGTTTCGGTCGGGTTGAACACGATCGCAGTGTAGAAGAAGGCAAAAAAGACGATCAGTCCCACATAGGCGATCATATAAAGCGGCCGCCCATGCCCGAAATAGGCCGAAATCGTCGCGAAAATATTATCCGTCCCCTGCGTCTGGTAGAAATTGGCGACGGTGGTCGGCAGCAACAGGAGCGATGACGCGAAGATCGGCGGAATGACGCCCGAGGTGTTGAGTTTCAGCGGAAGAAAGGAACTTTGGCCTTCGTAAACGCGGTTGCCGTGTTGACGCTTGGGATAGGTAATCAACAGCCGCCGCTGCGCCCGCTCCATGAACACGATGAAGGCGATGACGGCGAATGACATGGCGATCACGCCAAGAATCACGCCGGTCGAAATCGCGCCCTGGCGGCCGAGTTCCAGCGTGGATATGATCGCCGAGGGGAAGGCGGCCACGATACCCGCGAAGATGATCAGCGACGAACCATTGCCGATGCCACGCGAGGTGATTTGCTCTCCCAGCCACATCAGGAACATCGTGCCGCCAACCAGCGTCACCACCGTGGTGATACGAAAGAACAGGCCAGGTTCGGTGACGACGCCGCTTTGACCCTCGAGGCCAATGGCCATGCCGTAAGCCTGGAACGTCGCGAGTATGACCGTGAGATAGCGCGTGTATTGGTTGAGAATCTTACGGCCCGATTCGCCGTCCTTCTTCACGCTTTCCAGAGCCGGCACCACCGAGGTGAGCAACTGAATGATGATCGAGGCCGAAATATAGGGCATGATGTTCAATGCGAAGATCGCCCGACGCTGGACGGCGCCGCCCGCGAACATGTTGAACAGCTCCAACACGCCTTTCGCTTGCCCAAAGAAGCTCTTGGCGAAAGCGTCGGGATCGATCCCGGGAAGTGGAATATAGGTGCCGAGACGATAGACGACGAGCGCGGCCAGAGTGAACCAGATACGCTGCTTAAGTTCCGCTGCCTTGCCGAAGGCGGAGAGATTGACGTTGGCCGCTAGCTGTTCGGCTGCCGATGCCATGGACGGGCTCCCCTTACTTTCTGCGTTACCGTCGCCGGCAAGTCGCGGACGCGGCGCTTTTTATTTCGCTTTGACGTTTGTCTCGCCGATCGCGGACGCAGCCCTCCGCCCACCGGCGACCGGACGCCCCGAGAATAAACCAGACGCGCGCCCTCGCAAGGGGACGCGCGTCCGACTCTATTATTCCGCCGCGGGGGCCGTCGCCAGGAGTTTGACCGAACCGCCAGCCCCTTCAATGGCCGCGATCGCCGATTTCGAGGCGGCTGCCACTTCGAAGACTAGCTTCGCCGTGATCGCGCCCTTGCCAAGGATCTTGACGCCGTCGCGCGCCTTCGAAATCACCCCGGCGGAGATCAGCGCCTCGTTCGTGATGGACGCCGCCGCGTCGAGCTTGCCAGCGTCGACGGCCTGCTGAACCCGCCCAACGTTTACCTCGTTGTAATCGTGGGAGAACGGATTATGGAAGCCGCGCTTGGGCAAACGCCGATGCAACGGCATTTGTCCACCCTCGAAGCCCTTGACGGCCACGCCGGTGCGGGCCTTCTGGCCCTTGACGCCGCGTCCGCCGGTCTTGCCCTTGCCGGAGCCGATGCCGCGACCGACGCGCATGCGGTTCTTGCTGGCGCCAGGATTGTCGGAGAGATCGTTAAGTTTCACCATTGGCCCGCCCTCACTTCTCGCCGACAATTTTGACGAGATGCGCCACCTTGGCGATCAAGCCGCGCACGGAAGGCGTGTCCTCGAGGGTCCGGCGCCGCCCGATGCGGGACAGCCCCAATCCGATGAGGGTCTTGCGTTGCCGATCGGGACGCCCGGTGGCGCTCCCGGTCTGCTCGACGGTGATGGTTTTGGTCGTCGTCATCTCGATGCCTCCCCTCACGCGTCGACGGCTTCTGCGTCGGTCCCCTGACGGCGCGCCTGCAAGGCCGAAACCTTGAGCGTGCGACGGGCGGCGACGGCGCGCGGCGAATCTTCACGACCGAGCGCGTCGAAAGTCGCGCGGATCATGTTGTAGGGGTTGGAGGAGCCCTGGCTCTTGGCCACCACGTCGTGCACGCCAAGCGTTTCGAACACCGCGCGCATCGGACCGCCGGCGATGATGCCGGTGCCGGGAGGCGCCGCGCGCAGAACGACGCGACCCGCGCCATGGCGTCCATTAACGTCATGGTGCAAAGTGCGGCCTTCGCGCAACGGCACGCGGATCAGCGCGCGTTTGGCCGCGTCGGTGGCCTTGCGGATCGCCTCGGGCACTTCGCGCGCCTTGCCGTGACCAAAGCCAACCCGACCCTTCTGGTCGCCGACGACGACGAGAGCCGCGAAGCCGAAACGGCGGCCGCCCTTCACAACCTTGGCGACGCGATTAATGTGGACCAGACGATCCACGAATTCGCTGTCGCGCTCTTCTCTATCGCGATCGCGACCGCGACCGCCCTCTGATTCACGCGCCATTTTCTCTTCCGTCACTTACGCGGCC
>JBAUVQ010000347.1:0-11887 GCA_049583305.1 Methylocystis sp.
AGGCAAGGCGCCCGTGCGCGAGGGCGCGGCCATCCTCGCCGGCGACGGGCGGGAAGTCGGGCGCGTCACCTCGGGCGGCTTTTCGCCGAGCCTCGCGCGGCCCATCGCGATGGGCTATGTCGAGCGCGCTTTGGCGGCGCCCGGAACTTCGCTACACGCGGAACTGCGCGGCAAGACGGTCGAACTCGTCGTGACAAAACTCCCGTTCGCGCCGCATCGCTATGTTCACCTTGGAAAGGACCGTAAATGACCGAGACGCATTTCACCACCGATCACGAATATGTCCGCGTCGACGGAGACAGCGGCGTCGTCGGCGTCACCGACTACGCGCAGTCGCAACTCGGCGACATCGTATTCGTCGAACTGCCGGCGGTCGGCGAGAAAATCGCCAAGGGCGAGGCGCTGGCCACGGTGGAAAGCGTGAAGGCGGCGAGCGAGGTGTTTTCGCCAGTCTCGGGCGAGGTCGTCGAAGTCAATGGCGAAATCGACAAGACTCCGGCGCTGGTCAACGACGATCCGCTCGGCGCCGGCTGGTTCGTGAAACTGCGTCTTTCCAAACCTGACGAACTCGCCGGCCTCTTGGACGAGGCCGGCTACGAAACGCATGTGAAAAGCCTTTAAGCGAGCCGTTACGGCCGAGGAGACCCCGATGCGCTATCACCCCCTGAGCAACGCGGACCGCGCGCAAATGCGCGATGCGATCGGCGTCGCCGACATAGGCGAGCTTTTCAAGGACATGCCGGGCGGCGTTGTCGAGGACTTCGACCTGCCGCGCGGAAAATCCGAAATCGAGGTCGAGCGCGATCTCAGGCGGCTCGCGGGCAAAAATCTTGCCGCGAGTCAGGCGCCGTTTTTCGTCGGCGCCGGCGCCTATCGCCACCACGTGCCGGCCAGCGTCGACCATCTGATTCAACGCTCGGAATTTCTGACCAGCTACACGCCCTATCAGCCGGAAATTTCGCAGGGCACGCTGCAAGTTTTGTTCGAGTTCCAGACGCAGGTCGGGGCCTTGACTGGCATGGAGGTCGCCAACGCCTCGATGTACGACGGCTCGACCGGCTGCGCCGAGGCGATGCTGATGGCGCATCGGCTCACCAAGCGGCGCAAGGCCCTGCTCTCGGGCGGGTTGCATCCGCAATACGCCGAGGTCGCGCGCACGGTGGCGCGGCTCGCCGGCGATGAGATCGTCGGCCTCGCGCCTGACGTGACCGCCGCCGAGGACTTGATCGCCCGGATCGACGACAGCCTCTCCTGCGTCATCGTCCAGACGCCAGATTTCTTCGGAAATCTTCGCGATCTTCGCGCGGTCGCCGAGGCCTGTCATCGCCACGGCGCGCTGCTGATCGCTGTGTTCGCCGAGGCGGTGTCGCTGGGCCTGCTGACGTCGCCCGGCGCGATGGGCGCCGATATTGTCGTCGGCGAAGGCCAGTCGATCGGCAATGCGCTCAATTTCGGCGGACCCTATGTCGGGCTGTTCGCGACGCGGCAGGAATTCATTCGGCAGATGCCGGGCCGGCTCTGCGGCGCGACCGTCGACGCCGAGGGTCGGCGCGGCTACGTGCTGACGCTGTCGACGCGCGAGCAACACATCCGTCGCGACAAGGCGACGTCCAACATCTGCACCAATTCCGGCCTGTGCGCGCTGGCTTTCAGCATTCACATGACGCTGCTCGGCGGAACGGGCCTCGCCCGCCTCGCGCGAGTGAACCACGCCAACGCCGTCGCGCTGAGGGACATGCTCGCGCCACTCGACGGCGTGGAAGTGTTGAATAAGAGCTTCTTCAACGAATTCACGCTGCGGGTGAAGGGCGACGCGGCGGCGTTGGTCGAGCGTCTGGCGGCGCGCGGCGTGCTCGCGGGCGTCCCCGTGTCGCGGTTACTGCCAAACGCCGGCCTCGACGATCTGCTGCTCGTGGCCAGCACCGAGATGAACACCAATGACGATCGCGCGACCTTGGTCGCGGAACTGAAGGATGCGCTGTGATGCTCGATCAACCTAAAAAGACGGAAGCGCCCGCGACCTTCAGCGGCAACCGCGGACTCGAACTCGAAGAGCCATTGCTGTTCGACATCGGGCGCGACGACGCGACCGGCGTCGACATCGGGGAACCGGCGGCCTTCGCCCCCCGCCTTGGCGGACTGGAGCGAGAGAAGCCCGTCGCCCTGCCCGGTCTCTCCGAGCCCGAGACCATGCGCCACTATGTCAGGCTGTCGCGCATGAATTACTCCATCGACGGCGGCATCTACCCGCTTGGCTCGTGCACGATGAAACATAATCCGCGCCTCAACGAAAAGATGGCGCGGCTCGACGGCTTCGCGGATATTCATCCGCTGCAACCTCAATCGACCGTGCAAGGCGCGCTGGAGGTCATGGAGCAGCTCACGCGCTGGCTGTTGACGCTGACCAACATGCAGGCGTTGGCGCTTTCGCCCAAGGCCGGCGCGCACGGCGAGACATGCGGTCTGATGGCGATCAAATCGGCGATCGCGGCGCGCGGCGAATCCGCGACGCGCAAGACGGTGCTGGTCCCGCAGTCGGCGCATGGCACCAATCCCGCCAGCGCGGCGCTGCTTGGGTTCGAGCTACGCGCGATTCCCACGGGACCGGACGGAATTCTGCACGCCGAGGCGGTCGCGCCGCTGCTTGGCCCGGATGTCGCGGCGATCATGCTGACCAATCCGAACACCTGCGGCCTGTTCGAGCGCGACATCGCGAACATCGCCAAAATGGTTCGCGACGCGGGCGGCTATTTTTATTGCGACGGCGCCAATTTCAACGCCATCGCCGGCCTCGCGCGGCCCGGCGATTTCGGCGTCGACGCGATGCACATCAACCTGCACAAGACCTTCTCGACGCCGCACGGCGGCGGCGGTCCCGGCGCTGGCCCGGTCGTTCTTTCGGCGCGTCTGGCGCCCTTCGCGCCCGCGCCCTTGCTGGTGCGCGAGGGCGGCGAATTGCGCCTCAAGGAGGATGTCGAGGGAACGCAGGGTTTTGGCCGCATCACCGCGTTTCATGGGCAGATGGGCATGTTCGTTCGCGCGCTCGCCTATATGCTGGCGCATGGGGCCGACGGGTTGGCGCAAGCCTCCCGCGACGCGGTGCTCTCCGCCAACTATGTGCGCGCCAGGCTGCGCGACATGATGAGCGCGCCGTTTGGCGACCGGCCTTGCATGCACGAAGTCTTGTTCGACGACGCCTGGCTCAATGGCAGCGGCGTGAGCACGCTCGATTTCGCCAAGGCGATGATCGACGAGGGCTTCCATCCGATGACCGTCTATTTCCCGCTCGTCGCGCATGGGGCCATGCTGATCGAGCCCACGGAGTCCGAGTCGAAGGCTTCGCTCGATCTTTTCATCGCGACTCTGCGCGATCTCGGCGAACGCGCGTTGCGGGGCGAGGAATCCGCCTTCCACGCCGCGCCGGTGCTCGCGCCGCGACGCCGGCTTGACGAAACGCAGGCCGCGCGCAAACCCGTGTTGCGCCGCACCTAAGGCTCCGCCTAGCGGGAGGCGCGACAAGCGTCTACTATCGGCGTTCGGAATCAACGCGCTCGCCGCTGGGCGGGCGCTCATCACGAACCGTTCGAGATCGCCGCATGAAAGTCACCGTGGTCCAGATGAATTCGATCAACGACAAGGCCGCCAATCTGGCCAGCGCCAAGGCGCTAATGGAGCAAGCGGTCTCCCAGGAGAAGCCCGACTGGATTTGTCTCCCCGAGTGTTTCGACTTCATCGGCGGCACGCGCGCCGAGAAAATGGAGGCGGCCGAGGATTTGCCCGGAGGCCCCGCCTATACTTTGTGCCAGAACCTCGCGCGCGAACACAAGATGTTCGTCCACGCCGGCTCGATCCTCGAGAAAATCCCCGGCGACGAACGCATCCACAACACAAGCGTGGCGTTCAACCGCGAAGGAAAAGAAGTCGCGCGCTATCGCAAGATTCACATGTTCGACATCACCGCGCCGGATGGCGCCAAATATCATGAAAGCGCCGCGTTCAAGCCGGGAAGCGACGTGGTGACATATGATTGCGAAGGCGTCACGGTAGGATGCGCCATTTGCTACGATCTGCGGTTTCCCTATCTTTTCCAGGCGCTGGCCGAAAAGGGCGCCGATATGATCGCGCTGCCGTCGGCCTTCACCTTGGTCACCGGCAAGGACCATTGGGAAGTTTTGTGCCGCGCCCGCGCGATCGAAGTGCAGGCGTATATTTGCGCCCCGGCTCAAACCGGCGCGCATAAGGCGGGGCACGAGACGCGCTTCACCTACGGCAACTCGCTGATCGCCGACCCCTGGGGCCATGTCGTCGCCAAGGCCTCCGAGGGGCCGGGACTTGTATCGACCCACATCGACCTTGAACGTATCCGCAAGATACGTTCAATGATTCCCGTGTCCAAGCATAAGGTGAAACTCTCCAGCTAAGCCAACCGGCGCGCCAGAAACGCTTCGCGCGAGGCGCGCCACGCATCGCGGAAGTCCCCGCGTTTCAATGTGCTTCCACATTAGCGGACGGCCGCGGGCCGCGCCGGGCTTGCGCGCGTAAGCAAAGCATTTGAGAGGCTTGCGCTTTTGCTCGATAATTATTAGGCTGACTCTTCGTAAAGCTTGCGTGACGGTATTGGGTTGGGTGAAGCTTAATCCATCGTCGGTGGCGCGAAGGGGTCGGGGGGCTATCGTGTCGAACACATTCACATTCCGCGGTCGGATACTAATCGAATTTCCCGCAGAATTCGTCACATGCCGATAAAGAACGGGGGGTCTGGCGGCGCCTTGACGAGGGCGGCGCTACGAGAGGCTGTCTATGGCTGTTGCCCGACGCTCTCTCGGGCCGATGCCCGCAAACTGCTGGACGCAACTTTTGATGAAATTTCCGACGCGCTCGCGGTTGGTGAGCAGGTGAAGCTGCGTTCGTTTGGAACGTTCACCGTGCGCACCAAACGCGCGCGCATTGGACGCAATCCTAAAACGGGCGTCGAAGCGCCGATCTGCCCCAGGAAAGTGCTGACCTTCAAGCCGTCCCCGGTTTTGGTGGAGCGCATCAACGGCATCGCCGCCCCGGACGAAGCGGAATAATCCTCGCCGATTGGGTCGTCGCGTCCGCCCCGAATGTCGAATGGACCGGAATATCGCCGATTGGCGCCGTCGCCGGGAAACCCGCGGCCCCGGCGTCCCTTGGCGTTTATCGCGCTCCGTTCTTCGGTCTCGCGCGCGGGGCGTCGGCCGACGCCGACATAATTCCGTCTTCGTCTCCAGCAAATTGCTTTAGAAGCAAATGCGGATTCGAGCTCTCGCGCCGGCCGGCCGCGGGGCTTGAGCGCTTTCAACTAATTTGGCGGCCGGTTTTGCCTCAGGGAACATGAAGGCGCGAAGCAAACCGGAAAGCGCTAGCGGAATTGGAGTCAAGGATGCGAAAATTAGCCGTGACGGTCGCGGTTTTCGCGTTTCTCGCGGTTGTCGCGGGAGCGCATAAGAATGACATGGAGACTCTTCTGCTCGCGGCGGGAGCGCTTATCTGCGCCTACACCACCTGGCGCTCGTCCGAGATATCGAGCTTTCTGAAGATTTTCGTCGGCATATTCTCGACCGAAACAGTTGTATTCGGCGTGCTTAATCTTATCGATGTCGAAGGTCATTGGCCCGCGTCGCTGCAAGATTATTCGCTGCCCGACACGATGGCCCTGACGGTCGCGGTGTTTTCCATTCTTGTCTATCTCGTCTCGCGTAGCGCCATCGTCCAGGAGATGACCCGCATCGCCGATCTCTATTTCGACAGCGACGCCGCCAGCGAAATGCGCGTCTGGCCGTTTCCCGCGTTCAGGGGCTCGGAGCCTTTCGTCGCCGTCGTCACGATCGTCATCCTCGTGCTGTTCAATCAGGGGATGGTCGGGATTTCGGTCGCGCTCACCTTCATCCGCCGCGACTACTATAACGCTCTTCAGGAGATGAACGCCGGCGTCTTCTGGGCCAAGCTTCTGTTTGGCTTCACGCCGCTGGCGTTCGTGTTCGTGGCCACGGCGGTCACCGAATTCGTTCTGAAGTCCTATCTCATCCTGCGCTGGCGGCGCTGGCTGACCAAGCATTACGTCGACCGCTGGCTTGGGGATCATCGGCATTACGCGATGGCGCTCACGGGAACGGCGGCCGACAACCCCGACCAGCGCATCGCCGAGGACGTGAATCGCTTCATCGACGGCGGCAGCGACGGCTACGGGATTTATTCGTTCACGATTCTGCTGATCTCCACGCTGAGTTCCATCGTCTCCTACTCGATCGTCTTATGGGGCATCTCGGCGCAGCTCGCCTTTCCCATCGCCAAGGGCGTCGTGGTGCCGGGATGGCTGTTCTGGGTCGCGCTGATCTACGCCGTGGGCGGCACGCTCGCCACGCATTGGATCGGCCGCCCGCTCACGGGCCTCATGTTCGAGCGCCAGCGCCGCGAGGCCGATTTCCGCTTTTCCCTAGCGCGCATGCGCGAATATGGCGAGCAGGTCGCGCTGCTTGCCGGCGAGACGACCGAACGCGCCTCGCTTGGCAAAAGATTCGGCGCGATCGTCGCGAATTATCTCGACATCATCTCCCTTGGAAAAAAACTCACTATATTCACCGCCACCTATCATCAATTGTCGGCGATTTTTCCTCTCGCCATCGTCGCGCCTTTCATGCTGATCGGACAGATCAAGTTCGGCGTCGTAAGGCAGACCCTGGACGCCTTCTCGGAAGTCGAGTCCGCGCTGAATTTCATCGTCAATTATTACACCTATCTCGCCGACTATCGCTCCGTGCTGGATCGTCTCGCCACTTTCGACGACGCCACCGCGCGCGCCGACGAGTTGATGGCTCGGCCGGCGGCCAAGCCGACCGAAGGATCGAAACTTGGGCTGGAAATAGGTTTGACCTTGCCGGACGGCCGCCGCATCGTCGACGCCAAGGGGATCGAACTCACCGCTGGCGAAACCGTTCTGCTGTCGGGCGCCTCGGGCTCGGGCAAGTCCACGCTGTTTCGCGCGATCGCGGGCGTGTGGCCCTATTACGAGGGAAGCATCGCGACTCCAAAGGGCGCTTCGTTGATGCTGCTGCCGCAGCGACCCTATATTCCCATTGGAACGCTCAGGGCCGCGCTCGCCTATCCCAACGAGTCGGACGTCTTCGCGGAGGCGGACGTCGAGGCGGCGTTGGACGCGGTGAAACTTTCGCAATTCCGCGACCGGCTCGACGAAGAAAGCAATTGGGGCCAACGTCTTTCGGGCGGCGAGCAGCAGCGCGTCGCGTTGGCGCGGGCGCTGCTCGCGAAGCCCGACTGGCTATTCCTCGACGAGGCCACATCCGCGCTCGACGAGGCGCTCGAAGCCGCCGTCTATACGACGTTGCGGGAACGGCTGCCGAAAGCGAGCATCGTATCCATTGGCCATCGCGGGACTCTCGCCGCTTTTCACAAGCGGCGATTCACGATGGAGGCCGGCGCGAACGGCGTGTTCGCGCCGCGCGAGAAGGTTCCGGCATGACCAAGACCAGCGACGGCGGCGACGGCCGCGCGGGCGGACGCTCGCTCAAGGTACGAGTGAAAACGGCGCGAAAGCGCTCGCTGTCCTCCACGCTGTGGCTGCAGCGCCAGCTCAACGACCCCTATGTCGCGCGCGCCAAGCGCGACGGCTATCGCTCCCGCGCCGCATATAAGCTGCTGGAGGTGGACGACCGCTATCATCTGCTGAAGCCGGGCATGCGCATCGTCGATCTCGGCGCGGCGCCCGGCGGCTGGTCGCAGATCGCCGCCGACCGGGTCAAGGCCGTCGAGGGAACAGGCAAGGTGGTCGGCGTCGATTTGCTCGCCATGGAGCCCATCACCGGCGTCTCCTTCGCGGTCAAGGATTTTAACGACGAGGACGCGCCCGAGTTCATCAAGGCGATGCTCGGCGGCGGCGCCGATGGCGTCATGTCCGACATGGCCGCCAACGCGACCGGCCACAAGGCGACCGATCATCTGAAGATCGTGGCTTTAGCGGACCTCGCCGCGGATTTCGCTTGCGAGGTGCTGTCACCCGGCGGGTTCTTCGTCGCCAAGGTTTTGCAGGGCGGCACCGAGGGGCAACTTCTCGCGCGGCTCAAGCGCGATTTCGCGGTGGTGCGGCATGTGAAGCCGGCGGCCAGTCGAGCGGGGTCCGCCGAGCTCTATGTGCTGGCGACGGGATTTCGGGGTACGGCGCGAGAGGCGTAACGCCGCGTCAGGCCGCTCCCGGCGCCGCCCGCCCCGCCAGTTCGTCGCCCGCGTTGGGCGCGAGTCGCCAGAAGGAAAACACCGACGCCGCCGACACCGCCGCCACCACGAAAAACGCCGGCGTGAAATCCGCCGTCAGCAACGCGCCGCCGCCATGCGCGGCGCGCGCGACCTCCAGCGAAGCGGCGCCGATCGCGACGCCGGCCGATTGCGACAATTGCTGGCCCACGGCGGAGAAACTGGTCGCGCGGCTCATTTCGCGCTGCCCGATCTCGGCGTAGCCGATGGCGTTTAGCGCGGTGAATTCAAGCGAGCGGAAAAAGCCGCCGACGAGCAGCACGGCCATGACGATCCAATGCGGCGTCGCCGCGGTGAACCAGGCGTTGACGATCAGGAACGCCGAGGACGCCAGCGCGTTGACGATCAGCACGCGGCGAAAACTAAAGGCGCGGAGGATCGGCTGCGCCGCGGTCTTCATCGCCATCGCCCCCGCCGCCGCGACAAAGGTCAGCGATCCCGATTGAAAGGCCGTCAAATGGAAGCCGGCCTGCAACAGCAGCGGCAACAAAAATGGAATCGCGCCGATACCGATGCGAAACAAAAAGCCGCCGAGGATCGCGGCGCGAAACGTCGGGAAGGCGAGCAGGCGAAGATCGAGGATCGGCGCGGGCGCGCTTCGCGCATGAATCACATAGGCGAACACCGCCGCGGCGCCGATGATGATCAGGCTCGCCACGACGAGCGGCGGCGCGAATCCGCGTCCGACAATGCTGAGGCCAAACACCAGACAGGACAGGCCGAGGCCGGAGAGCAAGGCGCCGCGGACGTCGAGCGGACCCACGTCCGCCTCGCGCAGATCGGGGATATAACGGCTGGTCAGCAACACGCCGAGCACGCCGATCGGCACATTGATCCAGAAAATGTAGCGCCAGTGCAGATAAGTCGCGATGAAGCCGCCGAGCGGCGGGCCGATCAGCGGACCAATCAGCGCGGGTATCGTCAGCCAGGCCATGGCGCGCACGAGCTCCGCGCGCGGCGCCGTGCGCAGGATGACCAGTCGGCCGACCGGCACCATCATCGCGCCGCCGACCCCTTGAACGATGCGCGACAGCACCACGTGAAGCAGCGTCGTCGAGAGTCCGCAAAGGATCGAACCAAAAGTGAACACTAGAATCGCCGCGCGAAAAACCTTGCGCGCGCCGAATTTATCCGCCACCCAGCCCGACAGTGGTATGAACACCGCCAGGGCGAGAAGATACGACGTCAGCGCGAGTTTGAGCGCGACCGGATCTTCGTTCAAATCGACGGCCATCGCCGGCAGCGCGGTCGCCAGCACGGTTCCGTCGAGATTCTCCATGAACAGAGCGGTGGCGACAATCAGTGGCGTCAGGATCATGGAGGGCAAGGGCGAAGGCTCTTTGATGGAAGGTGACGACGCGGCTGGCGCGGGCGGGCGGATGAGATATAACGCAATCGGCTCGAAAGCGCGGACTAAGTCGTGGCTTCGGCCGAGGCGCGGCGAACTGGCCGCGCGACGGGAGTTGCAATGAGCAGGGACGGCGAGGAAACCAAGGAAAAGCGAGGCGTTTTCGCGCGGCTTTTCGGTCGCGGCGCGAGCGCGCCCGCGAGCGAGGCCCGGCCGGAGGGCGAGGCGCCCGAACCGCCGAAGCGCTCCTGGCGCGAGCGGCTGTTTGGCGGCCTGTTTCGCTCGTCACAGGCGATTTCCAAGGGCATCGCCGAGATTTTCACCAAGCGCAAGCTCGACGCGCTGACGCTCGACGAACTCGAGGACGTGCTGCTGCGCGCCGATCTGGGCGTCGGCGCCTCGCAGCGCATCACCAAGGCCGTCGGCGCCGCGCGCTACGAAAAGAACATCGAGCCCGAGGAAGTTCGCGCGATTCTCGCGGGCGAGGTCGAACGCATCCTGTCGACGGTCGCCCTGCCCTTCGAGATCGACGAGACGAAGCGCCCGTTCGTGGTGCTGGTCGTGGGCGTCAACGGCTCGGGCAAGACGACCACTATCGCCAAGCTTACCTCTAAATGGCGCGGCGAAGGCAAAAGCGTGGTTCTCGGCGCCGGCGACACTTTTCGCGCCGCGGCGGTGGAGCAACTGCGTGTCTGGGGCGCCCGGCTTGGAGCTCACGTCGTCGCTGGCAACGAAGGGGCCGACGCCGCCGGTCTCGCCTTCGACGCAATCCAAACGGCGCGCGCGCAAAACGCCGATATTTTGCTGGTGGACACCGCCGGCCGACTGCAAAACCGCACGGAGCTCATGGCCGAACTCGAAAAGATCGTCCGCGTCATGAAAAAGGCCGACTTGGAGGCGCCTCATGCGGTGCTCCTGGTGCTCGACGCGACCGTCGGCCAGAACGCCCTGACGCAGGTCGACATTTTCGGCAAGATCGCGGGCGTCACCGGCCTTGTCATGACGAAGCTGGACGGCACGGCGCGCGGCGGCATCCTCGTCGCCATCGCCGAGAGATATGGCCTGCCCATCCACTTTGTCGGAGTCGGCGAAAGCGCCGACGATCTCGAACCATTCGCCGCGCGCGACTTCGCGCGCGCCATCGCGGGGCTCGACCCCGAGGAATCCGACCCCGCGAAAGGCGCGACGGAGACAACGACATGACGCAAGACAGCACGCTGAACGAAAACAACAAGCAACCAGACGCGGCCAAGCCCACCCCCGAAAGGCCCAAGCGCGTGAACACCGGCCTCAAGCTCGCATTGGAGTTCGGTCCGCTGGCGCTGTTCTTCTTCGTCAACCACGAATACGGGATTTACGCCGCGACCGGCACGATGATGGTCTCCGTGCTCGTGACGCTCGGCGTCGCCTGGAGCATCACCCGCCGATTGCCCGTGATGCCGGTGGTGACCGCCGTGCTGCTGATGATTTTCGGCGGACTGACCTTTTTGCTGCAGGATGAAGCCTTCATCAAAATGAAGGTCACCATTCTCTATACCCTGTTCGGCGGGGCCTTGATCGGCGCGCTTTGGTTCGACCGGCTGTTGCTGCCGATCGTCTTCGATTCCGCCTTCCACCTCGACGACGAAGGCTGGCGCAAGCTGACCTGGCGCTGGGCGTTCTTCTTCTTTTTTCTGGCCGGAGTGAACGAAGTCGTGCGCCGCGCCGTCACGACGGACGTCTGGGTGAACTTCAAAGTGTTCGGCATTTTGCCACTGACCCTGGTGTTCGGCATGACGCAACTGCCGCTGATGATGCGCCATGAGATCAAGCCGGAAGAGGATACTTCGGAGACGCATTTTTGAGGGGGAAGGGCGGAGCCGGAAATGCTATTCTAGGCTAACTCCAATCCGGGAGGAGCGTTAAATGGATGTCAAACAGGCTGTCGCCGCCGCCAAATCTTATATCGGCGAGCTTTTCGCTTCGGAGGACATAACGGAACTCGGGTTAGAAGAAGTCTCCCTCGATGAAAGCTCGGGAGAGTGGCGAGTCACCGTCGGGTTCGCGCGGCCCTGGGAAAAGGAAGCATTTGTTTTTTCCGATGTGTTGAAGGGAATTAGTCGCCCGTGAAGAATTCGTAAGCACCTGACATATTGGACTCTTCGTCGTCGACGAAGTAACCGTTTTCGCCGGTTTGTCCTGTGTTTGGCGTGGTTTTCTTGCGAATTGACCCTGCGGCCGCGTCGTGATTCTCTCCTCTCGTCGAGGTCG
>JBAUVQ010000348.1:0-15384 GCA_049583305.1 Methylocystis sp.
GCTCATATGCGCCCTCCTATTGGGCGTCGGCTTGACGCGACGGATGCGCCGCGCGAAAGGCGGGCAGATCCGCGCAGGCCGCCTCGACGGCGAGCAGGCGTGGAAGATGATCGAGCGGCGTCTCGAATCGCCGCGCGTTATATAGTTGCGGGATAAGGCAAACGTCCGCCAGCGTCACCGCGGAGCCGAAGCAGAATGGACCTGGCCGCGATCCTTTCGGCGTGATCAGCTTTTCCACCGCCTCCAGCCCGTTCAACAACCAATGGAGTCGCCAGGCGTCGACGCCGGCCTTGGACGCGTTCAGGTCGGTTTCGAGATAATTAACGACGCGCGGATTGTTGAGCGGGTGAATATCGCAGGCAATCGCCAGCGCGACCGCGCGCGTTCGCGCCGCCAGCGCCGGCTCCATGGGAATGAGCCGAGGCTCTGGCCGCAGTGTTTCCAGATATTCGATGATCGCCAGCGACTGGGTGAGCACGGTCCCCTCCTCGAGCTCCAGCGCGGGAATGAGCGCTTGAGGATTTCTGGCGAGATAGCTTGGCCGCGACTGCTCGCCCCGCGCGAGATGCACCTGGCGGTGCTCGACGGCGAGCCCTTTCATCTCCAGCGCGATTCGCACCCGATAGGCGGCCGAGGAGCGAAAATAGTCATAGAGGATCATTCTCGCGCGCCCCGTTGCGTCAACACCGCGCTCAAATTATTGCGCTCAACGCTCCAAATAGGGCTCGAATCGCGCGCGGCGCGCCATATCTTTCAGCTATTCGAGGGTGGGGGCAAGAGGAGGACCACCTCATGGCGCGGCCATGGCGCGAGGGGCAGCCGGCAATTATCTCGGACCAAAACCCGATGGGCACGGATGGATTCGAATTCATCGAATGCGCACATCCCGACCCGCTAAAGCTTGGGGCGCTGTTCGAGTTGATGGGATTTTCAGCCGTGTCTCGGCATCGCTCGAAAAATGTCACGCTCTATCGCCAGGGCGACGTGAATTACGTGCTCAACGCCGAGCCCGACGGGTTCGCCGCCGAATTCGCCAAACGCCACGGCCCCTCCGCCTGCGCGATGGGGTTTCGGGTGGCGGACGCGGCGGACGCGTTTCGGCGCGCGCTCGCCAAGGGCGCCAAGCCCGTTCCGTCGCATATCGGCCCGATGGAGCTCAACATCCCCGCGATCGAGGGGGTCGGCGGCGCGCTGATCTATTTCGTCGATCGCTATGGCGACAAAGGATCGATCTGGGATGTCGATTTTCGTTGGACCGACGAACGAGACCCCAAGCCCCAGGGCGCCGGCCTGACCGTCATCGATCATCTCACTCACAATGTTAACCGCGGACACATGGATACCGTGGCGGACTGGTACCAATGGATTTTCAACTTCCACCAAATTCGTTACTTCGATATCGAAGGCAGGTTTACCGGGCTGCATTCCCGCGCCATGACGAGCCCCTGCGGCAAGATTCGCATCCCCATCAACGAGAGCGCCGACGACGACAGTCAGATCGAGGAATTTCTTCACGCCTATCGAGGCGAAGGAATTCAGCACGTCGCCTGCGCATGTCGCGATATCTACGCGACCGTGGAGACGCTTCGGCGAAACGGGCTGGACTTCATGCCGAAGCCGGCGGATTCCTACTACGACAGGGTCGATCAACGCCTCCCCGGTCATGGCGAATCCGTCGAACGCTTGCGGGAGCTCGGCATCTTGATCGACGGCGCCGGGATAGGCGCGAGGGAACCCGCCAAGACGCTGTTGCAAATTTTCTCCCAAACCTTGCTCGGTCCAATCTTCTTCGAATTCATCCAGAGGAAGGGCGACGAAGGATTTGGCGAAGGCAATTTTCGCGCGCTGTTCGAATCGATCGAGGAAGACCAACTCCGACGCGGCGTGCTGCAACAAGCGTCGGAGTGACGGAGATGGCGACACCGCCGCGCTACATGCCGGGCTTTGGCAACGAGTTCGAGTCCGAGGCGCTGCCGGGCGCGTTGCCCGCGGGCCAGAACTCGCCGCAAAGCTGCGCTTACGGCCTATATGCCGAGCAGCTTTCCGGCACGAGTTTCACCGCCCCGCGGGGCGTCAATCAGCGCGCCTGGCTCTACCGCATCCGCCCCTCGGTGTTGCATGCGCGAAAATTCTCCGCCGACGACGCGCGCCTGTGGAACACCGCGCTCGGCGCGCGCGAGGGGCCGGCGAGCTTTGGTCAGTTTCGCTGGAGTCCGGTTCCCATCCCGAGCGAGAAGCTGACCTTCGTCGAAGGCGTTCGCACGATCACGACGGTCGGCGACGCGGACATGCGCATGGGAATGGCGGCGAGTATCTATTTCGTGACGCAATCGATGGTCGACGCGTATTTTTACGACGCCGACGGCGAGTTGCTCGTCGTTCCAGAGCAGGGCGGCCTTTCGTTTTTCACGGAATTTGGCCACATCGACATTGCTCCCGGTGAAATCTGCGTCGTGCCGCGCGGCGTCAAATTCAAGGTCGCGCTCATCGGTGGTCCCGCGCGCGGTTTTCTGTGCGAGAATTATGGCGCGTCCTTCACCTTGCCGAACCGCGGCGCTATCGGAGCGAATTGCCTCGCCAACGCGCGCGATTTCAAAACGCCGGTCGCCGCCTTCGAGGACAAGGAGACGCCTTGCGCGATGATGGTCAAATGGGGCGGAAAATTTTACGTCTGCGAGATCGACCACTCGCCGCTCGACGTCGTGGCGTGGCACGGAAATTACGCGCCGTATAAATACGATCTGCGTGATTTCGCGCCGGTCGGGGCGTTGCTGTTCGATCATCCCGATCCCTCGATCTTCACGGCGTTGAGCGCGCCATCGGGCGAGACCGGCGTCGCCAATGTCGACTTCGTGATATTCTCGGACCGCTGGCAGGTCGCCGAGCATACGTTTCGCCCGCCGTGGTATCACGTCAATGTGATGAGCGAATTCATGGGGCTGATCCGTGGCCAATATGACGCCAAGCCACAAGGCTTCGCGCCGGGCGGAATGTCGTTGCACAACGCGATGGCGCCGCACGGACCGGACGCCGCGGCTTTTGATCGCGCCACGCGCGCCGAGCTAAAACCCGAAAGGCTCGCGGACACGCTGGCCTTCATGTTCGAATCGCGGCTGCCACAACATCTCACCGCCTACGCGGCCGAGCTCGCGACGTTGCAGAAAGACTATGCCGATTGTTGGTCAGGCCTTCGCAAACGCTTTGACGGCGCGCCCTAGGAAAAGCCGAATATGAAACTTGCTTCGTTGAAACAAGGTCGAGATGGCCGGCTGGTTGTCGTCTCGCGCGATTTGGCGCGCGCCGCGAACGCCGGCGACATCGCCGCGACGATGCGGGAGGCGCTCGACGATTGGGCGAACGCCGCGCCAAGGCTCACCGAACGCGCCGCGAGACTGGAGGCGGGAACGGTCGCGGATTTTCCGTTTCGCGCCGAGGACTGCGCCGCGCCCCTGCGGCGCGCGTATCAATGGATAGACGGTTCGGCCTATGTGAATCACGTAGAGCTCGTGCGAAAGGCGCGCGGCGCGACGATGCCGCCGTCGTTCTGGACGGACCCGCTGATGTATCAGGGCGGCTCCGACGGTTTTCTCGGGCCTCGCGACGAAATTCCGTTGTTGGACGAGCGTTTCGGTCTCGACCTCGAGGCCGAGGTCGCCGTGGTGACGGACGACGTGCAGATGGGCGTGGATCCGTTGAACGCGCGCGAACACATCAAACTGGTGATGCTGGTCAATGACGTGACCCTGCGTGGTCTCGTCGCCGACGAACTCGCGAAGGGCTTCGGCTTTTTTCAGTCGAAGCCTTCCTCGGCGTTTTCGCCGGTGGCGGCAACGCCCGACGAACTTGGCGACGCCTGGCGCGAGGCCAAATTGTCCCTGCCGCTGCTCTCGTATGTAAACGGCGCGCCGCTTGGCCGCCCGGACGCCGGCGTCGATATGACTTTCGATTTTGGGCGGCTCATCGCCCATGCGGCGCGCACGCGCGCGCTCGCGGCCGGATCGATCGTGGGCTCGGGCACCGTCTCGAACCGCGCCGCCGACGGCTCGCCGGGCAAGCCGATCGCGCAAGGCGGCGTCGGCTATTCCTGCCTCGCCGAGCAACGGGTCGTCGAGACGCTGTTGGAGGGCGCGGCGCGCACGCCTTTCCTGAAGGTTGGCGACGCCATCCGCATCGAAATGCTGGATTCGAATGGGCGTTCGATCTTCGGCGCTATCGAGCAAATGGCGAGGGCGGCGCTGCTGTGAAGAGGGCGCGCCCGTCGCCGGCGGCGCTCGTCGAGCGAGGTCTTGGAACCTTCACGGGCGCGGCGAATTATTTGGTTAATACCGCGCGCGGCGGGACCACGATGACGAAGAAGCCCAAGGAGGAAAACATGGGGAATCCATTCGTGCACGTCGAGCTCAACACGACGGATGTCGCCAAAGCCAAGGCGTTCTACGGCGAACTGTTCGACTGGAAGCTCGATGACATGCCAGTGCTGGAGCACGCTTACACTTTGATAAGGGTCGGCGAAGGGACCGGGGGCGGCATGATGAAACATCCGATGCCCGGCGCCCCCTCGACATGGCTGGCCTATGTGCTAGTCGACGACCTCGCGGCCGCCACCGCCAAAGCCGCGTCGCTCGGGGCGAAAGTCATCAACGACTCGACCGAGGTAAAGGGCGCGGGCTCGTTCAGCATCATCATGGACCCGACCGGCGCGGTTCTCGGCCTATGGGAGCCCAAGAAAAGCTGATGCGTGGGCTTTCGCTATGCCGCGTTCGGCGCGTTGCCCTTCGCCCTAAAGTAATGGAAATCCCCTCTCGCGAGGACGCGATCACGGGGATCGAGTTCGTGGGCCTCAAGATCCGGCGCCGTTCGCAAGCCTTCGTATAGCGGCGCGAAATCCTGTTCGCAGTCCCGCAGGAGCTGTTCAAAGCTCTCGATCACGAAGTAGGTCTGCTGGAAATCGGTGATGATATATTTTGTCCGCATTACGCGTTCCAGATCGAACAGCACGCGATTGGGCGAGCTGTCTTCGAGCGAAAACACCGTTTCCGCCGGAGACGACATGATGCCGGCCCCAAAGATACGCATTCCCCGCCCGGTGCGCATCAAACCAAATTCAACCGTGTACCAATAGAGACGGGCGAGGTTGTGCAGCTGCCCCCGACCCAACGCCCGCCGGCCCGCCTCGCCATAGGCTTCGAGGAAGCGCGCATAGACGGGGTTAGCGAGCAGCGGCACATGCCCAAAGACGTCGTGGAAGACATCCGGCTCCTCGAGATAATCAAGTTCCGTTTCGGGGCGAATAAAGGCTCCCGCGGGAAAACGCCGGTTGGCGAGATGCTCGAAGAAGGCGTCGTCGGGGATCAGGCCCGCGACCGCGACGACCCGCCAACCCGTCATCGTCGCCAGCCGACCGCTCAGCTCCGCGAAATCGGGAATGCCCGCGCGCGACAATTCCAACTTCGCATTGGCGTCGAGAAATTCCTGACAGGCGCGGCCCGGCAGTAGCTTGGTTTGACGGGCGAAAAGACGGTTCCAGCGATCATGCTCCTGCGCGGAATAGGATGGCCAATTCTGTTCAATGGTCCAATCCGCGGCGCGCTGAACATTGGCGTAACGATTCCTGAGCGCCTGGGGCGAATGCCTGTTCATCCTCGCCTCTCCCACGCCCCCCGCGGTCTTGAATGCCGTACTGAATATGGTGTCGTCGGCGCGAAAAAACCATTCGTTGGAAAACTTCGGCTCAAACCTCTTGCCGCCGCGCCGCGCCGCCCCAGTTTCGGGAAGTCGATAGCGACAAGCCTAAGCGAGACGTGAATGACCGCGATCTGGACGCCCGAGTTGAAGCGTCGCCGCGAGTGCCTTTTGACTGCCTTCGCGCAAGGGAGCGATGAGACTCGATCTTTCGCCGATACGTTTGACTATGCCGAAATGCATCGCTGGAGCCTCGCGCGGCGGGAAGCGTTCTGGGCGCGAGTCTGGGAATACTGCGGGGTCATCGGGGAGAGTGGCGCGCGCGTGCTTGTCGATGGCGGCAAAATGCCGAGCGCGCGGTGGTTTCCGGACGCGCGCCTGAACTTTGCTCAAAATCTGTTGCGTCCCAGGCCGGAAGGCGAGATCGCCGTTGTATATCAGGGCGAGCAAAAATCCAGGCGAAGGCTATGTTTCCGCGAGGTTCGGAACGAGGTCGCCGCGCTGGCCGCGCATTTGCGCGCGCTTGGGGTCGCCCCCGGCGATCGCGTCGCCGCCTATACGCATAATGGCCCGGAAGCGGTCCTCGGCATGCTGGCGGCCGCCAGCATCGGCGCGGTCTGGGCGTCGTGCTCGGAGGATTTTGGCGCGCGCGGCGTGCTGGAACGCTTCGGCCAGATCGAGCCGAAAGTGCTGATCGTTTCCGATGGCTATTTTTACAAAGGCCAAGCGATCGACAGGTTGGACAACGCGCGCGAGATCGCCGCGAACTTGCCAAGTGTCAGGGAGACTCTCGTCATTTCGTATGTTGGCGCGGCGTCGCCACTGGAAGGCTTCGCCAGAGCGCGCGTGTGGTCGTCGGCGATCCAAAGCCACGAGGGCGCGCCGTTGACGTTCGAGCCGCTTCCCTTCGACCATCCGCTTTACATCATGTTTTCCTCGGGAACGACAGGAGCGCCGAAATGCATTGTCCACGGCGCCGGCGGAACCCTGCTGCAACATCTCAAGGAACATCAGTTGCAATGCGATGTGCGGCCCGGGGACCGCGTATTTTACGCGACGACGACGGGATGGATGATGTGGAACTGGCTGGTTTCGGCCCTCGCTAGTCGGGCCACGATCCTGCTCCATGACGGCTTTCCGATGGAGAGAAATGGCGCGGTCTTGTTCGATTTCGCGAGCGAGGAGCGCGCGACGCTGTTCGGCGTCTCGGCTGGCTATCTCAAAACCGTCGAGAAGCTGGGCGCGCGCCCTCGGGAAACCCATGATCTCGCGCATCTGCGACTGATAACTTCGACGGGTTCGCCGCTGTCTCCCGAGAGTTTCGATTACGTCTATCGAGATGTGAAAGCCGACGCGCAGCTGGCGTCGATCAGCGGCGGAACCGACATCGTCTCCTGCTTCGTGTGCGGCAATCCCTGGAGCCCGGTGCATCGCGGTGAAATCCAGGGCGCCGGGCTAGGCATGGCCGTGGAGGTTTGGGATCGGGATGGCCGGCGTCTCTTTGGCGAACAAGGCGAGCTAGTATGCACAAGCGCGTTTCCCTCGATGCCCGTCGGCTTTTGGAATGATCGCGGTGACGAAAAATATCACGCCGCATACTTCACGCAATATCCCGGCGTTTGGCGGCAGGGCGATTACGCGACGCAAACGACGAATGGCGGTTTCATCATCCACGGTCGTTCCGACTCCACGCTCAACCCGCAAGGCGTGCGGATTGGCACGGCGGACATTTATCGGATCGTCGAGACCATGCCAGAGGTGGAGGAGGCCTTGGCGGTCGCGCAAGGTTGGGAAGGCGGCGAGCGCATCGTTCTATTCGTGAAGCTGCGCCCGAATTGTTGTCTCGACGACGGCTTGATCGACCGCATTAAACATAAGCTCAAGGACGACGCTTCGCCAAGACATGTGCCGGCGATGATTGTCGAAGCGCCGGAACTGCCGCATACGCGCTCGGGCAAATTGGTCGAACTCGCGGTCCGCGAAGTCATCAACGGCCGTCCCGTGAAAAATCGCGAGGCGCTCGCCAATCCCGATTCCCTCCGCTTCTTTTCCAACCTACCGGCGCTAACCACGTCCGCGGACAGCGCGACGCCTCGGCCTTGAAAGCTGACCAGAGGGATAGATATATCGGCTATGCCGACGCCTTGAGCGGAGGACGTGTGTGATGCGTCACTGGACCCCGGTTCTGGATTTCGATCTTGGCGAGACGACGGAATTGCTGCGCCGTCAGGTCGAGCAATTCGCGTCCAAGGAAATCGCGCCGCGCGCGGCGAAGATCGACGTCGATAACGCTTTTCCCGCCGATCTTTGGCGGAAGATGGGAAGTCTGGGTCTGCTCGGGGTCACCATTCCCGAAGCCCATGGCGGTTCGAATCTCGGCTATCTCGAACATGTCGTCGTCATGGAGGAGATCAGTCGCGCCTCCGCTTCGGTGGGTCTTTCCTACGGGGCTCATTCCAATCTTTGCGTCAATCAAATCCATCGCAACGGAACGGCTGAACAAAAGCTGCGATATTTGCCAAAACTCATTTCCGGCGAGCATGTCGGCGCGCTCGCGATGTCGGAGCCCGGCGCCGGCTCCGACATTGTAAACATGCGGATGCGGGCGGAGCGACGCGGCGATCACTACGTGCTTGACGGCGACAAGATGTGGGTCACCAATGGGCCGGACGCTGATGTGGTGATTGTATACGCCAAGACCGTTCCCACCGCCGGCGCGCACGGAATCACGGCTTTCATAGTCCAAAGCGATTTCAGCGGATTCCGCACAACTCCGAAACTCGACAAGCTTGGCATGCGCGGCTCCAACACCTGTGAACTCGTGTTCGAGAATTGCCGAATTCCAGCTGAGAATGTGCTGGGATGGCCTGAGCGCGGCGTGAATGTCCTGATGAGCGGGCTCGACTTCGAGCGCACGGTGCTGGCGGGCGGACCGCTTGGCATCATGCGCGCCTGCATGGACGTGGTTCTGCCCTATGTCCATGACCGCAAGCAGTTCGGGCGCTCGATCGGAGAATTCGAAATCATGCAAGGCAAGCTCGCCGATATGTACACCTCGATGAGCGCTGCGCGAGCTTATGTGTATGCGGTGGCGAAAGCTTGCGACCTTGGACGCGCGTCGCGCAAGGACGCCGCTGGCGCGATCTTGTTCGCGGCTGAAAGAGCCACCGCGATGGCGCTCGAGGCTATCCAATGCCTCGGCGGCAACGGCTACATGAATGAATACCCGACCGGACGACTGCTCCGCGACGCGAAGCTTTATGAGATCGGCGCCGGCACCAGCGAAATCCGCCGGATGTTGATCGGACGCGAATTATTCGAGGAGAGCGCGTGAGCGGCGGCCGAGGCCGCCAACTTCAGCCGACAAGAGCGATTGGATGTCCATTCTCGAAACTTCCATTGATGTGCGCTCGGGGGAATATGCCAGCAACCGCGAAACAATGGTCGAACGGGTCGAGCAGCTGCGCGTGATCTCGGAAAAGCTTCGTAACGGCGGAGGCGATGACGCTCGCGCGCGACATTTGGCCCGCGGCAAAATGCTTCCGCGCGACCGCGTTTCGGCGCTGATCGATCCGCTTTCGCCTTTTCTAGAAATCGGGCAATTCGCGGCGCACGACATGTATGACGGGCGGATCGCTTGCGCGGGGGTGATCGCGGGAATCGGACGCATCGCGGGACGCGAATGCATGATTGTCGCCAATGACGCGACGGTGAAGGGCGGTGCCTATTTCCCGATGACGGTCAAGAAACATTTGCGCGCGCAAGAAATTGCCGCGGAGAATCGTTTGCCCTGCATTTATCTGGTCGATTCCGGCGGCGCCAATCTGCCCAGTCAGGACGAAGTCTTTCCGGATCGCGATCATTTTGGACGCATCTTTTACAATCAGGCCATGTTGTCGGCTGGGGGCGTCGCGCAGATCGCGGTGGTCATGGGCTCCTGCACGGCGGGCGGGGCTTATGTGCCGGCGATGTGCGACGAAACGATTATCGTGCGAGGGCAGGGAACGATTTTTCTTGGCGGGCCCCCACTCGTCGCCGCGGCGACTGGCGAAATCGTGACGGCCGAGGAACTAGGCGGCGCCGACGTGCATTGCCGCCGCTCGGGCGTAGCGGATCATTGCGCCGAGAACGACGCTCACGCGCTGGGCCTCGCGCGCGAATTGGTCGCGAATATCGAACGGCGCCGCCCTTCTTCCATCACGGCGCGAAAACCGGCGCCGCCGCGCCACGACATCGACGAATTGCTGGGACTTGTTCCGGCCGATACCCATAAGCCATTTGACATTAGAGAGGTGATCGCGCGCGTCGTCGACGACAGCGCTTTCGATGAATTCAAGCCGCTCTATGGCGCGACAATGGTGACGGGCTTCGCTCATATCTGGGGTTTTCCCGTGGGCATATTCGCCAACAACGGAATCTTGTTTAGCGAAAGCGCGCAAAAGGGCGCGCATTTCATGCAAATTTGCGCGAAGAGACGCATGCCCGCGATCTTTTTGCAAAACACCACCGGCTTCATGGTTGGAGCGAAATACGAAGCTGGCGGCGTCGCCAAGGACGGAGCCAAAATGGTGACGGCGGTGGCGACCGCCGCCGTGCCCAAGTTCACCGTCATCATCGGCGGCAGTTTCGGCGCCGGCAATTACGCGATGTGCGGGCGGGCCTATTCCCCGCGCTTTCTATGGATGTGGCCAAACGCCCGCATCAGCGTGATGGGCGGCGAACAGGCCGCGAGCGTGCTCTCCCGCGTTCGTCGCGACGCGCTGAAGGCGCGGGGCGAGAGCTGGACGCGTGGCGAGGAGGAGGCGTTCAAGGCGCCAATTCGCGAGCAATATGAGCGGCAGGGGCATCCGCTCTATTCCAGCGCGCGACTTTGGGACGACGGCGTCATCAATCCCGTCGACACGCGTCGCGTGCTTGGTCTTTGCCTTTCCGCGAGCGCCAACGCGCCCATTGAGGAAACGAGATTCGGTCTATTTCGCATGTGAGCATGGCACGATGGACTTAGTGGAATCGATCGACCAACGCGGCGTCGCGACATTGACGCTCAACCGTCCGGAACGCCACAACGCCTTCGACGGAGACCTGGTCGCGCATCTAACGGACGCCTTGCGTGGGCTGGACGCGCGGACCGATGTGCGCGTCGTCCTTATTCGCGGCAATGGAAAGAGCTTTTCCGCTGGCGGCGACGTCGAGTGGATGAAGCGCATGGCCGCCGCCTCGTTCGACGAAAACCTCGCCGACGCTGGCGCGCTCGCCGAATTGATGCACGCGCTCGATCGTCTGTCGAAGCCGACCGTCGCCTATATTCACGGCGCGGCCTATGGCGGCGGCGTAGGCCTCGCCGTCTGTTGCGACATAGCGATCGCGACCGAGCGCGCCAGCTTTTGCCTCAGCGAAGCAAAACTCGGGATCATTCCGGCGGTGATCGGACCTTTCGTTATCCGGGCGATCGGAGCGCGTCAGGCGCGGCGCTATGCTCTAACCGCCGAAGTTATTTTCGCGCGGACCGCGCGCGAGATCGGTCTCGTTCATGAGGCGGCGAGCGAGGAGGAAGCGCCCGCCTTGTGCGAGAAAATCGTCGCCGCGTTGTTGCGCTGCGCGCCGGGCGCGCAGGCCGAGGCCAAATCATTGGTGTCCTTTTGTCAGGGACGCGCGATCGACGACGCGTTGACCCGCGAGACGGCTCGGCGGATCGCCGAACGGCGCGCTTCGCCCGAGGGCCGCGAGGGTCTCGAAGCCTTCCTTGAAAAGCGGCCGCCGTCCTGGAATGGCTCGAATGTTTGAAAGGCTGCTGATCGCCAATCGCGGCGAGATCGCGTGCCGCGTTATCAGAACCGCCAAGCGGATGGGCATGGCGACAATCGCCGTATATTCGCAAGCCGACGTGGGCGCGCCGCATGTCGATCTCGCCGACGAGTCTTGGCTGCTCGGTCCCGCTCCCGCGCGCGAAAGCTATCTGGCTATCGACAGGATCATTGAGATCGCTCGCCGCTCGGGCGCGCAAGCGGTGCATCCCGGCTATGGCTTTTTGTCGGAGAACGCGCAATTCGCCGAGAGCAGCGTTAAGGCGGGCCTGATCTTCGTCGGACCGCCGGCGTCCGCCATGCGGCTGATGGGCTCGAAGGCCTCGGCGAAAGAGCTGATGGAGCGCGCGGGCGTGCCGGTCGCGCCCGGCTATCATGGCGAGGCGACGGATGTGGCGACGCTGAGCGAGGCGGCCGCGCGCGTCGGCTTTCCCGTGCTGATCAAGGCGTCGAGCGGCGGCGGCGGACGCGGAATGCGCGTCGTGCGCGAGGCGAGCGCATTGCCCGAGGCCATCGCAAGCGCGAAGCGCGAGGCGCAAGCCTCCTTTGGCGACGACCGCTTGCTGATCGAAAAATATTTGTATCGGCCAAGACATGTCGAAATTCAGATCTTCGCCGACGCGCATGGAGGCTGCGTGTCCTTTCTCGAACGCGATTGCTCGATGCAGCGACGCCATCAGAAAATTCTGGAAGAGACGCCGGCGCCTGGTCTTTCGGCAAAGTCGCGGCAAGCGATGCGCGAGGCGGCCGTGGCGGCGGCGCGGGCGGTTGGCTATGTCGGCGCGGGCACGGTCGAGTTTCTGGTTCAGGACGAAAATTTCTTCTTTCTGGAAATGAATACACGACTGCAAGTGGAGCACCCGGTCACCGAGATGATCGCGCGGCAAGACCTCGTCGAATGGCAATTGCGCGTCGCTGCTGGCGAGCGATTGCCGCTGACGCAGGACGCATTGGCGATGCGCGGCTGCGCGATGGAGGCGCGCCTTTGCGCCGAGGACCCGGCGCGGGGCTTCCTGCCTTCGATCGGGGAAATCGTGCATCTGCGGCCGCCGCGAGAAAGCGATACCGTTCGCGTCGACATAGGCGTGCGGCGCGGCGACCGCATCACGCATTATTATGATTCGCTGCTGGCGAAGCTGATCGTATGGGGCGCGGATCGCGCGGAGGCGCTGCGAAGGCTGCGCGCGGCGCTCGACGGCTTCGAGCTTGTGGGCGTTTCGACCAATCTCGATCTGCTGCGCGCTCTCGTCGCCGATCCTCGATTTCAGCGCGGCGAATATGACACGGGATTCGTCGAAGCCGAGGCGGCGGGATTGACGGAGGCGATGGCGCCGACGGAGGACGAGGAGGCGACGGTTCTGGCCGCGGCGGCCGCCGCCTGGCTCGCCGATCAGGGAAAACGCGCTGAAAGGGACGATCCCTGGTCGCCCTGGGCGAAGGTCGATGGATGGCGCGTCGATGGAACAGGTCATCACGACATCGAATTCGAGCTTAACGCGCGAAGGTTGCGGGCGAGAATTCATCCCCTCGCGGCGGGAGGCTTTCGCCTCGATGCGTTTGGGAATTCCGCGATTGTCGAAGCACAGGAACATGACGGGAGAATGCGGCTTCGCGTCGATGGCGTGGCGCGCGACCTTGGGATCGTGCGCATGGGGCCCTTGGATGGCTCATCGCGGGCGCCAGGCCGTGTCGGCGAGGAACTGGTGATAATACTGTCAGGTCGCAACCACGCGTTGGTGCTCATCGATCCGCTCAAGCCGCCCGGGCGCGCGGCCGATCCGGATCATCAATTGCGCGCGCCGCTGCCGGCCAGGGTGACGCGCATTTTCGTCGCCAAGGGCGAGAAAGTGAAAAAGGGAACGCCGCTGATCAATCTCGAAGTCATGAAGATGGAAGTCGCGTTGACGGCGCCGCGAGACGGCCAGATCGAGAGCATTCTTTGCGCGGAAGGCGAATGGATGGCGGAAGGCGCGAAATTGGCGGCCCTGGTCGAGGAAGAATCCGCATGACGCTGCCATCGCGCGCGCGCATTGTCGAGGTCGGCCCCCGCGACGGTCTCCAGAACGAAGCCGCGCTTCTGTCCGTCGACGCCAAGGTCGCCTTCATCGAGATGCTGGCGGAGGCGGGACTGGTCTCGATCGAGGCGGGAAGCTTCGTGTCGCCGAAAGCCGTGCCGCAAATGGCGTCGACCGGCGAGGTTCTGGAGAAATTGCGCGCGCGCGCCGACCTTCGACTGTCGGTTCTTGTCGCCAACTTTCGCGGCCTGGAGGCGGCGTTCAAAGCCGGCGCCAGGGAGATCGCGGTCTTCGCCGCGGCGTCGGAGACGTTCTCGCGCAACAACATCAATTGCTCCATCGCCGAGAGTCTCGTTCGTTTCAAACCCATGGTCGAGGAGGCAGCGCGCAGGGGCCTCTCGGCTCGGGGCTATGTCTCCTGCGCGCTGGGATGCCCCTATGAGGGAGCCGTCGCGCCAGAACAGGCGGCGGCCGTCGCGCGAGAACTGCGCGCCATCGGATGCGCGGAAATTTCGCTCGGCGACACGATCGGCGTCGGCACGCCGTTGGAGGCGCGGCGACTGATGGAGATGGTCGCGCGCGACATCGGACTGGAGCGCGTCGCCGTTCATTTCCACGACACTTATGGTCAGGCGCTCGCCAATATTTTCGCCTGTCTCGAAGTCGGGGTCGCCGTCGTCGACAGTTCCGTCGCGGGTCTTGGCGGCTGTCCCTATGCGCCCGGCGCCAGTGGCAATGTCGCGACGGAAGACGTGATCTATATGCTGGACGGGCTCGGCGTGGAAACAGGGGTCAAGCTCGATGCCTTGCTTCGAGCCGGCGCGTTCGTTTCGCGGAGTCTTAATCGCAACCCGGCCAGCGCCGTGGCGCGCGCCTTCGCCGCCAAGCAGCGCTTGTCATGACGCGGCCGCGCCCCAGATTCATGGCGTGGCGGAATCGGGTGCGCTGATGTTTTCGACGTTTGGATTCAGCGACGAACAACGGGCGATGCGCGATACGGCACTGAATTTCGCGCGCGACAAACTCGCGCCGCGGGCGCTGGACTGGGACAGGGAGAAATATTTTCCCGTCGAAAGCCTGCGCGAGGCGGCGGCGTTGGGGATGGCGGCGATGGGGGCGCGCGAGGAGTTCGGCGGCTCGGGACTTTCCCGCTTCGACGCCGTTCTGGTTTTCGAAGCCCTGGCGACCGGCTGCCCAAGCATCGCGGCCTATCTTTCCGTGCATAACATGTGCGCCTGGATGGTGGACGCTTTCGGCTCCGCGGCGCAGCGGCGCGCCTGGCTTCCTCGCCTCGCTTCGATGGCGGTCTTGTCGAGCTATTGCCTGACCGAACCTTGTTGCGGCTCCGACGCGAGCGCGTTGCGAACAAGGGGCGAGCGTCGCGGCGACCGGTTTGTCGTGAATGGCGAAAAGCAGTTCATCTCCGGCGCGGGCGCGGGGGGCAATGACCATCTTTATCTCGTGATGGCGCGAACCGGCGGCGAGGGGCCGGGCGGAATATCGGCCCTGCTCGTCGAAGGCGGAACGCCCGGGCTGAAACTCGGCGCGCTGGAAAAAAAGATGGGCTGGAACGCGCAGCCGACGCGGGCGGTGAGTTTCGAGAATTGTTCCGTGCCGGTCGAAAACCTGCTCGGGAAAGAAGGGCAAGGCTTCAAGATCGCCATGGGCGGGCTGGACGGCGGCCGGCTGAACATCGGCGCTTGCTCGCTGGGCGGCGGGCAGGCGGCGCTCGATAAAACCATTATTTATCTACGCGAGCGCGAGGCTTTCGGCCGTTCGCTCGCTGATTTTCAGGCGTTGCAGTTTCGCCTCGCCGATATGGCGACCGAACTCGAAGCGGCGCGCGCGCTGCTCTGGCGGGCGGCGGCGGCGTTGGGCGCGGG
>JBAUVQ010000349.1:0-6717 GCA_049583305.1 Methylocystis sp.
GTCCTCGCCGGTCCGCTGCGTCACGACGGCGCGGCGCAGCAACTCCAGCGCTGGCTTTCTGTCCTTGTCGCCGGTGTCGAGCCTCGCCTCATAAGCGGGCCGCCAGCCGGCGGCGGCGGTTTGATAGGTGACGATGATTTTCGCCGGCCCGCCGGCGGGCGATTCGAGGCCGATGGCTATGTCGCGAGCAAGCCGGGTCGTGGGGGCGGGGCGCCGGCTTTCCAACCCATGCGCCTCTTCGTCGAGGTCCCGCAATTTGGCGTTGGCTTCGCGCAGGCTTTCGCCGACCTTCGAATGAGCGGCGGCGACGGTTTCAAAGGCTGTGGTCCATTCGGCGACCGGGAGCGGGCGCGCGTCGCTGGCGATTTTTTCGGGGCTTGCCTGCGAATAGCGCACGATCATCGCCTGTTCGGCCTTGAGCGCGGCGATGGATGTCTCCAGCCCTTCGCGCGCGAAGCGAATCTCCTTCAGTCGCAGCGTGATCGCGTCGTCCTCGGGCCTGCTCGCGGTGGGCGCCAACCGCTCCTCGACCGCTCCGATCATCAGCGGCGTCCGCGCTTCGCCGGTGGCGCGCAATGAATCGGGAATGACCGGATAGGGCGCGCCCTTGATTAAAACCGTCGAGACGCCGGCGGGCAAATCGACCGTGGCCTCGCGCGTGACGGTCGCGGCGTCGGGGTGAACGACAACGGCGACGACGGCGGATTTGGCTTCGATTTCCCCCGCCAGGACCGGCCCGGCGTGGATCGACGCGCATAGCCAGGGCGCGACGGAGAGGAGCAACGTCGTGAAGCGCATGAAAACTCTCCAAATCTTTCCAACCGGGATGAAGCCCGCCGCGTGCGGCTTTTTCGCGGCGGAGTCGCCGGCGCGTATTCACGTTTTTCACACGAATGGGCTAGCAACCCGTTACGAACCATTCCTCACGAACGTTGACGCGAGGATCGGGCGGCGTTTATCTCTGGCCCCCGGCTTTTCTGGAGAGGATACGGCATGTTGGATCGGGAAGAGCCGCCGAGGGCGCGCGCGGAGCCCGGCATGAGCCTGGAGCGTCAGCTGTTGCTCTGGGGGCTCGCCGCGGCGGTCGTGGTGACGCTCCTTTACTCGGTAAGCTCGATTCTGACGCCCTTCGTCGCGGGCACCATCCTTGGTTATTTGCTGAACCCGGTAGCGGATCGCTTGCAGGCGGCGGGACTGTCGCGGCTGGGCGCGGCGGGGCTGTTGCTGGCCGTTTTTATCTTCGTCGTCGTCACCGCAGGGCTGTTGGTCGGTCCGGTTCTGGCGCGCCAGCTCGAAGGCTTCGTCACCAGCCTGCCGGGCTATCTCGCGGCCTTGCAGGGGCTTCTTTCCGAATGGAGCGGCAAGCTTACGGCCGACTACAACGCCTTGTTGAAGGAGCATGGCCTCGAAGCGTCCATGCCGACGCTGGACCTGCAAAAATATGTCAATGGCGTGATCGGCGACAACGCGGCGAATATCGGCGACTTCGCGCGGTCGCTGCTGTCGCGCGGCGTCGCCTTGATCAATATCGTCTCGGTCGTCGTCGTGACGCCCGTCGTCGCCTTTTACATGCTGCTTGACTGGGAGGAGATGGTCGAAATTCTCGACGGGCTTTCGCCGCCGCGCTACCGCGAGGAAGTGCGCCAGCTCGCGCATGAAATCGACGGGGCGATGGCCGGATTTTTGCGCGGACAGTCGGCGGTTTGCCTGTTCCTCGGCTCGTGGTACGCGCTGGGCTTCTCGTTCATCGGTTTGAATTTCGGATTTCTGATCGGGGTGATCGCGGGTTTCCTCAGTTTGATTCCGTTTGTCGGGTCGATCACCGCCTTCGTGCTGTCGATCAGCGTTGCTCTGGTGCAGGGATGGCCCGAGTGGCGTCTTCCGCTGGAAGCGATCGCCGTGGTGAGCATCGGGCTGTTCCTCGACGGCAATGTGCTGTCGCCGCGTCTGGTCGGCGCCTCGGTCGGCCTGCATCCGGTGTGGCTGATGTTCGCGCTGTTCGCCTTCGGCGCCCTGTTCGGCTTCGTCGGCATGATCGTCGCCGTGCCGGTGGCGGCGGCGATGGGCGTGCTGCTGCGATTTGTGGCTCGGCGCTACCGGGCCAGCGGCTTCTATCTGCGGCCCGCTGGGACCGCGCCTTCGGAAGGGAGCTGATCGGCCGTGGGCGGCGGCGGGTCGGAGAAGGCGCCGCCAGCGCAGCTGGCGCTGGACCTGCCGCTAGATCCCAGTTTCGGGCGCGAGGATTTTCTTCCGGCGCCCTCCAACGAGGCGGCGCTGGCGACGATCGACCGATGGCCCGATTGGCCCGACCGGGCGCTGCTGTTGATTGGCCCGCCCGGATGTGGAAAGAGCCACCTCGGGGCGATCTGGGCGCGCCGGGCGGGCGCGATGGCGCCGCCGCCGCGAGAGCTTCCCTCGTTGCGAAAACTTTCCGACGAAAGGCCGACCGCGCTGCTGATCGACGGCGTGGACCGCGTGGAGGACGAGACGGCGCTGTTTCATCTGCTGAATTTCGCGCGCGAGAGCGACGCCTTTCTGTTGCTGACCGCGCGCCGGCCGCCGCGCGCCGACACGGTGCGCCTGCCGGATCTTCTGTCACGTTTGCGTCGCGCGCCGGTGATTGAAATCCACTCCCCGGACGACGGGCTGATTCGCGCGGTTCTCGAAAAGCTTTTTCGGGACCGGCAATTGGACGTCGACGCCGGACTAATCGACTATATCGCCCTGCGTTTGGAGCGTTCGCTTGGCGCGGCGAGAGCCTTCGTGCGCGACTTCGACAGCGAGGCGCTCGCCAGCGGGCGGCGGATGACGCGGGCGCTGGCGGCGGAAATATTGGAACGGGCGCGACGCGACTGAAAAAACCGCGGATTGCGCGGGCGGCCTGTGGCACTATGCGGAAACTGGCGGAGAGATTGCGTGACGCGGGAAAAGCAACATTTGGCCAAGGACGCCTCGAAGGCGGTCGCGGTGGAAGCGCCCAAGGATATTCTGGCTCATCCCGAAGAGCTGATGGCTTCCCCCAAGCGCTTCGTCAATCGCGAATTGTCCTGGCTGGAATTCAATCGACGCGTGCTTGAGGAGGCGTCGAACCGCAATCACCCGCTGCTGGAGCAGCTGCGGTTTCTGTCGATTTCGGCCAATAATCTCGATGAATTCTTCATGGTGCGCGTCGCCGGTCTGCGCGGCCAGACCCGCGCGGAATTCACGGGGATGTCGCAGGACGGGTTGAGCCCGGCCGAGCAGCTCGCCTTTATCAAGGAGCGCGTCGTCGAACTGACGGCCGCGCAAATGCGCCGCTGGCGCGAGTTGCGGCGCGAGATCGAGGAAGTCGGCATCGTCATCGTCGAGGCCGCAGACCTGTCGAAAGCCGATCGCGACTGGCTGGAAGATCACTTTCTGACGCGAATCTTTCCGGTTCTGACGCCGCTCGCCGTCGATCCCGCCCATCCCTTTCCGTTCATCCCCAATCTCGGCTTCACGTTGGCGCTGGAGCTGATCCATCCTGGCGACCGCAAGATTTTGCAGGCGCTCGTGCGCCTGCCGCAGAAAATCGAGCGCTTCGTTCGTCTGCCGGGAACGACGGCGACTCCGGGCGCGGCGTCTTCGGCGCGCGAACGCTTCATGCCGCTGGAAGCGCTGATCGCGCTGCACGCGCAACGGCTGTTCCCTGGTTATCTTTTGCGCGGGCAGGGGCTGTTCCGAGTCATTCGCGACAGCGATCTCGAAGTCGAGGAGGAGGCCGAGGATCTCGTGCGGCTGTTCGAGACGGCGTTGAAGCGCCGCCGCCGTGGTTCGGTGATCCGCCTGGAGGTCGCCGCGGACATGCCGGTGACGCTGCGCGCGCTGGTCGCCGCGGAACTCGACGTCGACGACGAGGAAGTGTTCGAACTCGATGGAATGCTCGCGCTCAACGATCTTTCGGAACTCGTCGGGCTCGATCGCCCCGATCTTAAGTTCACGCCTTACAACCCTCGCTTTCCCGAGCGCGTGCGCGACAATGGCGGCGACTGCTTCGTCGCGATCAAGCAAAAGGATCTGGTGGTTCACCATCCCTACGAATCCTTCGACGTGGTCGTCCAGTATCTGCAGCAGGCGGCGCGCGATCCCAATGTCGTCGCGATCAAGCAGACACTTTACCGCACCTCCGCCAACAGCCCGATCGTGCGCGCGCTGATCGAGGCCGCCGAGGCGGGCAAATCGGTGACGGCGCTGGTGGAGCTGAAGGCGCGCTTCGACGAGGAGGCCAACATCCGTTGGGCGCGCGATTTGGAGCGCGCCGGCGCGCAGGTCGTGTTCGGCTTCCTCGAATTGAAGACTCACGGCAAGTTGTCGATGGTGGTGCGGCGCGAGGGCGCCGGGCTCGCCACCTACTGCCACGTCGGCACCGGCAACTACCATCCGGTGACCGCGCGCATTTACACCGATATTTCGCTGTTCACGGCGGATCCGGCCATTGGTCGCGACGTCTCGCGCATCTTCAACTACATCACCGGCTACGCCGAGCCGGCGGGGCTGGAGCGGATGGCGGTCTCGCCGATCTCGCTCAAGAAGCGGCTGCTCGAACACATCGATCAGGAGATCGCCTTCGCCAAGGCGGGCAAGCCGGCGACGATCTGGGGCAAGTGCAACGCGCTGGTCGACCCCGAAATCATCGACGCGCTCTACACCGCCTCGCAAGCCGGCGTTTCGATCGAACTTGTCGTGCGCGGCATATGCTGCTTGCGGCCGGGCGTGCCGGGCCTCTCGGAAAACATCCGCGTGAAATCCATCGTCGGGCGTTTTCTCGAACATGCGCGCGTCTATGCGTTTGGCGGCGGCTACGCGCTGCCGCATCCGCGCGCGCATGTCTATATTTCCTCGGCCGATCTGATGCCGCGCAACCTGGACCGGCGCGTGGAGACATTGATGCCGATCACCAATCAGACCGTGCATCAGCAGGTGCTCGATCAGATCATGATGGCCAATCTCATCGACAATGAGCAGAGTTATCGGGTCTTGCCGGACGGCTCGTCCTCGCGCATAACGCCGCCTCCGGGCGAGGAGCGATTCAACGCCCACAAATACTTCATGACGAACCCCAGTCTTTCCGGGCGCGGCAAATCCCTGAAGGAATGGCGTCCGCGCTCCCTGCTCAAGCGCCGGGATGAACACTGAGGCGACGCCCATTAGCGATCTGTCCCGCATGGCGTTTGGCGACGCCGGCAAGCCCGTCGCCATCGTCGACATCGGCTCGAATTCCGTGCGCCTCGTCGCCTATCAGGGGCTTTCGCGCGCGCTGACGCCGATCTTCAACGAGAAGGCGATGTGCGCGCTCGGCAAGGGCGTCGTCACCAGCGGCCGGCTGGCCGAGGACGGTGTCGAGAAGGCGTTGAAGGCCCTGCGCCGCTACCGCGCGCTTTGCGAGACGATGGAGATCGACGATGTCGTCGTGATCGCCACCGCCGCGGCGCGCGACGCAGCCAATGGCCCGGCGTTTTTGAGCGCCGCGCGATCGGCGATCGGCCGCGACATCGACCTGCTTTCCGGCCAACGCGAAGCCGAGTTGTCGGCGCTTGGAGTCCTTTCGGCCATTCACGCGCCCGATGGCGTGGTCGGCGATCTTGGCGGGGGCTCGCTCGAACTCATCGACGTCGCCGGCGGAGTCCGCGGCGAAGGCGTGACCCTGCCGCTTGGCGGACTCGCTCTGATGGACGCATCCAAGCGTTCCACGCGCGAGGCCGCGCGCATCGCGCGAAAAGCCATCGCCGACGCGCGGCCGCTCGCGGAATTGCGGGGACGCGCTTTCTATGCCGTGGGCGGCGCGTGGCGCGCCCTCGCCAGACTGCACATGCGCCAGTGCAACTATCCGCTCGACGTGATGCACAATTATCGCATCCAGACCAGCGAGGCGGCGGAGTTCGCGGAACTGGCGTTGCGCATCGACAGCGACGCCATGACCGACATTGGCTCGGTGTCCGCGGCGCGCCGTCCGCTTCTCGCTTACGGCGCCATCGTGCTCGACGAAATCATTCGCCGCGCGAAGCCGCGCGAAATCATCGTCTCGGCGGCCGGCGTGCGCGAGGGATTGCTCTACGAGCGACTTTCCGCCGCGGAGCGCGCCGCCGATCCGCTGCTCTGCGCCGCGCGCGAACTCGACGCGCTGCTCGCGCGCGCGCCCGCTTACGGCGAAGAGCTCGTCGAGTGGAGCGACGCCTTCATGGCCTCCAGCGAACTCGACGAGTTCCTCGAGGAAAAGCGGCTGCGTCACGCCGCCTGCTTCTTGTCGGACGTCGCCTGGCGCGCTCATCCCGATTATCGCGCGCAGCAAGCGACCAATATCGTCACGCATGGCGCCTTCGTCGGCGTCGACCATCCGGGCCGCGCCTTTCTCGCGCTCGCGGTGGTGTTCCGCCACCAGGGCCCCGAGGGCGAAAATGATTTCTCGGCGCTGCGCGGGTTGCTGACGACGCGGCTGCTGATCCGCGCGCGCGTGCTCGGCGCCGCGATGCGCGTCGCCTATCTCTTGTCCGCTTCCATGCCCGGCGTCTTGCCGCGGACGCCGCTGCGCGCGGGCGTTGGGCGTTTGACGCTGACCTTGCCAGCGGCGCAAGCCGATCTCGCCAGCGAGCGCCTGCTGAACCGCGTCAAGGCGCTCGCGCGGCTGCTGGGGCTCGAGGCGGCGGTCGAGACGGTGGGCTAGAGTGCTTCCGTTTCAAGTTGAAACGGAAGCACTCTAAA
>JBAUVQ010000350.1:0-2558 GCA_049583305.1 Methylocystis sp.
TCTTGAAGGCGTCGTCGAAGGCCATCCGATCTTCGGTTCTCGACCGATCAACACCTCGCCGCTCTGGTTGCTCAACACCGAGAAAAATTGGGCGAGGAGCCTATCAAGATTCTATCGCCTCGGGTCGGCCGCGTCGCTCGTCGACGAAGGCGAAGTCGTTCGCCACTGAGGAACAGCTGTGCGTCGGCCCTGCGTGACGCATGAAAATGCAGGTACGTCCAACGGCGCCTTGCGCTCACAAATCTCATTTGCTCGCCATCGTCCCGCGAGATCCGCATCTCCGCCCCGTTCGTGTGGCGCGCCTGAAAGGGTGTTCACCCATGGCCAGAAATAAGTCCGAAACATTGTCCGAAGAAAAGTTCGAAAGCGCCGTGGACGGCGCCGCAGCGGACAGCGCCGACGCGGAAGAGGCATATGCCACTTTGCCGCGGCTGCTGCGCTACGCCTTGGCCGCCGACGCCAATCGCCCTTTGCTGCGATACCGCCTTCTTGCCGAAATCGCGGCGGCGGCTCCCGCGCTCTTCGATCCCGCGCAAGCCTGGGCCAGCGATGACCGGGTCGATGGCGCCACGCTTTGCGCGCTGCTCGACCAAATGGCTGTCATCGCGGACCGGGCCGACCTCAGGTCGTATGCCGACGTCGTTCGTTTGCTGTCGCTACCCCAGGATGACGCCCACCGCGCGGATTTCCGGCGCCTCGCGCAGGCCTTCGCGATGATCGAGCAAAATTTGTCCTCGGGCGTGAGCAGAGCGACACGCGCGAAGGCGGCAAAAATCGCCATCGGCTGGGCGACGCTTGCGGCGGGGTCCTATTCCGAATGGAAGTTTCATTATGCGTGGGAAGCGGCGGTGCGCCAGGGCGACGGGCGCACCCGTGCGATCGCGAGCTATGCCGAGGCGACGGAAAGGGCTCGGCTCGACGCCGAGCTGGAGAAAAAAGAGGAGCAACGGAAGGAGGATGAGAAAAAATCGGCCTCGGGCGCCGGGGACGAAGTAGACGATCGTGCGGTCGCTGAAGGTTGCGTCCGAATTTGCGCGATGAGCGCGGCCGAGCGCAAGAACACCAAACTGCGTGATCTTATTCGCGGGCACGAGCATGTCATCGGCGTGGATGTTCCTCTCGCGCTGACGCCGGATTTACGCGAAGTGCGCCGGCAATTGGCGTTCGAATTCCCCTACGCGGAGGCGGTCATAGATTTTGTGCTGGCCGACCTCGTCGGGCGCGTCTGGGTTTGGTTGCAACCCTTGTTGCTGGTGGGAAAGCCCGGCGGAGGCAAGTCGCGTTTCGCACGGCGCCTCGCCGAATTGCTCGGCGTCGGCGTCTGGCGCACCGACGCCGCGCAATGCGACGGCGCGGTCTTCGCAGGCACTGCGAAAAGATGGAATTCCGCCGAGCCGGCTCACCCATTTCTCGCCATCTCGCGCTCCAAAATGGCCAATCCTTTCATCCTCGTCGACGAGATCGAAAAGGCCGGAACGAGGTCCGACTACGGGCGATTCTGGGATGTGCTGCTGGGAATGATTGAGCCCGAGACGTCGCGGCGATACCCCGATCCGGGCCTTCAGGTCGATGTCGACCTGTCCCATGTGTCTTTTGTCGCGACCGCCAATTCCACCACTCCCCTGCCGCCCGCCCTGCACGATCGTTTCCGCGTGGTGGAGTTTCCCGAGCCGAGGTCTGACGACCTCGACAAACTCCTGCCTTCCCTTCTCGTCGACATCGCCTTGGAGCGCGGTCTCGACCCCCGCTGGACGACCCCTCTGCTCGGCTGGGAGCGCGATCTTGTCGCCGCGCGTTGGAGGGGAGGATCGGTCCGCCGCCTGCGGCGCTTCGTGGAGGCGGTCGTGCGCGCGAGGGAGCGGGACGCCGTCCGGCAATGACGCGCGCTTTTTCAATTCCCGCCTACACCCGAAATCACTGACCTTCAAAAAGAATTCAACATTCGAATCGGAGAATTATCATGAGCGCCGCGCACCTTGAAAAACTCAATAGCGATCAGCGCCGGGCCGTCGAACACGGGGTCGGCGCTGGACAAACAATCGGCGCGCCGCTGCTGATCATCGCCGGCGCCGGCTCAGGCAAAACAAATACCGTGGCCCATCGCGTCGCGCATCTGATCCTCAACGGCGCCGATCCGCACCGAATTCTGCTGATGACGTTTACCCGCCGCGCAGCGTCGGAACTGACGTCGCGGGTCAAGCTCATCTGCGGCGAGACGCTGGGCGAAAAAGCCGGCGTCTTGACCGACGCCCTCGCGTGGGCTGGGACTTTCCACGGTATTGGCGCCCGACTTTTGCGCGAAAACGCCGAAGTTGTCGGCCTCGATCCCGATTTCACCATCCACGATCGCGAGGACAGCGCCGACCTGATGAATCTGGTTCGGCACGACGCCGGGCTCTCCAGTACGGACAAACGGTTCCCGGCCAAGGGAACCTGCCTCGCGATCTATTCGCGCGCCGTCAATTCGGGAGCCACTCTCGACGAAGTTCTGGGCAAGAATTTCTCATGGTGCATCGGCTGGAGCGAGGAATTGCGCAAACTCTTCGCCGCCTATGTGG
>JBAUVQ010000351.1:0-10329 GCA_049583305.1 Methylocystis sp.
AGGTCAATGGCGAGGCGATCCACGGCTACGGTCTGTTTGTCTCGGGCCTGCTCGGCTTGGTCGTGACCGGCGCCATCGTCTACATTACCGAATATTACACGGCGACGGGCAAGCGCCCGGTGGTGTCCATCGCCCAGGCCTCCGTGACGGGGCATGGCACCAACGTCATCCAGGGTCTCGCCATCTCCCTGGAGTCGACCGCCGCGCCGGCGCTGGTGATCGTGCTTGGCATTCTGCTGACCTATAATTTCGGCGGCCTCTACGGCACGGCGATCGCGGTCACGACGATGCTGGGTCTCGCCGGCATGATCGTCGCGCTCGACGCTTTCGGCCCAGTCACCGACAATGCCGGCGGCATCGCGGAAATGTCAGGCCTGCCCAAGGAAGTGCGCCAGTCGACCGACGCGCTCGACGCGGTGGGCAACACGACGAAGGCCGTGACCAAGGGCTACGCCATCGGTTCCGCCGGCCTCGGCGCGCTGGTGCTGTTCGCCGCCTACACCAACGACCTGAAGCACTTCGTCGAGACTGGCGTTCCGTTCTTCAAGGGCATCGGCAAGGTCGATTTCGACCTCTCCAATCCCTATGTCGTCGCGGGCCTGATCTTCGGCGGCCTGATCCCCTATCTCTTCGGCGGCATCGCCATGACGGCGGTGGGCCGGGCGGCGGGTTCGGTGGTCGAGGAAGTGCGTCGCCAGTTCAAGGAGAAGCCGGGCATCATGGCCGGGACGGAGCGTCCCGACTATGGCCGCGCGGTCGACATGCTGACGCAGGCGGCGATCAAGGAAATGATCGTTCCCTCGCTGCTGCCGGTGCTGGCGCCGATCGTGGCCTTCGTGGTCGGGTGGATTCTCGGCGGCAAGGCCAACGCCTTCGCGATGCTCGGCGCGCTGCTGCTGGGCGTGATCGTCAACGGCCTGTTCGTCGCCATCTCGATGACCTCGGGCGGCGGCGCCTGGGACAACGCCAAGAAATCCTTCGAGGACGGTTTTGTCGACAAGGACGGCGTGAAGCATCTGAAGGGCGGCGACGCCCACAAGGCTTCGGTCACCGGCGACACCGTCGGCGACCCCTATAAGGACACCGCCGGCCCGGCCGTGAACCCGGCGATCAAGATCACCAACATCGTCGCGCTGCTGATGCTGGCCGTGCTGGCGCATTGAGGGCAAGACGGGATTTGATGGGGAGGGCGGGGGAAACCCCGCCCTTTTTCGTAATGGCGTTTGTCGGTGAAGAGTCGGAACATCCGATTCTCACGATTCCGCGGGAAAGGCGATCCCATGAGCAGTCGCAATGACGAATATGGCGCGGATGAAACCTGGAACTTCAAACCCCACTGGGTGACGCTCCTGCGTCCGAGCCTGTTCGCGCTGGTCGGGGTCGCCCTGTATAAATTCGGCCGCGATTTCGCCGAAAGCCGCGTGGGCTCGGCGGAAATCGGTCGCATCTTGCGCGAGGTCGTCGAACCTTCGCTCGGCGCCCTCGGCGTGAAGCGGTTGCTCGAATACGCGCAGCCCGCGAGCATCGGCGCCGTCGTCCTCCTGTTCGGTCTTCCCCTGTTCTGGGCGCTCGTCGTGCGCGGCGCGACGATCTTGCGCGTGGATAGCCGGCAAATCATCTGGCAGCGCGGCGTTTTCGCGCGCGCCATCACCCAGGTCGAGATCGGCGAGGTCGTCGGCGTCAATGTCTACGAAACATTCATCGGCCGGATCATGGGCTTTGGAACCGTCGACATAGAAACGCGCGGGGAGGACCGGCTGGTGGCCAACACGATCGCCAACGCGCGCGGTTTCGCGGGGCTGGTGCTGGACTTCAAGCATCGGCTCGCGGCGCGATAATGTCGGCGGTTCTCTTTCTCTTTTCTTGACAAATCTTGATGAAAGAAGATGATCGTCGGACAGCGTTGGAGTTCTCGTCATGTCCGGAAGCCGCGAAAAATTCGCCACTCAGGTGGATAGCGTCGTGCTGGCGGCGATCCGCAAGATCGCCAAGGAGGAAGGTCGGCAGCTTCAGGCGATTGTCGAGGAGGCGCTGAAGGCGCATGTCGAGCAGCATGGCAAGAGCCGGCCGCGAGATCGCGTCATGACCGCCTATCGGGCGAGCCTCCCGCGTTTTGGCGCATTGTATGAGAAGCTCGCCAAGTGACCGACTACCTCACGATTGTCGAGGTGCTCGCGATACACGAAGACCTGATCGAGCGTTTTGGCGGCGCGGCGGGCGTTCGCGATGCCGGACAACTCGAAGCGGCGCTGTTTCGTCCGCAGACCGGATACTACGCCGATTTGATCGCCCAGTCCGCCGCGCTTTGGGAGAGCCTCTCGCAAAACCATGCGTTCGTGGACGGCAATAAGCGCATCGGTTTCGCCGCGATGTTCACTTTCCTCGCGATCAACGGCCTCTCCGTGACCGCGGATGCGACGGAAGCGTGGACGTTCATGTCGGGGCTTTACGAGACAGGTCAATTCCGCTTCGACGCGCTCGACGCATGGCTGCGGCGTCATACGAAACGGACCAACGAAACGGACGTATAATCCCCCCATGACCCACTCGTTCTTCAACCTTCACACCCACGGCTTCCTGCGCGTCGCGGTCGGCGCGCCGCGCGTGTCGGTCGCCGATCCCGCCGCCAACGCCGCGCGGACGATCGAAATGGCGCGCGAGGCGGAGGCGCGAGGGGCCTCGCTGACGCTGTTTCCCGAACTCGGCATCAGCGCCTACGCCATCGACGATCTGTTGCAGCAGGAGGCGCTGCTTGGCGCCGTCGACGCCGCGTTGCGCGTCATCGCCGAGGCCTCGCGGACGATGCGGTCGATGATCGTCGTCGGCGCGCCGCTGCGCCACAAGGGACGGCTTTACAATTGCGCCGTCGTCGTTTTCGCGGGCGAGGTTTTCGCCGTCATTCCGAAAACCTATCTGCCCAATTACCGCGAGTTTTACGAGCGCCGCCATTTCGCGTCCGGCGCCTGTGTCGCGGGCGAGAAAATCCTTGTCGCGGGGACGCGGGTTCCCTTCGGCTCCGACATTCTGCTGGAATGCGGCGATGTCGAGGGCCTCGTGATCCACGCGGAAATCTGCGAGGATCTGTGGGTTCCCATCCCGCCCTCCACGCGCGCGGCGCTCGCGGGCGCGACGCTGCTGCTCAATCTTTCCGCGAGCAACGCGATCGTGGGCAAGTCAGACATTCGCCGCACCTTGTGCGAGGCGCATTCGGCGCGCTGCCTAGCCGCTTACCTCTATTCGGCGGCGGGACAAGGCGAATCCACCACCGATCTCGCCTGGGACGGCGAAGCCGCGATTTACGAGAGCGGGCGCATCCTCGCCAGCGCGCCGCGCTTCGCGTCCGAGCCGAAGCTCGTCCTCGCCGACATCGATCTCGGCTTGCTTGGGGCGGAACGCGCGCGGCAGGGCACGTTCGGCGATTGCGCGGACATCGAGCGCGGCGCGACGCCATATCGGCGCCTCGGCTTCACGCTCGCGCCGCGGCGCGACGTCGACCTTGGCCTGTCGCGCGCCACGCCGCGCTTTCCCTTCGTGCCGGACGACGAGGCGCGGCTCGCGGAACTGTGCTTCGAGGCGGTGAACATTCAGGCGCATGGCCTGCAACAAAGATTGCGCGCCTCCGGAATCGAAAAAATCGTCGTCGGCGTTTCCGGTGGGCTCGACTCGACCCACGCGCTGCTCATCGCCGCGACGGCGATGGACGCGCTAGGGCTCCCGCGTGAAAATATTCTGGCCTACACGCTGCCGGGCCTCGCCACGACCGAGCGAACCAAGTCCAACGCCTGGGCGCTGATGCGGGCGCTGGGCGTCGGCGCGCGCGAGATCGACGTGGCGCCGGCCTGTCGGCAAATGCTCGTCGACATCGACCATCCCGCGGCGCGGGGCGAAGCGGTGCACGACACGACATTCGAGAATGTGCAGGCGGGCGCGCGGACGTCGCTGCTGTTTCGCCTGGCCAACCGGAATAACGCGATGGTGCTTGGCACGGGCGATCTGTCGGAACTGGCGCTCGGCTGGTGCACCTATGGCGTCGGCGACCAGATGTCGCATTACAACGTCAACGCCTCCGTGCCGAAGACGCTGATTCAGCATTTGATCGGCTGGTGCGCGCGCGACGCGCGCTTTGGCGCCGGAACCGTCAAGATTTTACGCGACATTCTGGCGACGGAAATTTCGCCGGAGCTGGTTCCCGGCGAGGGCGCGTCGGCCCAGCGCACCGAGGATTTCGTCGGCCCCTACGCGTTGCAGGACTTCAACCTCTACTACACGACGCGTTACGGCTTCGCGCCGTCGAAGATCGCGTTTCTCGCGCTGCATGCGTGGCGTGATCCGGCGATCGGCGCCTGGCCGCCCGCCGTGCCGAACGACAAGCGCGTCGCCTACGACCTGCCGGTGATCAAGCATTGGCTCGGCGTGTTCCTGCGCCGCTTCTTCGAGACCAGCCAGTTCAAGCGAACCGCCATGCCGAACGGCCCGAAGGTGAGTTCCGGCGGTTCGCTATCGCCGCGCGGCGACTGGCGCGCGCCGAGCGATTCCTCGGCGGCGGCGTGGCTCGCCGATCTCGACCAGGTCCCCTGATCAAGATCGCGGCGCGCGAATTCGCGGCGGTTCGCCGCGGCGGGTCTGCTGTCCATTGACAACAGCAATCCGCGCGCATTACCGTCGAGGGCATGGCGGCTTTATTCTCAGAGCGTAAGTGGAAGGCGTTGAGTCTCGGCGCGACGCTATCGCTTTGCCTGTTTTTGTTTCAGTTGGCCGTCGCGATCGGGGCGCCGCCGCGCGTTCTCGGCGCCGAGGCTGGATATTCCAGCATATCCGCGAGTTTGTGTGACCAGAGCGGTCCGGATTCCAACAAGGCGCCGTCTCCGAGCGGACATCTCCATAAGGACTGTCTCGCCTGCGCCCTTGGTCAGGCGGGGATGTCGTTCGACGCCGCCGCGCTAACCGCCAAGAGCGGCGTCCTCGCGCCCTTTGGGGCGGTCCGTGAGACGCGATCTCCGTCGGCCGAGGTTTCGGTCCTTCTCGCGGCCGGATTCGCCAGCAGTTGGTCGTCGCGCGCGCCCCCGTTGTTTTCCTGACATTTTGAGCGACGCCGAGCGTCGCGTGAATTTCATCCAGGCGCGCTAAGCGAGGCGCGCGAACTGTCAAATCAACGGAAGTGTGCGTGTACAAAAGAGCATTGGCGCTGATCCTGGCGCTCATGGCGATTCATGGCGCTTGGAGCGCGTTGAACGCCAGCGAATTGACCACCCTGTCGAGCGCGGCCATGGGCAAGATCCCGTCGGTCACCCCGGCGCGGATGGTGGGTCTGCGGCCCGCCTCGCGAAATTCGCCGCGCGATATCGCGGGCGGCGAAGCCTCGGAGCCACCCTCCGGCGAGTTCGAGATAAGCGCCTCTCGGACGCCATAATCGAGAGACGTCGTGATCGAGAGTTCCGACAACGCGACATAAACGGAGCGAAAGAGAATGAGGATAATGGTCTATGCAACCGCCGCGCTGCTGTTCTGCGGAGCGGCCTGCGCCAAGGAAAGCGGCATTGTTTCCAACGTGGCGCGAAGCGGCGGCGCCACCGCGCAAAAGGCTTACGCGCGCAAGGTCGCGGCCGAAATCAGACGCCATTCGCCGGCGACGACGAGTCTGCATGGCAATGTAAGCGTTCGTTTCACGATCGGCGCCTCGGGTCGAGTCGTGTCGCACACGGTTGTTGGCGCCTCGGACCCGGCGTTGAGCTCGCAAGTCAATAAGATACTTGCGTCGGTGCAGGCGCCGCCGCCGCCCGGCGGATCATTCTCCGCCAATCAGCTGTTCGTTTTTCACTAGAACCTCGCCGCGCCGTTACCTCGAGATTTCGAGGGAGCGGCCGCTTCGAGCGGAGGGAAACAAAATGAGCCTCATCACGCGCCCCATCGCCGAATATTCGGCCGCCGCCAACGCCGGCGCCGCCTATCGCACGGTCTGGCGATGGCATTTTTATGCGGGGTTGTTTTGTTTGCCCTTCATCGTCGTGCTGAGTCTTTCCGGCTCGGTCTATCTGTTCAAGCCGCAGATCGACGCCTTTCTCGACCGCGGCTTCGATCATCTCGCGCTGTCGTCGGCGCCGAAATCGCTCGACGATCAGGTGGAGGCGGCGCTTCAGGCCAATCCCGGCGCGCGGCTCAAGGCTCTGCAATTGCGCGACGATCCCACCGACGCGGCGCGCGTGCATCTGACGACGCCGGAAGGGAAAGAGCTGCGCGTCCTCGTGCGGCCCGACACGCTGGCGATCATCGAGACGCAGGTCCAGAAGAGTCGTCTCACGAGCTTCATGCACGATCTGCACGGCGAACTGCTGCTTGGCGAGCCCGGAGCCATCGCCGTCGAACTGGCTGGCGCCTGGGCGATCGTCATGGTGATTACCGGCCTGTATCTATGGTGGCCGCGCTCGTCGGGGCTGGCCGGCGTTTTATATCCGCGGCTTGGCGCCGGAGGGCGCCAATTCTTGCGCGATCTGCACGGCGTCACCGGCTTCTATCTTTCCGTGTTCGCGTTGTTCTTCCTGATTTCCGCGCTGCCCTGGACAAAGGTTTGGGGCGAGGGCTTCAAATATATGCGCGGGACGGGACAGGCGCGGCCGGTCAAGCAGGACTGGACGACCGGGCCCGCGAGCGAGAAGGCGGTGCGGATGGAGAATTTCCGCAATGCGCCGCCCGCCGTGGCCGAAGCATTCGACGAACACGCGGAACACCGCGCGGGCTCGGGCGAGCATGCCGGTCATGCGGGACATGGCGGCAAGCATGAGCCGATCGTCGGCTTCGACGAAATCGTCGCGCAGGTGGCGCCGCTTGGCCTCGCCGATCCGGTGTTGGTTTCACCGCCGTCGATGAAGAAACCTAACTGGGTCGCGCGCTCCGACTCGCAAAATCGCACGCTTCGCGAGACCTTCGAGTTCGATCCAAAGAGCTTCGAGGAGGTCAGGCACGAGACGTTTGGCGACAGGCCTTTGATTGATCGGGTCATGGGCATCGGCGTCGCCGCGCACGAGGGCCAACTGTTTGGCTGGTTCAACCAACTGCTGGGGCTGATGACGGCCATCGGCTATCTCGTGCTCGTCGTCACCTCGTTCTTGATGTGGTGGCGGCGTCGTCCCCACAACGCGCTCGGGGCGCCGCCGGCGCTGGCGCAACCGCCTCGCCTCGCCGTTTTCGTCGTCGGGCTGGTGATCGTGCTTGGCGTTTTCTTGCCGACGCTCGGCGCCTCGCTGATCGTCGTGCTGTTGGCGGAATGGCTCATTCGCCGCTTCGCGCCGGGAGCCAGCCGCTGGCTGGGGCTCGTCGCGACAACGCGGGCGCCGCAAGAAGAAGTGGAGCCGGCTTGACCCTCGCGACCTCGCTCGCGTCTCGGTTTCGAATAGGTCGTCGACACGCTTGGCTTCACGGGCATCCTCCCCGCTCCGAAGTCGCGTTGCATCCGACCTCCCCGGCGGCGGGCCACGGCCGCCGGGGGACAATGCACTAAAGAGCGGACGCCGCTCTTGACGACAACGGCGATGCAGCATAGCGTCGCCTCTTCCCAACGGGAATTCGACGTTGATCAGGCCAAGCGGCACGCATCGAAACAAGAGCAACGCCTTCATGGCGGTGGCTGTCGTATGGGCGCTTGCGTTGCAAATGCTTTTCTCGGGCGTCGCGCTCGCGGGCGGCGTGACGGCGGACGCGACGGCCGGCTTTCGCCTTAACTGCGCGCAGCAAACGGACACGGGTCCGGAAGGCGCGCCAGCGTCGCCGAAAGCCCACCATCACGGCGCCTGTTGTATTCTCCACTCGAACGTTTTTCACGTCCTCTCGGACCGCGAAATCGCGAGCAGAGTGGAATGGTCGGACGAGGCCAGCGTCCCGCCGACGCTTTATCGCGTCGAGGCGCGTCGGGCGGCGCCCGAGCTCGGACCCTTATCGCCGCGCGCGCCTCCATTTTCCATCATCTGATTTTCAGTCCCCGCGAAAGGGCGGCTTGCTCTCGCGTTCCTCGCGAGCGGCTTTAAGCGCCCGCTAAAAATAGCATCGTTTCAAAGGGACCAGCGACGCGGAAGCGCCGCCGCGCGTTTCGCTCGGCTCGGCGAGTTCCATTGCAACCAGCAAAATATGGTCGTTCCCACGGACATCAGCATTCGCGTGTCGTGATCGACCAGGTCTTTGACGACGTTCCCGGCGGCGCATGGGCGCCGCCGCGTCGACCCGTCTAATCTTTTTTGAATCGGAGAGAAAAATGAGCATCGAAAATATCGCAACCGAGGCCGGCGCCGCGACGGCCGCGCAAAAGCCGATGAACCTGAAGACCCTTTGGATTGGCCTCGGCGTCGTTTTGGGCTTCGCGGCATTGACGAGAATTTACGAACAGCTGTTTGGCTGGAGCCAGGGTCTCGACTCCTTCGCGCCGGAATTCCAGCTTTACTGGCGAAATCCGCTGATCGTCGCGGTCTTCGCTTCGGTGTTCGGTTTCGTTGGAGTCTGCGGCTATCTGTGGCGCTCGCGCGATCGCGATCTCAAAGACATCACGCCGATCGAGGAGACGCGGCGCTATTACGTGCTGGTGCAATGGCTCGTCGTGTTCGCGATCGCGCTTTACGTCGGCCTGAGCTTCTTCACGGAACAGACGGCGGTCTGGCACATGACCGCGGTGCGCGACTCGGATTTCACGCCGAGCAACATCGTCACGTTCTATATGTCCTACCCGCTGTTCGCGGTCATCGGCTTCGGCGCCTATGTTTACGCGATGACCCGGCTGCCGTCGTTTTCCAAGGGCGCATCCTTGCCCTTTGGCATTTTCGTCGTCGGCACCTTCATGGTGATCCCCAACATTGGCTTCAACGAATGGGGCCACACAGGCTTCTGGATGGACGAAGGCTTCGCGAGCCCGCTGCACTGGGGTTTCGCGTTCTTCGGCTGGATGTCGCTGGGCTGCTTCGGCGTCACGCTGCAAATCCTCGGCCGAATGCGCGAATTGCTGGGTGAAGAAGGCGTGAAGGCGATCACGCGCAAGAGATAAATCCTTATCGCTTCCGCGCCGAGCGATTGGCGCGGAGGCCCACTGACCGCCCATGGATCGGCGCAACCAACTTCATGCGGAAGGTCTCCCCTCGCGTGAAGTCCCCTAACTTCCCCGCTCGACGCTCAGCCGTTGGGTGGGGCTTTTTTTTCGCGAAAATTCGGATTGAAAACCTCAAACTTTTTATCCCACGGCTTGAACCGGAACGCGCTGGAGGCGCCGAGAGAAGAACCGCGATCCAAACCGCTTGCCGGAGAAGGCGTCGCGAAACCCGATTAGTTCAAACCCGCCGCGTTCGGCGCGACCAACACATCCTCCGTCCGTCCGGTCGCGCCCAAAACCCTACCCCCCTCGACGCGCACCGCGCCCGAGGCGACGAGGCGCAGCGCCAGCGGATAGATCGCGTGCTCTTGCGCCAGCACACGCGCGCCGAGCGTTTGCGGCGTGTCGTCGTCGAGAACCGGCACGGCGGCTTGCGCGACGATCGGGCCTTCGTCCATTTGCGGGACGACGAAATGCACGGTGCAGCCGTGAATCTTCACGCCATCGGCCAGCGCCCGCTCATGCGTATGCAAGCCGCGGTAGGACGGCAGCAGGGCGGGGTGGATGTTCAGCATTCGCCCGCTCCAGCGGCCGATGAACCAGGGCGTCAGCAGCCGCATGAAGCCGGCGAGGCAGATGAAGTCGATGCGATAGGTCTCCAGCACGATTTGCATGGAGCGCTCGAATTCCTCGCGTCCCGCGTAAATCTTGTGATCGACCGCCGCCGTCGCGAGCCCCAGGCCTTTCGCGCGGGCGAGGCCCGGAGCATCGGGACGGTTGGACAGCACGAGCGCGATTTCCGCCGGAAAATCGAGCGGTCGCGCCGCGTCGATCAGCGCGTCCATGTTGGAGCCGCGGCCGGAGATCAGTATCGCGGTGCGAAGCCGTCTCACAGCCGCGGGGCTCCGTCGACGAGGACGCGCTCCCCGCCCGTGGTTTCGACGATCTCGCCGATCCTTCGCGGAGTCTCGCCCACCGCGCGCAGCGCCGCCTCCGCTTCGTCCGCCCCGTTTTTCGAGACGACGACGACCATGCCGATTCCGCAGTTGAACGTGCGCAGCATCTCGCTCTGCGCGAGGCCGCCGGCCCGCGCGAGCCATTGGAACACCGGCGGCAGGTCGATCGCCGAAAGGTCGAGCCGCACACCGAGTCCTTTCGGCAAGACGCGCGGCAGATTGTCGGGAAAGCCGCCGCCCGTGATGTGCGCGAGCGCGGCGATTTGCGTCGTCGCCTTGAGCGCGGCGAGCAGCGGCTTCACATAGATG
>JBAUVQ010000352.1:0-1575 GCA_049583305.1 Methylocystis sp.
GCCAAGGACTTTGAAGCCACGATCGACAGCGCCGTCGCATGGGCGCTCGTCGCGCACATCCCCACTCTCACCCGGCGCATCGCAAGGGCTTGATCCTAAACGTCAACATTTTGAGTCCGACTCTTAGAGGCGCTCGAAGAGGGACACAGGCCGAGTTGGCCAAAAAATAATTCGGGTAGCGTCACATGCTGGCCGCCCCCGCGAGGGCCGGGCCGTGGGCGTGATCGTTCGGCAATTCGCCAGTCGAAACGCGCCGCGGAAATTTCAATGCGACTGGGCAGCGAGGGCGGCTCCCATTTGACGCCGCGCGCCCTCGCGCTTATCTGAGGATAAACCGATCAACCCTGGGCGAACCCATGGCCTTGCTTCCCATCCTCACCCTCCCCGACCCGCGTCTACGGGTCATTTCCAAGCCGGTCGAGCGGATCGACGCGGAGATCCACCGGCTGCTCGACGACATGCTGGAGACCATGTACGAGGCGCCGGGTATTGGCCTCGCCGCCGTGCAGGTGGGCGTCGCCAAGCGGATCGTCGTCATCGACATCGCCAAGCGAAAGGACGACGCCGAGCCGCCGGCGCCGCTGTTCCTGCTCAACCCGGAAATCATTTGGGCCTGCGAGGAGCTCAGCACCTATAATGAGGGCTGCCTCTCCGTTCCCGAATATTTCGAGGACGTGCAGCGCCCCGCGCGGGTGCGCGTGCGCCATCTAACCCGCGACGGCGAGACGATCGAATTCGACGCCGACGGGCTGCTCGCGACCGTGGTGCAGCATGAGCTGGACCATCTCGAAGGCGGGTTGTTCATCGATCATCTGTCGCGCCTGAAACGCGAGCGCGTCGTGAAGAAATTCACTAAGGCCGCGCGGCTCGACGCCCGCGCCGCAGAGCACGCGACCGAAAACGCGGACGCCTGATGCGCGTCGTCTTCATGGGCACGCCGGAATTTTCGACGGGCCTCCTGAAGGAGATTTTCGCGCGAGCGCATGAAATCGTCGCGGTTTACACGCAGCCGCCACGCCCGGCAGGACGCGGCATGGAGCCGCGCAAGTCTCCTGTCCACCTTCTCGCCGAAAGCCTCGGTCTTCCCGTGCTGACGCCTCGCGCGTTGCGCGGCGAGGCGGAAGCGGGAGCGTTTTCCGCGCACAAAGCCGATGTCGCGGTCGTCGCGGCCTATGGGCTGATCCTGCCGCGAGCGATTCTCGACGCGCCGCGCTTCGGCTGCCTCAATCTTCATGGCTCGATCCTGCCGCGCTGGCGCGGCGCGGCGCCGATCCAGCGCGCGATCATGGCCGGCGACAGCGAGAGCGGCGTCGACGTGATGAGGATGGAGGAGGGGCTCGACACTGGCCCGGTTGCCATGGAGGCGCGCGTTGCCATCGGCCCCGACATGACCGCCGGCGAGTTGCACGACGCGCTCGCCCTCGCCGGCGCGCCCTTGATGGCCGACGCGCTGGAGGCGCTGGAGCGCGACGAACTGGTGTTCACGCCGCAGAGCGACACGGGCGTCACCTACGCGCAAAAGATCGACAAGGCCGAGGCGCGCATCGACTGGCGCCGCCCCGCGCGCGACGTGCA
>JBAUVQ010000353.1:0-2291 GCA_049583305.1 Methylocystis sp.
CGTCCGCCTCGACCAGAACGCAGTTGACCGCGCCGACCCGCGTCGCCGTGGGACCAGTCCGGTCGACGAGCTTTAGCGCCGCCTCCTTATGCGGGATGGTCAGATTGCAGCCCGAAAATCCCAGCGGCGCCAGCGCCCGCAGCGCGGCGGCGAGCTTGCCGGGCTCGACGGCCAAGGGCGCGTAAAAGCCCTCCAGCCCGTGCAGTTTCAGCCAGTAATTATGGATTTTCGGCGAGCGCGAATGGGCGATGGGCCAGCCCATCACCCCCGCGAGATAAAAACGCTTTTGGACAGCCATCGCGCATCCTCGAAATTGCTCCGCGCCAACCGTCCCGCGTTAACGGGCGAGAGCCGGGGAGGGGGTCTCCCGTCCCGCCAGCGCCGAAAACAGCGCGTCGTCCTCGTTCACGCCCTTGTTGCCGGTGGTCAGCAGCTTTTCGCCGTAGAAAATCGAATTGGCGCCGGCGACCAGACACAGGATCTGCGCCTCGCGCGACAGGAACGAGCGGCCCGCCGACAGCCGCACGCGCGACTTCGGCATGACGATGCGCGTCGTCGCGATCATCCGCACGAGATCGAGCTGATCGAGCGGCGCCTGGCCGGCCAGCGGCGTGCCCTCGACGGCGACCAGCGTGTTGATCGGCACGCTCTCGGGATGCGGGTCGAAGCCGGCGAGCACCGCCAGCATGCCCGCGCGGTCCCTGACGCTCTCGCCCATGCCGATGATGCCGCCGCAGCACATCTCCAGCCCCGCGCCGCGCACGGCCTTAAGAGTCTCCAGCCGGTCCTCGTAGGTGCGGGTCGAGATGATTTCGCCGTAAAACTCCGGCCCGGTGTCGAGATTGTGGTTGTAGGCTGTCAGCCCCGCGTCGGCGAGGCTCTTCGCCTGCTCGGCGTCGACCATGCCGAGCGTGACGCAGGCTTCCATGCCCATCGCCCGCACGCCGCGCACCATCTCCACCACGGCGTCGAAACGCGGTCCGCGCGGCGCCGAGCGCCAGGCCGCGCCCATGCAAAAACGGTCGGCGCCCGCCTCGCGCGCCGTTTTCGCGGCGCTCAGCACCTCGTCGACCGCCAGAAGATCGACGCGATCGAGCTTGACCTCGCGGTGATGCGCGGACTGCGGGCAATAGGAGCAATCCTCGGGGCAGCCGCCGGTCTTGATCGACAGCAGCGCGGCCTTTTGAATGTCGCTGGGGTCGAAATGGCGTCGATGCACGCCGCTGGCCCGCGCGACGAGATCGAGCAGAGGCGCGTCGTGAATCGCGACGATTTCCTCGACGCTCCAGTCGTGGCGAAGGGTCAGGTCGGTGGGCGCGTTCATTTGCCTTGGGCTCTTTTGGTTTTGCGATTGTCTTGGGTGACGGGATTGGCGGTCTTGTCGCCGCGCTGTCGCAGGATCGCATATCCGGCGTAAAGCGCCAGCGCCACGTCGAAGCCAGCGTTGGCCAGCGCGAACGGCGGCGGCGTGAACACCGAGCCCGAGCCGCTGTAATGGAACACGATCGCCCACAAGGGATGCAGCGCGAGGCCGACCAGAAGGAACCAGGGCGAGAAGATGATCGACATATAGGCCAGCGATCCGAACACCGCGACGCCGGTCATCTCCACGGCGACCCAGCTGTTGGGGTCGTTCGAGCGCAGCGCGAAGCCGACATAGAGAAACGAGACGGCGATCAGCGCGTAAGCGCAAACGCGCAGCGGGTTCCGCTTGCCCCACAGGGCGAGGAACAGCAACCCGGCCGCGAAAGCGACGCCAAGGGCCGTGAAAATACCGATTTCAGTTGTATCGAGCATGTTTGCATCACTTCAGAAGCCGCGCCGCAAAGGTCTATAGGCCGGAGCCGCGAAGCCGACAAGGGCGGCCCCCACCCCAACCCTCCCCCGCTAAAGCGGGAGAGGGGGCAGGCCCGACCCTTCACCAAGCCCCCGACTCACGCCAGTGGAGCGCGTCCCCTCTCCCGCGAAGCGGGGGAGGGCTAGGGAGGGGGCGACGCCACCCCAACCTTGCGCCCCGCCAACGCCGGCGCCATCTTGAGCGGCGCGGAGATTTAGATGAGCGACGATGTTGCGAAGAGGGATTTGGAGTTTAGGGATGAGAAATTCCTCGAAGCGTGGCTGGAGACGCAGCCCCGCGAGGTCTCCGTCATCATCGCCGCGCGCGCCGCCTTGCGCGTGTTGCCGGTCGTCGCGCGGGAACTGCCGGCGAAGGACGCGAGGCGATTCGCCGCGTTGATGTCCGCGTTGATATCCGCGCTGTTCCGGGCTACCGCATTGGCGCGGGTTGCGGG
>JBAUVQ010000354.1:0-14211 GCA_049583305.1 Methylocystis sp.
CTGTTCGCCAACTGCCTCGCCCAAAGCGAAGCCCTTTTGCACGGCCGCACGCTGGACGAGGCCAAGGCGCTGCTGCGCAAGGAGGGGCGCTCCGAGGCCGAGGTGGAGCGCCTCGCGCCGCACAAGGTCTTTTCCGGCGACCGCCCGTCGAGCACGCTGCTCTATCGAAAACTCGATCCGCGCACGCTCGGCCGTCTCGTCGCGCTGTATGAACACAAGGTGTTCACGCAGTCGGTGATCTGGGACATCAACCCGTTCGACCAATGGGGCGTGGAGCTGGGCAAGGAACTGGCGGGGCGGTTGGCGCCGATCGTCGAGGATTCTGGCGCGTCGACGGCGGCGCTGGACGGGTCGACGGCGGGGCTGATCGCGTGGCGGCGGGGGTGAGCATAACAGCGTCGGCGCTCATTCGAATTCGCCGACGCAATTCCTCTCACCGCAAAAACCCGACTATATCCTTCACCGCCTTCATGTTCTCGCTGGCGATGGCCCGCGCGCGCGCGGAGCCGTCGCGTAGCACCGTGTCGATGTAATCGTGGTCGGCGGTGATCTTGCGCATTTCGGCGGTGATCGGCGCGAGCTTTTCCACCGCGAGATCGACCAGCGCGTTCTTGAAGGTCGAGAAATTGGCGCCGCCATATTCGGCGAGCACGCCCACCTTGTCGCGCCCCGAAAGCGCGGCGAAAATCCCGACGAGATTCGCCGCCTCGGGGCGCCCTTCCAGTCCCTTTTCCTCGCTCGGCAGCGGCTCGGGGTCGGTCTTGGCCTTGCGGATTTTCTGCGCGATCTGCTCGGCGTCGTCGGAGAGATTTATGCGCGAATATTCCGACGCGTCCGACTTCGACATCTTTTTCGAGCCGTCGCGCAGGCTCATCACGCGCGTCGCGGGGCCGGAGATCAGCGGCTCGGGCAGCGGAAAATACACCCCGCTTTCGTGCCCGTTACGGACGATGGACTCGGCGAAGTCATTGTTGAACTTTTGCGCGATGTCGCGCGCCAGTTCCAGATGTTGCTTCTGGTCCTCGCCGACCGGCACATGCGTCGCGCGATAGATCAGAATATCGGCGGCCATCAGCACGGGATAATCATAGAGCCCGATCGAGGCGTTCTCGCGGTCCTTGCCGGCCTTATCCTTGAACTGCGTCATGCGGTTCAGCCAGCCGATGCGCGCGATGCAGTTTAACACCCAGGCGAGTTCCGCGTGTTCGGGAACCTGGCTCTGGTTGAAGACGATGTGCTTCTTCGGGTCGATGCCGCAGGCGATGAAGGCCGCCGCGATCTCGCGCGTGTTGTCGCGCAACGTGAGTGGATCCTGCGGCACGGTGATCGCGTGCAGATCGACGACGCAATAGAGGCAGTCATGGCTCTTTTGCAGCTCGACGAATTTGACGATCGCGCCGAGATAGTTGCCGAGATGCAGATTGCCGGTGGACTGCACGCCGGAGAAGACGCGCTCGGGGAAACTGGACATGGGATGCGCCGGTTGAGGGGAGACAGGCGGTCCTTATGGCAATGGTTTTTGTCCCGCGCAAGTGCGGGGTTTTCCTTTGTGCTCTTCGTGCCCTTTGTGGTTCATTTCACCACGAAGGGCACGAAGAGCACAAAGTCAGAGGATCAAGCGTTTCAATCCTTGCTTGAACAGGACGACGTTGAAGTTCATCAATAGTCCCAACCGGAGACCGGAGAGCTTCAGATAGGTGAGAACTTGCGCGTCATGGATCGGAGCGAGCGCATCCACCGCCTTTACCTCCACGATCACCGCCTCGTCCACGATCAAATCGAGGCGGTATCCGGCGTCGAGGCGGGTGTCTTCGTAAACGAGCGGCAAAGCGATCTGGCGGTGAATCCGGACGCCCCGTTGCGTCAACTCATATGCGAGGCAATGTTCGTAAGCGGACTCCAGCAAGCCCGGCCCCAACGCCTTATGCACCTTGAGCCCGGCGTCGACGGCCACCCGCGCCGCCGCTTGCGCGCGAGCATGCAGGGCTTCGTGTTCTTTGTGTCCTTCGTGGTTCAATTTATTCCCCCGAAACTACACCACAAAGGACACAAAGCGCACGAAGACCCTACAAAATAAACCGGCTCAAATCCCGGTTCCTCGCGAGATCGCCGATGTGCTTCTCGACAAATTCGCCGTCGATGACGATCTTTTCGCCATCGCGGTCGGAGGCCGTGAAGCTGATGTCGTCGAGCACGCGCTCCATCACCGTTTGCAGCCGCCGCGCGCCGATGTTTTCGACCGAGGTGTTGACCTCAACGGCGACCTTGGCGATGGCGTCCACCGCGCTCGGCGCGAATTCCAGCTCGACGCCTTCCGTGCCGAGCAGCGCCACATATTGCTTGGTCAGGCAGGCTTCCGTTTCCGTGAGGATGCGGCGGAAATCTTCCTCATTGAGGGAGGAGAGTTCGACGCGGATCGGCAGGCGTCCCTGTAGCTCCGGCAGAAGGTCCGAGGGCTTGGCGACATGAAAGGCGCCCGAGGCGATGAACAGCACATGGTCGGTCTTCACCGAGCCGTGTTTCGTCGTCACCGTCGTGCCCTCGATCAGCGGCAGCAGGTCGCGCTGCACGCCTTCGCGCGAAACGTCGCCGCCGCCGCGGCCCTCGCGCGCGCAAATCTTGTCCATTTCGTCGATGAACACGATGCCATTGTTCTCGACATCGTGGATCGCCTCGCGCACGCTCTCTTCCTGGTCGATCAGCTTCTCGCTCTCCTCGGCGACGAGCGGCGCGATGGCGTCCTTCACATGAAGCTTGCGCGTCTTGGAGCGGCCCTGAAAGGCCTTGCCGAAAATGTCCCCGAGCGAAAAGGCGGTGACGCTGCCCGGCATGTTCGGCATTTCGAACACGGGCCCGCTCGGTCCGGTGGAGGCGATTTCGATTTCGATCTCCTTGTCGTCGAGTTCGCCGGCGCGGTATTTTTTGCGAAAGCTTTCGCGCGTCGCCGGCTGGGCGGCGGGACCGACCAGCGCGTCGAGCACGCGGTCCTCGGCGGCGAGTTGGGCTCGCGCCTCGACGCCCTTGCGGCGGCGCTCCTTGACCAGGCTGATCGCCACCTCGACGAGATCGCGCACGATCTGCTCGACGTCGCGGCCGACATAGCCGACCTCGGTGAATTTGGTGGCCTCGACCTTCAGGAAAGGCGCGTCGGCGAGCCGAGCCAGCCGGCGCGCGATCTCGGTCTTGCCGCAGCCGGTGGGGCCGATCATCAATATGTTCTTGGGCAGAACCTCCTCGCGCATCTGGCCTTCGAGGCGCAGGCGGCGCCAGCGATTGCGCAGCGCGATGGCGACCGCCCGCTTGGCCGCCGATTGGCCGACGATGTAGCGGTCGAGTTCGGAGACAATCTCGCGCGGCGAGAAATCGGCCATATTACGTTTCCTTCAGCGAGCGATGCGGATCAGATCGTTTCGACGACGATATTGTGATTGGTATAGACGCATATGTCGGCGGCGATGTTCATCGCGCGGCGGGCGATCGCCTCGGCGTCGTGCGGGCTGTCGAGCATGGCCCTCGCGGCGGCGAGCGCATAGTTGCCGCCCGAGCCGATCGCGGTGACGGAGCCGCCCTGATCGGCTTCGGGCTCCAGCACGTCGCCCGAGCCCGTCAGCACCAGGCCGACATCCTTGTCGGCGACCAGCATCATCGCCTCCAGCCGGCGCAGGTAGCGGTCCATGCGCCAGTCCTTGGCGAGTTCGACGCAGGCCCTCGTGAGCTGGCCGGGATATTGCTCCAGCTTGGATTCGAGTCGCTCGAACAGCGTGAAGGCGTCGGCCGTGGCGCCCGCGAAGCCGGCGATCACATCGCCCTTGCCGAGCCGCCGCACCTTTTTGGCGTTGCCTTTCATGATGGTCTGGCCGAGGCTCACCTGTCCGTCGCCGGCGATCACCGTCTTGCCGTCCTTCTTCACCATCACGATGGTGGTGGCGTGCCAGCTCTCCGGTCCCGCCCTGTGATGCTCGTCCATTCGTCCCTCGCGCGCGTGTCCAGGCTCGCATGTAGGGGCTCGCGCGCCGGCGAGCAAGAGCGCTGTTGGCCAGCCCCGTCATGGGACCGGATGAGTCGACGCCCCGAAACAACCGCGCCAATTTGGGGCGCGAGACCCTCTGCCCGCTTGCCCGTGTCGCGCGCATCTCGTCGCGAGCGCGCGACCAAGGCGTTCGAGGGCGGCGACAACCGACAAAACTCGCGCGGCTCCCATGGCCCCGCGCGCACGGGGAAGGGCGCCGCGCGCTTCGATTCAGTTGTTTCGTTCGGTCGTCTGAGCGCCCGGAACTACGGGACAATACGCAGTTGATTCTAGCCGCGGCGAAGCTAGTTTTACCGCAATCGGCGGCGTCACGGGTCCGTCTTGGCGCGCCAGTAAGGCTTGGAGCGCCAATTAAGGTGACTTCCTCCAACCGCGCGGGGAGACATCGCTCGCGCGGACGTGTTTTGCGGAAAGGGCGGAAACAAGCGATGTGCTATTCCCTGGCGGCGAGCATTAATGCCGGATGCGCCCTCGCGGTCGTGGGCGCGGCGACGACATACCGGGCGTTGCGGCACGACCGGCGAATGCTGGGTTTCGCGGTCTTTCCACTGGTGTTCTCGATGCATCAGTTCGTCGAGGGCGTCGTGTGGTGGTCGCTCGAACGCCCCTTCGAAGGGGACGAGTTCTTCCGCTACCTCTACACGATCATCGCGTTCCTCGTATGGCCGGTGCTCACGCCGCTGGCCGCGTCGATCGCGGAAACCAATCCGGCCCGCAAGCGCGTCTGGAAACAGATGTGCGCCTGCGGCGGAGTGCTCGCGCTTTATCTGGGCTTCCAGCTCGCCGGCGCCGACGGCATCGATGTGAGCGTCGTCAAACATTCGCTGGCATACGATCCGGGCTTCGACCGCCCGCCCGTGATCGCCGACCTCGCCTATCTCGGCTTGACGGTCGTTCCCCTGGTTTTTAACGACAGTCGGGCGCTGCGGCTGTTCGGCGCGGTGGTGTTCATCACCTTCGTCTACTCGCTCGCGCACAACCGCGCGGCTTGGTATTCGCTGTGGTGCATGTCGGCGGCCATGTTCAGCCTGATCATATCCTTCGGCATACGCGAGGGCGCCCGCTCGCGCTTGGACCAGATGAACCCATCCATTCGCTAATCGGCCGCCGCGAAAATTACCTCAGCTCCACGCCCAGCGCCTTGAGCGCCTCTTTCAGGCGGTCGCGCCCGCTCATCGCGTCGGGGCCGCGCACCCGCGACAGAACCTGACGTATCCAGCCCTGTTCGGGCAGGCCCTGCTCCTTCTGGAACTCGCGGAATTTCACGTCGAGCGTATTGATCGCGTCGAGTTGCGCGTCGCCCCAGGAATATTGCTCGCGGTGCAAAACGGCTCCCTGGCCGAGGCGCGGCTTGACGCCGGTTTCCGCCGCGGGATCGGGAATGCCGATGGCCATGCCGAACACCCCGAAGACATTGGGCGGCAGATTCAACTCCTTGGCGACTACCTCGGGGTGGTTGCGCATGGCGCCGATATAGACCGAGCCGAGCCCCAGCGATTCCAGCGCCACGACGGCGTTTTGCGCGGCCAGACCGGCGTCGACGACGCCGGTCAGGAACAGTTCGACATAAGGGAGGGCGCCAGCCTCGCGGCCGTTCAATTTCGCCAGATGATCCAAGCGCGCGAGATCGGACAGCCAGACCAGAAACACCGCGCAGTCCCGAATGTGCTTTTGTCCGCCGGCGAGATCGGCGAGGCGGTTCTTGCGCTCTTGGTCCTCCACCGCGACAACGCTCCAGACCTGGAGATTCGACGAGGTCGAGGCCGATTGCGCCGCGGCGACGATCGTCTCCAGCGCGCCCTCGGGGAGTTTTTGGGGCAGGAAGGCGCGGTGCGAGCGATGCGCGAGGATAAGGTCGAGCGTTTCGTTCCAGCGCCTGGGTTTTGGCGAATCGTCGCGCCGGTAGCGGGCGAACATCGCCGCCGCGCCTTTCAGCGCTTCGACTTCTAGGGTCGGCTTGTTCATATCAGCGTCTCATGAGGTTGCGTGGCGCCGCGGCGCTTCGATTAGCCTCTTTTTGCCCCGCCAGATCGATCCTGTCCAGTCGCGGACGCCCGTCACCCGATCCGCAACTCCATCACGTCGATCACGTGGCGCGGCAGGCGGCGGGGGGCGATGAACACCGCGTCGGCGCGCAGCGTATAATTCGCGGCCCAGGGGTTCGCCGCCAGCCAGCGCGCGGCGGCGATGGAGAGGCGGCGCTGCTTTTGCGGGGTGATGGCGATCAAGGCGTCGTCCATCTCCTCGCGCGCCTTGACCTCGACGAAGGCGATGGCGTCGCCGCGTCTGGCGATAATGTCGATTTCGCCGCCGTTGACGCGATAGCGCCGGGCCAGAATCTTGTAAAACCTCATCCTCAACCAAATCGCCGCCAGGCTTTCCGCGCGCAGGCCGAAGTCGTGGCCGGCGCGGCGTTTTCGCGAGGATGGCGGCTTCACTTCTCCCGGCCCGCCGAAATTTGCAGCGCTCGGGCATAGACTTGCCGACGCGGCTGGCCGGTCGCGGCGGAGACGACGCTCGCCGCGTCCTTGACCGAATGGGTCGTCAGCGCCGCGTCGATCGCCGCGTCGAGGTCGGCTTCCTGAATCGCCTCGGCGCCCGGCTGGGGCGGCGCGATCAACAGCACGATTTCACCCCTTGGCGGCTCCTCCTCGGCCAGGGCGGCAGCCAGTTCGGCGGTCGTGCCGCGCCGCACGGTCTCGAACATCTTGGTCAGTTCGCGCGCGATGGCGGCCTCGCGGTCGCCCAGCGCGGCGAGGCAGTCTTGCAGGGTTTCGGCGACGCGGCGCGGGCTTTCGAAAAACACCAGCGTGCCCGGCACGCGCGCGAGCTCGGCGAGGCGCGCGCGCCGCGGGCCGCTTTTATGCGGCAAAAACCCCTCGAAAAAGAATCGGTCGGTCGGCAGGCCGGCGACCACGAGCGCGGCCAGGACGGCCGAGGGGCCGGGAACCGAGGTCACCTTGACGCCGGCCTCCAGCGCCTCCTGCACCAGCTTGAATCCCGGATCGGAGACGAGCGGCGTGCCGGCGTCGGACACCAGCGCCAGCGCGGCGCCCGCCTCCAGCCGCGCGATGAGATGCGGCCGCATGACCTTGGCGTTGTGTTCATGATAGGCGACGAGCGGCGACGAAATGCCGTAATGCGCCAAGAGCACGCTCGTAACCCTCGTGTCCTCGGCGATGACCGCGTCGGCCGCCGCGAGCGTCGCCAGGGCCCGGAAGGAAACGTCGCGCAGATTGCCGATCGGCGTCGCGACCACATGCAGCCCCGGCGCGATCGGTTCGGCTTCCGCCCGCAAGCCGAAGGCCGTGTAGCCGGTGTTCGCCGCGCGGGCGTTCTCGTCGGACATGCTCTCCTCGCTTCCCGCTTGCCCCGACGTTCTGTCTGGCGGTCAGTTGTTCTTTATATAGAACGACGGCTCCGCGTTCGGCAAGCCGGCGCCGGGCGAAACCTGGCCGCGGTTCCGCCGGCCCGTTTGAAGGTGTATTGACTTTAGGATAATGGAACAGGCCTATTCGGATTAATTGGGTGGCGGGACGCGCTTCGCGGCTGTCGCCGCGGGGCGGGAGACAGTATCTTCATGCACGAGGCAAAACGATTGTCGGCGCCGCGCGCGCCGCGCCTTGGGTTCGCTTTAAGTCTTCTGGCGGCGGCGTTCCTGGCGGGTTGCAACCCGGGAGGGCGCCCCGGCGGTCGCGATTTGAGCTTCGCGTCCCCTCCGACCAACCCGGGCGCCGCCGACCGCGAGGGCGTCAGGGGGAACGAGCAGATCGGCTCCGGCTCCGTCAAAATGGCTCTGATCGTTCCGCTCACGCTGGCTTCCGGCCAGTCGGTCGTCGGCGTGTCGCTGCGCAACGCCGCGCAACTCGCTTACGCGGACTCCGGATCGAATGACGTCAGCATTCTCGTGAAGGACGACCACTCCACCCCGTCGGGCGCCGCCGCCGCCGCGCAAAGCGCCGTGAGCGAGGGCGCGGAAATAATTCTGGGGCCGGTTTTCGCGTCTGGCGTCAAGGAGGCTGGCGTCATCGCGCGCGCCGCCGGGCGTCCCGTCATCGCCTTTTCCACCGACAGCTCCGTCGCGACGCGCGGCGTCTATCTGCTATCGTTTCTCGTCGAGAACTATGTCGAGCGAATTATCTCCTTCGCCGCCCAGCGCGACAAAAAATCAGTCGCCGCGCTCATTCCCGAAAACAGCTATGGCGAGATAGCGCTGGCGCAATTTCAGCAGAGCGCCGCCAATCACGGCATGCGCGTGATGACCATCGAGCGCTACAAACCCGGCGCCGCGGGCGAGGCGGTGAAGCACGTCGCGGGTGTCGCCGATCAGATCGACACCTTGTTCATCCCGGACACGCCCGAAGCGATGGGCCATATTTCGCGCGAAATCGTGGCCGCCAATATCGATACGAAGCGCGTGCAGCTTCTCGGGACGGGCCTGTGGAATGACCCGCGGGCCTACAAAATCCCGGCGTTGCAAGGCGCGTGGTTCTCGGCGCCCGAGAACGGCGGCTTCAACGCTTTCGCGGCGCGCTACCGCTCGCGCTTCGGCTCCGAGCCGTCGCGCATCGCGACGCTCGCCTACGACGCGGTTTCGCTTTCAATCGCGCTTTCTCGCGCTCAGGGCTCGCAGCGCTTCTCCGAGAGCGTGCTCACCAACCCGTCGGGCTTCAACGGCGCCGATGGCGTTTTCCGCTTCCGCGTCGACGGCACGAACGACCGCGGCCTGTCCGTGCTCGAAATCGGCGGCGGTCAGGCCAAGGTGATTTCGCCCGCTCCGCGAACGCTGGGCGGCGACGGCGCCTGACGCGAAGTCGGTCGCGGTGATATCACTTGCGGCCGAACAGCCGTTCTATGTCGGAGAGCTTCAGCTCGACATAGGTCGGACGTCCGTGATTGCATTGGCCCGAGCCCGGCGTCGCCTCCATCTCGCGCAGCAGCGCGTTCATCTCTTGCGGCGCGAGACGGCGGCCGGCGCGCACGGAATGATGACAGGCGCAGGTCGCCAGCACATGGTCGAGACGCCGCGACAGCGCGCGCGCGTCGCCTTCCTCGGCGAGCACGTCGGCGATGTCGGCGACAAGTTTCGCCGCGTCGATTTCGCCTAAAATCGCCGGCGTTTCCCGCACCAAGACCGCGCCCGCGCCGAAGGGTTCGATCACCAGGCCAAGCTCGGCGAGTTCGGCCGTCGCCGTCGCCAGCGCGTCGATGCGCGCCGCGTCCAGTTCGGCCACGACGGGAATCAGCAAAATTTGCCGCGCGACTCCGCTCGCCTCGCGCTGGCGCTTCAACTTCTCGTAAACGAGCCGCTCGTGCGCGGCGTGTTGATCGACGATCACGAGCCCCGCGCGCGTCTGCGCGACGATATAGGTTTCGTGAAGCTGCGCGCGAGCCGCGCCCAGCGGCGCATCCAAATCTTGCGGCGCGATGGCGGCGAGCTGCGCGCTCGTGTCGGCGGCGGGCGGACCAGGCGTAAAACTCGCTTGCGCGCCTTCGGCGAATCCTTGCCGCGCATATTCCGTCGGCGCGTTGGGCGAGAGCCGCGCGTCCCAGTCCAGCGCGCCATTCGAGCGCCAGTTTCGCGACGCGGCGTTGCGCGCCGAAATCATGTCGAGCGCCCTTGTCGCGTTGCTGTCCGAACCGCGATGCAGCGCGCCCGCCAGCGCTTGTTTAAGCGCGCCGACGATCAAACCGCGCACCAGCCCGGGATCGCGAAAGCGCACTTCCGCCTTGGCCGGATGCACATTCACGTCGATGGCCGCGTAATCGCCCTCCAGAAACAGCACCAGCGCGGGATGCCGGTCATGGGCGAGAAAATCCATGTATGCGGCGCGCATCGCGCCCGAGAGCAGCTTGTCGCGCGCCGGCCGGCCGTTGACGTAGACATATTGCATCTGCGCGTTCGCGCGGTTGAATGTCGGCAGGCCGGCGAGCCCGCTCAGGCGAAAATCCTCGCGCGCCGCGTCCAGGGGAACGGCGTTGGCGACGAATTCCTCGCCCAGCACTTGCGCGATTCGCCGCGCGCGGCCCGCTTCGCCCGGCTCGCAAGCGGGATAATCGAAACCGGCGCCGCTGTCCGCCGAAAACCCGAAGCGCACGTCGGCGTGAGCCATCGCGAGACGTTTGACCACGTCGGCGACGGCCGCCGTTTCCGTGCGGTCGGTCTTGAGGAATTTGAGCCGGGCCGGAGTCGCGGCGAAGAGATCGCGCGCCTCGATGCGCGTGCCGCGCGGCCAATTGCCGGCGCGTAGCGCCCGCTTCTCGCCGGCCTCGACGTGAATCGCGAAGCCGTGCGGCGCGCCTTGGGCGCGCGTGTCGATGGAGAGATTCGATACGGCGGCGATGGAGGGTAGCGCCTCGCCGCGAAAACCCAGCGTCGCGATATGCGTGAGATCGCCGTCGGGAATCTTCGAGGTGGCGTGGCGTTCGATGGCGAGCGCGAGGTCGTGCTCGTCCATGCCGCATCCGTCGTCGATCACGCGGATGAGTTTGCGCCCTCCGTCCTCGATAGCGACATCGATGCGGCTCGCGCCGGCGTCGAGCGCGTTCTCGACCAGCTCCTTGACGGCGGCACTCGGCCGCTCGACCACTTCGCCAGCGGCGATGCGGTCGACGAGAATGGGATCGAGACGGCGAACGGGCATGAGCGATTCTTTTTTGCGGGGCGAAGGCGATTATACAGATTACCACGCGCGATGAGCCGCCAAAAAGCGACGGCGCGCGGCGATTGTTCTGGCCAACACCAAAAAGCCAAACTACTGGCGCTCGTTGCGCGGCGTCGGACGCCCTCGCGCCGTGGAGGCCTTCAATGCAACTTCTCGTTTTTTTCGCCGAGACCCATCCCGTTCTCGCGGGGATTGTCGCGCTCGCCGTTTTCATGCTGTTGTTCAGCCTGCGCGTCGCCAATCAATACGAGCGCGCGGTGGTCTTTTTTCTCGGGCGTTACGCGCGCACATCCGGGCCGGGGCTGTATCTGCTGACGCCGTTGCTGGAATGGCAAACGACGGTCGACCTGCGCACCAGCACGACTTCTGTCGAGCAACAGGAAACGATCACCCGCGACAATGTGCCGATCAAGATCAACGCGGTCATCTGGCGCCGCGTGGTCGACCCGGCGCGTTCGCTGATCGAGGTCACCGACGTCGGCGACGCGGTGACGCAAGTCGCGATCACCGCGCTGCGCGGCATCATCGGCCAGCACTCGCTGGATGACGTGCTGAAGGCGCAGGACGCGATTTCCGAGGCGTTGCAGGCGACCATCGACAAGGTCACCGAGCCCTGGGGCGTCAAGGTCGAGCGCGTGCAGATGAAGAATGTCGAGATCCCCGAAACCATGCAGCGCGCGATGGCGCAGGAAGCCGAGGCCTTGCGCGAAAAACGCGCGCGTCAGATCAAGGCGGAGGCGGAGCTGGAGGCGGCGGGGCTGTTGAAGCAGGCGGCCGAGACCATCATGGAAAGTCCCGCCGGCCTGGAACTTCGGCGCATGCAGATGATCACCGAGGTCGGCGCCGAACAAAACACCATGACCATCATCATGATGCCCAGCGAATTCGTCGAAATGGCTCGCGCGATCGGCGCGCGCGGGGGAGAAAAAGATAAAGCCTGAACGAGCGCGCATCGGGGGAAGCAATCCGATGCGCGCTCATATCCGCGCGCCGCTGGTCCGCGGCGCGGCGCGCGATGTCACGACGCCTTCGGCGAAAGGGATCACCGGTTTCGCGCTAGAGCGCTCCCGTTTCAAGTTGAAACGGGAGCACTCTAAACTCCTTGTTTTATCGTGTTTTCTTCACGCGAACCGGTTGCCACTTCGCTCGAAAACACTCTAGGAAAGCCTGACCGAACGAACGGATTCAGGCGACGCCTTTTTCGTTCAGGAACGGCCCGTATTTCTTGTCGATATTGGGAATGTGGCTGGTCAGCCAACCGACCACGAAATTCGCCGTGTCGCCGGTGATTTCGGCTTGGCCGGCGTGAAATTTCTTTTGCAGATCGAGACAGGTTGCGACGAGCTTGTCATGCTCGGCCTTGTGGCCTTCGTAGGCGGGATATCCATACTTTACGAAATTGGCTTCCTCGGCGGCGAAATGTTGCGCGACGCAGGCGATCAACGCGTCGAGTTGTTTGCCGACGGCGGCGCGGTCGCCGGAGCCGACGGCGTCCCCGAGCGCGTTGACCAGTCTGAAAATTTCCTGGTGCTCGGCGTCATGCGCGCTGACATTGGTCGCGAACTGGTCTTTGGTCCAGGTGATGAGCGACATGTATTTCTCTCCCTCGATGGATTTTTACGTTCGCTGTCGCGGCGTAAAGTAACATTTGAAATTGGCCGCGCCGCGAAGCGTTCCATGAGTATGCGCGCGAGCGCCGCCTGTAATTGATGGCCATCAAAATCGAGCGCAAGTGACGCGGGGCGAAACGACGCAGCGACCGCGACGTCTCGCGCTATCACGCAACGCGCGCGTCATCGTCGACGCGAACATGAGATGAGATGCGCAACGACGCGCCCGCGCCGGCGATCTCGATGACGGGGCAAGTTCCCTCGGCAAGCGTCGGGAGCGGCGCGTCGTTCGGTTGCGACAGCGCGGTGCATGACAGCAGCGCGCCATTGTCGAGCAGACCCGATTTCGCGAGGTCGGGCAGAATCGCCCTTGGCGCGACGAGCCGGACGGGACCAATCTCGTCGAGCAAGCGCAAAAACGCATCCGCGCGAAACGGCGCCAGAAAATGCAACGTGGCGCTCGACAGCAGCGCCGCGAGCGGTCCCGCGATCAGGCCGCCAAAAGAGCCGGGCGAAACCAGCGACACGATCGGCGCGGCGCCGCCTTGTCTGGTCTTTCGCGCGAGATCGAGGCCCGTGGCCAAAAGCGCGCCCTGCGCGAGAAAGGCGGGCGCGCCCGAAGCGTCCACCGCGCCGATCATCGCGCGGTCGCCGGGCGTCCAGTTCTCGGAGATCATGTTGACCGACGTCGGCGGCGAGCGCGGCCTGGCGCGCGGTCCTTGCGGCGAAAAATCCGCCGCGCCGTCGATCGGCTCGGGCGAGAGCGCGCCGAGCAGGCGGATGGAGGGGCATTGCGCGGCGACGCCGAGCAATGTTTGCTCGAAGTCGAGTTTGGCGAAACGCGCCGGCGCCATCAGCGCCTCGGCTTGCGTCGCGTTCGCGGCCACGATCAGGGCACCTTCGGGCAGGCCGAGCGGCGCCAGCACCGGCTCGAAACCGGCGGCGACGATCGCGGTGATGGCGATGAGCGCCTGGGCGCGCGGCGGACAACACAGTAGAACGCGCGCGCCCGGCTCGATATCGAATTCGCGCAATCGCGCGACAAAGGCGCTGATCGCGAAATCGAGCTCCGCGAAAGCAAGGATGGCGCATCCGTCCTCGCCATGATCGGCGAGCGCCGCTCTTTCGGGACGCAAGCGCGCCGAGCCGGCGATCAGCGCGTCCAAGCCGAACATGGTCAGCGGATGCGCTCGCGCATAGTCCGGCTCCTCGGATGCGCCGGGAGGCGCGTCGTCGCGCGCGTCGTCCGCTCGCGCGAGATTTGGCGTCATGGCGATTCCTTCCACCAGTTGTCGAGCGTCGGACCGAAGATCGGCGTGGCGTAGCGCGGCGAATGCTCCGGATGCTTCAGGTTCCTGGCGTGCGCGATCCATTGATTGGCCGCGTGATAGAACGGGACGATATAAAAGCCGGACAGCAGCACGCGGTCATAGGCGCGCACGGCGGTGACGAATTCTTCGTGGGTGTTGGCCGCGAGCAGCGTGGCGATCAGCGCGTCGATCGCCGGGCTCGACGCGCCCGTTAGATTATAGGACCCCTCTTGCGAGGCGCTGGTCGAGCCCCAGCGCATGCGCTGTTCGTTTCCCGGCGAGGCCGACGCGATCCATTGGCCTGGCATCATGTCGAATTCAAACCTTTGGCGCCGTCGCTGATACTGCACTTCGTCGACGAGCCGCACGCGCGCCTCGACGCCGATTCGCATCAACGAAGTCGCGTAGTTGAGCGCGAGGCGCTCTTCGCTTCGATCCTTGACCATGATCTCGAAGGCGACGGCCACGCCATCCTTCGTCAGCGTATCGCCCTGAAGCTGGTAGCCAGCCGCGTTCAGCAAGGCGAGCGCGCGCTTGGCCATGGCGCGGTCGCGTCCGCTTCCGTCGCTGACCGGCGGGCGCCAGCGGCCTTCCAG
>JBAUVQ010000355.1:0-2570 GCA_049583305.1 Methylocystis sp.
GCCCAAGGCCGCGCCCAAGGCCGCCCCCGCGAGCAAGTAAATCTATCGCCGGCGGCGCGCGAACCGTCCGCCGGCCACCCCGCGGCGCTTGGCCGCGGCAGCCGCGTTGCGGCCGATTGGTCCGACGCCCTCGTCATGGAGCTCGGATGCGATCCTTCCCGCGTTTTGCAATCGTCGGCGCGTCGATCTGCTTGATCGGCGCGATATTTTCGCGGCCCATCGCATCGGAAAAGGCCTTAGCGCAGGCGACGCCCGCCCCGCAGGAGCGGGTCGTGCCGCAATCGCGCGCGGACGCCCTGCTCTCCTTCGCGCCCGTGGTGAAGAAGGCGCAGCCCGCCGTCGTCAACGTCTTCGCCTCGCGCGTCGACCGCATGCCCGCCAATCCCTTTTTCGACGATCCGATCTTTCGTCGCTTCTTCGGCGAGGGCGCTGGACAGCCTGGGCGCAACATCGCGCAATCGCTGGGCTCGGGTGTCATCGTCGACGCCTCCGGCCTCGTCGTGACCAATCATCACGTCATCGAGGGCATGACCGACGTTAAGGTTTCGCTGGCCGACAAGCGGGAAATTCCCGCGAAGATTCTGCTGCGCGACCCGCGCACCGATCTCGCCGTGCTGAAATTGACCGAAGGCGGCAATTTTCCGGTCATGGAACTCGGCGATTCGGACGCGCTCGAAGTCGGCGACCTCGTGCTCGCGATCGGCAATCCTTTCGGCGTCGGACAGACCGTGACGCAGGGAATCGTCTCGGCGTTGGCGCGCACGCAGGTGGGCATTTCCGATTACGGCTTCTTCATCCAGACGGACGCGGCCATTAATCCCGGCAATTCTGGTGGGCCGCTGGTCGACATGAACGGCCGCATGATCGGCGTCAATTCGGCGATCTTCTCGAAATCGGGTGGATCGGTCGGCATCGGCTTCGCGATTCCCGCCAATATGGTCAAGATCGTCGTCGCGGCCGCCAAGGGCGGCGGCAAGCAGGTGCATCGTCCCTGGCTCGGCGCGACGCTGCAAACCCTCTCGCAGGAGATCGCCGAGAGTCTGGGGCTGGAGCGTCCCACCGGCGCGCTGCTGGCCGACCTCGACCCGAAAGGGCCGGCGGCGGAAGCCGGTCTCAAGCGCGGCGACGTGATCGTCTCGGTCGACGGCCAGGTCGCCGACGATCCCGAGGCGGTCGGCTACCGGCTCGCGACCAAGCCGCTCGGCGGAATGGCGAGCCTCGGCGTGTTGCGCGCCGGTAAAAAGATCGTCGCGCCGATGAAGCTCGTCGCCGCGCCCGAAATCCCGCCGCGCGATCCCGTGAAGCTGAAGGGCCAAAACCCCTTCGCCGGCGCGACCTTCGTGAATATTTCGCCGGCGGTGGCCGAGGAAATGTCGGTCCAGGGCGTCTCGACCGGCGTCGTGGCGACGGACATCGAGGACGGCTCCCTGGCGCAGAGGATCAACCTGCAAAAGGGCGACGTGATCATTTCGGTCAACGACAAGAAGATCGGCAACACGCGCGATCTTGAACAGATCAGCGGCGCCAAGTCCTATTACTGGAAGATCACCGTGGGGCGGGGCGGGCAGGTGTTCACGACGGTGATCGGGGGGTAGCCGTCTTGGTGCGTTTTCTTAACGCGAACCGGAAGCCGCTTCGCTCGAAAACGCCCTAAATAAACCCACTCGCGATATTCACGGTCAAACCCATGATCGCGAGATTATAGAAAAACGACAGCGTGCCGTGCACCGCGGTGAGCACGCGCATGCCGCGCGAGGCCGTGCAGACGTCGGCCGTCTGCGACGCGAGGCCAATCACGTAGGCGTAATAGAGGAAATCGACATAGCCCGGCGGCTCGCTGCCGGGGAAGATCAGGCCGCCGCGCTCTTCCAACTTCTTCTCCGGCGAGGCCAGGGCTTCGTCGTAATACTCATGCGCGTAATGGAACGCGAAGGTCAGGTGCATGAACAGCCAGCTGTCGACCACGGTCAGGATCGTCAGCCCGAGATGCCAGGCCTTCGGCCAGCCCTCCATGTTCTTGACCGGACCAAGCTCCAGGATGATCGCGCCCATCGAGGCGCAGGCGGTGCCGATCGCCAGCAGCAGGATGACGAGGCGCCCCTCGTCGAGAAATTGCGCGCGGCGCCGGACGGTCTGGTGATCCGACCGGGCGACGAGGCGCGCCGCCACGACGAGATACAGGATCACCGCGACATTCCAGGCGATCAGCGCGCGCGTCGCCGCGCGCATATGTTCCGGCAAGACCAGCCCGACGGTGACGCCAATCAGCGCGCAGATCAGCAGCCGCGGCCGCGCCCGGATGACGCGAAACGGCTTCAGCAGCGCCGATCTTCTTTCGCGCCGGTCATGGAGCCGCTGGTCCGTCATGGGCCTGTCCAATCAGTTGTTGCGCCAGGCGACGAAGCGCGCCGCCTCCTTGAGCGTCTCGGTCGCGCTTCCCAGTCCCGTCTCGTCCAGCGCGCGAATCGCCTCCTCGACCAGCGCGTCGCGGCGGGCGCGGGCGGCCTCTATCCCGAGCAGCCCGACCAGCGTCGCCTTGCCGCGTTCGGCGTCCTTGCCGGCGCGCTTGC
>JBAUVQ010000356.1:0-7588 GCA_049583305.1 Methylocystis sp.
GTTGCCGCGTCTCCAGTTCCCACACGCCGCGCGCCAGCGCGTCGCCCGCCAGCGACAGGCCGAGCGGGCCTGGAAACATCTCGGGAAACAAAGTGAGGATCGTCGCGCGCCACATTAGGCGCTTATGACATGGGGGAGGGCTAGCCGGAAGGGCGTCGACCCTAGCCTTCGCCCTCGATCTCCACCGGCGGCGCGATCACGACCCGTCCGCCGGCGATGTCCACGTTCGGAACCACCGCCTTGGTGAAGGGGAACATCAAGGTCTCGCCCCCCTGTGGGGGACGAACCTCCAGAATGTCGCCCGCGCCGAAATTGCGCACCGCGAGCACATGGCCCAGCGGCGCGCCCTCGAGCGTCTCCGCGCGCAACCCTTCGAGATCGGCGAGATAAAACTCGTCTTCGTCCGGCTCTGGCAGTCTCGCGCGAGGTGCATAAAGTTCGATCCGGCCGAGCTTTTCAGCGCCGGCCCGGTCGGTCACGCCCTCCACGCGCGCGACCAGCATGTCCTTGCCCTGTGGCCGGACCTGGGCGAGCACGAAGCTCCGCCCGCCGCGTTTGTCGAACAGCGGACCGTAGGTGGCGATCGCCAGCGGGTCGGCGGTGAAACTTTGCAGACGGATTTCGCCGCGCACGCCATGCGGCGCGCCGAAACGACCCAGCAACACAAACTCCCGCCCCGATTTCGGCGCGGGAGGCGCTTTGTCGCTCACTCGGCGGCGGGAGCGGCGGCCGCGGCGGCGGCGGCGCGTTCCTGCGCCTTTTTCTTCGGCAGGGCCTTTTCGGGATTATTGCGCTTCTCGCGCTTGCCGACGCCGACGCTCTCAAGCAGGCGCGCCACGCGGTCGGTCGGGGTCGCGCCCTTGCCGATCCACTCCTTGGCCTTTTCCGCGTCGAGCACAAGGCGGTCGGCGGCGTCCTTGGGCTTCAACGGATCGAAGGTGCCAAGACGCTCGATGAAGCGTCCGTCGCGCGGGCAACGCGAATCGGCGACGACGACGCGATAGAAGGGGCGCTTCTTGGCGCCGCCGCGAGACAGTCTGATTTTAAGCGACATGAGATCTTCCTTTTTTCGATTTTACAAGAAACGCGACACTCGAAGCGCCGCGCGCTATTTTTTCTTCCCGAACGGATTGAGTCCGCTCAGAAGACCTTTGCCGCCAAGTCCCGGCAGGGCGGGCTTTGGCGAAAACAATTCCTTCGGCGGCGCCTCCGGCAGACCGCCCGTCGGCGGAGCGGCTCCGCCGTGGCTCAGCTTCTTTTGCAGCTCGGCCATTTCTTCTTTCGAGGGCATTTGCATGCCGCCCATGCCCATCATCTGCGCGGCCCTGCCCATCAGGCCGCCGCGTTTGCCGGAGCCCATCGACTTCATCAGATCGGCCATGCCGCGATGCTGCTTCAGGAGCTTGTTGACGTCCTCGACCTTGACGCCCGAGCCCGTCGCGATGCGGCGTTTGCGCGAGGCTTTCAGTATGTCGGGGTTGCGCCGTTCCTTGGGCGTCATCGACAGGATGATGGCGCGCTGGCGCTTGATGACTTTTTCGTCGATGTTGGCGGCGGCGAACTGCTCCTTCATCTTGGCGACGCCGGGCAAAAGCCCCATGATGCCGCCAATTCCGCCCATTCTTTCCGCCATGGCGAGCTGATCGCATAGGTCTTGCAAATCGAACTTACCCTTGGCGAGGCGCTGCGCCGCGCGCTCCGCCTCTTGCGCGTCGATCGTCGCGGCGGCCTTTTCGACCAGCGCCACGATATCGCCCATGCCGAGAATGCGGTCGGCGATGCGCTTCGGCGCGAACTCGTCGAGCGCGTCCATTTTTTCGCCAGTCGCGATCAGCTTGATCGGCTTGCCCGTGACGAAACGCATCGATAGCGCCGCGCCGCCGCGTCCGTCGCCGTCCATCCGCGTCAGCACGATGCCGGTGATGCCGACGCGCGAGTCGAAATTCTTGGCGAGATTGACCGCGTCCTGGCCGGTCAGCGCGTCGGCGACGAGAAGGATTTCGTGCGGACTGGCGTAGGACTTGATGTCCGCCATCTCCTGCATCAGCGGCTCGTCGATATGCGTGCGGCCCGCCGTGTCGAGCAGTATGACGTCGTAGCCTTGCAGCCGCGCCGACTCCATCGCCCGCCGGGCGATCTGCAACGGCGTCTGTTTCGGGACGATTTCGAGGGTGTCGACCTCGATCTGTCGGCCGAGAATGGCGAGCTGTTCCTGGGCCGCGGGCCGCTTCACGTCGAGCGACGCCATCAGCACGCGCTTCTTGTGGCGCTCCTTGAGACGCTTGGCGAGTTTCGCCGTGGTCGTGGTTTTGCCGGCGCCCTGCAATCCGACCATCATGATCGTCACCGGCGGGCGGACCTCGAGATCGATCGGCTCGGCGGTTTCGCCGAGCGTTTCGACGAGCACGTCGTTGACGATCTTGATGACCATCTGGCCGGGCGAAACCGACTTCACGACATTGGCGCCGACCGCGCGGGCTTGCACCTTGTCGGTGAAGGAGCGGACCACGTCGAGCGCCACGTCGGCGTCGAGCAACGCCCGGCGCACCTCGCGCAACGCCTCGCCGACGTCGGCCTCGGAAAGCGCGCCACGCCGCGTGAGCTTGTCGAAAATGCCGGAGAGCTTGTCGGAAAGGCTCTCGAACATGGATTTTCTCCTTCGCCCTCTCTTTCGGAGAGAGGCATCGCTCCAAAGCAAAACGCGCCCGGGAGCGCGAAGCGCCGCCGGACGTGCGCCTGTCGTCCCTCGGGACGAACAGGTTTGGTTGAACATCTCATACGAGATTTGGCGTAGTTCTATGCAGGACAGGCGAGCAAGTCAACGCCGAGCCAGTCGCCCAACTTCTGGGCAGCGCCAATCCCGCCGAGAAATTGCCCATTTGTCGCGCGGCTTTTGGACGCGCCCGGCAATGTTCTCGCTCGATGCCCGAATTCTGGCTTCCCACGAGCCGAAAAGCGGGGTAGCAGTCTCACCTGACTTCGAGCACGGGAAGAATGATGTCGCGCAAGAAAATCGCTCTCATCGGCGCTGGCCAAATCGGCGGCACTCTGGCGCATCTGGCGAGTCTCAAGGAACTGGGTGACATCGTTCTCTTCGACATCGTGGGCGGCGTGCCGCGCGGCAAGGCGCTCGATCTAGCGCAGGCCGGCCCGATCTCGGGCTCCGACGCGCACATCTCGGGGGGCGACGATTATTCCGTCATCGAGGGCGCCGACGTGGTCATCGTCACCGCGGGCGTGCCGCGCCAGCCCGGAATGAGCCGCGACGATCTACTCACCGTGAATCTAAACGTCATCACCAAGGTCGGCGCGGGCATCAAGCAATATGCGCCGAACGCTTTCGTCATTTGCATCACCAACCCGCTCGACGTGATCGTCTGGGCGCTGCAGAAATGCTCCGGCCTGCCGGTCAATCGCGTCGTGGGCATGGCGGGAGCGCTCGATTCCGCGCGCTTTCGCTATTTTCTCGCCGACGAATTCAACGTCTCGGTCGAGGATGTTTCGGCCTTTGTGCTGGGTGGCCACGGCGACGACATGGTTCCCTCGATCCGCTATTCGTCGGTCGCTGGCGTGCCTCTCCCCGACATGATCGAGATGGGCTGGACCACGCGAGAGCGCGTCGACGCGATTGTCGACCGCACCCGAAAGGGCGGGGGCGAGATCGTCGGCCTGCTCAAGACAGGTTCCGCCTTCTACGCTCCGGCGACCGCGGCGATCGCCATGGCGGAAAGTTTCTTGAAGGATAAGCGCCGGGTGATGCCCTGCGCCGCTTATCTTTCCGGCCAATATGGCGTCGACGGACTTTACGTGGGCGTCCCGGTGGTGATCGGCGCGGACGGCGTCGAGAGAGTCCTGGAAATCAAGCTGGACGCGAGCGAAAAACAGATGTTCGAGAAATCGGTCGCGTCGGTGCGCTCCCTGATCGAGGCGGCGGGCGCGCTCAATCCGGCCTTCTCCTGAGTGACCAGACCCTAGCGAACGACGGCCGCCCGCGCCGCGGCTGAATTGAATCAACCGGCGAAGAGGAGTCCGAAAGGACTAAAGAACCAAATGAACATTCACGAATATCAAGCCAAGGCCATTTTACGTGAATTCGGCGCCCCCGTCGCCGCTGGCGTCCCGGTTTTGCAGGCGGCGGACGCCGCCGCGGCGGCAAGGCAGCTTCCCGGCCCGGTCTATGTCGTCAAGGCGCAGATCCATGCCGGCGGGCGCGGCAAGGGCTCGTTCAAGGAGGCCGCCGCCGGCGAAAAAGGCGGCGTGCGCATCGCCAAGTCGATCGAGGAAGCCGAGACTTTCGCCAAGCAGATGCTTGGCCACACGCTCGTCACCGTGCAGACCGGCGAAGCCGGCAAACAGGTCAACCGTCTCTATATCGAGGACGGCGCGGCGATCGACAAGGAATTCTACCTGTCGATGCTGATCGATCGCGCCACTTCGCGCGTTTCCTTCGTCGTGTCGACCGAAGGCGGCATGGACATCGAAACCGTCGCCCATGAGACTCCGGAAAAAATCGTCAGCTTCTCGGTCGATCCCGCGACGGGGATCATGCCGCACCACGGACGCCATGTCGCCGAAGCGCTCGGCCTCAAGGGCGATCTCGTCAAGCAGGCGGGCAAGCTGACCGAGCAGCTCTACGCGGCCTTCATCGCCAAGGACATGGAGATGCTGGAGATCAACCCGCTGATCGTCACCAAGGACGAAAAGCTGCGTTGTCTCGACGCCAAGGTCTCCTTCGACGACAACGCGCTTTACCGGCATCCCGAAATCGTGGCGCTACGCGATAAAACCGAGGAAGACGAGAAGGAGATCGAGGCGTCCAAGCACGATCTCGCCTATATCGCCCTCCACGGCAATATCGGCTGCATGGTCAACGGCGCTGGCCTCGCGATGGCGACGATGGACATCATCAAGCTCTATGGCGAATTCCCCGCTAACTTCCTCGACGTCGGCGGCGGCGCCACCACCGAGAAAGTAACGGCGGCGTTCAAGATCATCACCGCCGATCCCAAGGTGAAGGGCATTCTCGTCAACATCTTCGGGGGCATCATGAAATGCGATGTGATCGCCGAGGGCGTCATCGCGGCCGTCAAGGAAGTTGGGCTGAAGGTGCCGTTGGTGGTGCGCCTCGAGGGCACAAACGTGGATCTGGGCAAGAAGATCATCGGATCGTCGGGCCTCGATGTGATCGCGGCCGACGACCTTGACGACGCCGCGCAAAAGATAGTGGCGGCGGTGAAGGTGCGCGCCTAAAACTGGCTCGATCCCGGCTTCGCGCGAGAGCGGGAGCCGGGGGCGGCGGAAGCGTTCCATCCGTCGCGAACCAATATTTTTTTGTCGCGAGGGGTGTCGCGCGCGTGAACATGGCCTATTTCGCGCTTGCGATCGCAGCGCAAAAACGCCATCATTTCGGGCGATAGGCAGGTTCGCCATCGTGCTCAAATACGCCTGATGCGGCGCCCTATCGCTTTGATCTGGCCAAGGTTGGGACTTCTCGTGCAGCTTTATTCCAGGCTACTCCTGTCGACGCCGCGCTCCGCGATACGTTTTATTTCCCGCGCGGGGGCGCTCAGTTGCGCGCTGGCGATCACTCTGTCGAGCGGATTTTTCTCCAGGGGGGCGGTCGCGGCCCACGCGAAGGAAAGCCTCGCCGTGGCCCGACCTTTCGAGGTTGGCTCCAGCCTTTCCGGTAATTTTCTCGCGGCGATCGTCGCCAATTCGGAGCGCGACACCTTCGCCGCTTCGACGTTTTTTCGCGAAGCGTTGCGCGACGATCCGCGCAATCGCGATCTGGCCGAGCGGGCGCTGATCGCGGCTCTCGCCAATGGCAATATCCCCGAGGCCTACGGCCTCGCCGAAAATGTTCTGACGCATGACCGTCGGAACGCGGTCGCCAATCTGACACGCGGCGTTCAGGAAATGCAAGCGCACCAATATGCCGCGGCGCGCGCCGCCTTCGGCAGGGACAGCTCGAACCGTCAGACCGACATCAAGAACATCCTGCTCACCGCCTGGACTTACGCGGGCGCGAAAGACACGCGTCGCGCCCTGTCCACGCTCGATAAATTGCACGGCGAGGGCGTCTCCGTGCTGCGCGATTATCACGCGGCGCTCATCGCCGACATCGGCGGCGACAAGGCGGAAGCGGAACGGCGTTTCAAATCGGTTTTGAGCGCCGAGCACACGGTGCTTCGGCTGATCGACGCCTATGCGCGTTTCTTGTCTAGCCACGGCGACAACGAGACCGCGCGCCGCCTATACAAAGCATTCGACGAGGCGGCGCCCAACCATCCGCTTGTTGTCGCGGCTCTGGCCGATCTCGACGCCGGCAAGCCGCTCGTTCCTTTCGTGCGCAACGCCGAGGAAGGCGCGGGGGAAGTTCTCTACGGGCTTGTGGCGCTCGGCGGCGGACGCCAGGGCGACGAATTGGCGGCGCTGATTTATTTGCGCCTGTCGTTGGCGCTCGCGCCCAACAATACTCTGACCACTTTCACGCTCGCCGATATTTACGAACGGCTGAAGCAGGAAGAAGCCGCGATAGATCTGTACGACAGCGTGCCCGAGTCGAACCCGTTGCGCGTCAACGCCGATGTGCAGGCGTCGTTGCTGCTCGAGACTCTCGGCAAGACCAAGGAGGCGAGCGAGCATTTGCAGGCGGTCGTCGACGCGCATCCCAAGGACGCGGACGCGCTGACCGCGCTGGCCAATCTTCAACGCTCGCGCAAGCTTTTCACGGAATCCGCCGCGACCTATTCGCGCGCGATCGCTCTCGATCAAAAGCCGGAAAAAAACCAGTGGCTGCTCTATTATTATCGCGGCATCGCCAATGAGCGCGGCAAGAATTGGCCGGGCGCCGAACGCGATCTCAAGAAAGCGCTGGAGCTCAACCCGGATCAGCCGCTGGTGCTGAATTACCTGGGTTATTCCTGGGTCGACCAGGGCGTCAATCTGGACGAGGCCTTCCGTATGCTGCGCCGGGCGGTCGATCTGAAGGGTCGCGACGGCTATATCGTGGACAGCCTGGGCTGGGCCTATTACCGCCTCGGGCGCTATGATGAAGCCGTCAACGAATTGGAAAAGGCCATTGACCTCAAACCGTCCGACCCGGTGATCAACGATCACCTCGGCGACGCCTATTGGCGCATCGGGCGCAAGCTGGAGGCATTGTTCCAGTGGAACCACGCGCGCGATCTTAATCCGGAGCCGGAAGATCTGCCGCGCATTCTCGACAAGATCAAGAACGGCCTGAGCGATAAGCCGACGGTCGCCGGCGACAAGGGGACGAACAGGGGCGGGTGAGGGCCGCTCCCCGACCCAGTTAATCGCGGCCAGTCTCACACATCCAGCAAGCCCGTCGCGAAGGCGGCGTTCTCCTGAATGAACGCGAAACGCGCCTCCGGCTTATTTCCCATCAGCCGCTCGACGCAATCGGCGGTCTCCTCGCGCTCCTCCGAATCGATGACGACCTTGAGCAGCGTGCGCTGCTTGGGGTCCATCGTCGTGTCCTTCAATTGCTTGGCCATCATTTCGCCGAGCCCCTTGAAGCGGCTGGTTTCGATCTTGCCCTTGCCGGTGAGCTCCGTGCGGATCA
>JBAUVQ010000357.1:0-2095 GCA_049583305.1 Methylocystis sp.
ACGCCTTCCGCGCCCTCGATCTCGACCGGGTCAAAACCCTCCTCAAAACCCCCGTCATCGTCGATCTGCGAAACATATACAGACCCGAGGACGCCAGAAAACGTGGCTTCACATACACAAGCGTCGGGAGGACGTAACGCGCGAAGCGATGACCTCGCGCGCGGCGCGAAGGCGTGGCTGCCTCTGACGACGCCGGGATGGGATCACTGGGAAAAATCGTCGTCGATTTTCTCCGCTGGGATTGACGCCGGGAAACAACCCGCGAAAAGTGCCTCGGGCCACCCGATTGTCGGCGCGCTGATCCGCGGATATTGCCGCGGCGATCGTCGCGCGCAGCCTATTCGAGGCGCTGAAATGATTGATTTGCCGTTAAATTCGGTCGTGCATCCAACCGATTTTTCACGTGGCGGCGTCGGCGCCTTCGCGCACGCGCTACGGATCGCCGCGGCGGCAAGGAGCCAATTTTACCTCGTCCACGTCGAACACGACGGGGAACAAGACAATTGGGGCCACTTTCCTCGTGTCAGAGAGATGTTAGCCGCATGGGGAATGATCGCCCTCGATGCGCCCCGGTCCGCCGTGGCGAATGTTGTCGGCGTGAGAGTGGAGAAAAGGATCGTCCAATCGAACGATCCCGCTCGGGGCGTCGGCGGCTTCGTCGAACAGCACCCATGCGACTTGTTGGTGTTGATGACCCATGCGCGAAGCGCGCGGCGACATTGGCTCCATGGATCAATCGCCGAGGCGGCGGCGCGACGCGCCCACTCGCGAACACTGTTCCTGCGGGAAGACCAGAATGGATTTGTCGACTCCCGGACAGGCGCCGTCTCCCTGGACACGATTTTGTTCCCAGTTGGCGCAGGAGTATTCGCCGAAGACGCCTGGCGCTGGTTGTCCCTTTTTGCGCGTGTGGTAGCGCCAAACTCGCGAATCCATTTGCTTCATATCGGCTCGTCGAGGCCAACGAATATCGGCGAGATCGATGGGGCCGTCGACATTAGACTGGGGCCAGTCGTCGAAGCGATCGCGGATGTCGCCTGGGAAATCCGGGCCGACATGATCGTCATGCCCACGGTGGGTCGTGAAGGGCTGCTGGACGAATTGCGCGGCAGTCTCGCGGAACGCGTTCTTCGCGAAGCGCCTTGTCCCGTGATGACGATTCCCTCGCCCTGGAGGCTTCCCGTTTCGGAGTGATACGGAAAGACTCCGCATTCCCATCGATTTCCTTGACTCTGTCCAGGCGAGCCGGCCCGCGTTTTTGTCGATTGTTCACGATCCTCGAAGTCCCGCGTTCTTTTCAAACACATCCTCTCCAAAAGTGAAGGTTTCAACTCTTATCATCATTTGTCGGACCGCCGAGACGGCGGTATATACCGCAAGCAGGCGCACTAAGGCGTTTTTAGTGCTGAATATAAAATAACAATACATTAATTATATCTCTGAATCGAGCGCGTTAAGTGAAATTGGCGAATCAAACTTCACATAAAATCCCGTCTAGACAGGAGTTTGTTCAAGCTCCGGCCCCATCGTTGAAGGCGCGCAAGGGAAGCTTAGCCTGACCAATGATGTTTCGTGGGTCTAATACGGTTTCCGGCTGATCACTTCGGGCGCGCGATTTTTGGCCACCAATGGAAATCGGCTCTGCCTTTGATGGCGTCGCGTTGGTTGGCGAGAGCGGCGCATCTTTTTCCGATGATGTCGTCGAGTTCGTTGATCGTCGCGACGTGTTTGTTGACGACGGGTTCGTCGACCAGCGCCCACAACGTTTCGGCCGGTTGTAGTTCGGGCGTGTAGGGCGGCAGGAAGACCAGGCGAACGCCGTCGGGCACGCTCAAGCCCGCCTCGCCATGCCAGCCGGCGTTGTCGAGAACGAGCACGATGGTTCGATCGACGCCAGCGCCGGCCTCGCGCGCGAAGCTTTCGAGCAGCGCCGCGAAGAACGGCTTCGAGACGCCGTCGTGCACATACCAAAAGGTTTCGCCGCTGGCCGGCGACACGAAGGCCGTCACGTAAAGCCAATCGAAGCGATGGTGGCCCGGCGCGATCGGGCGCTCGCCGACGCGCGCCCAGACGCGGCGCGTCACCGGCTTCAAGC
>JBAUVQ010000358.1:0-3416 GCA_049583305.1 Methylocystis sp.
CCGTCGATCCTGATGCGTCGGCTCGCAGCTTATCCCAAGCAGAATGCGCTTGCAAAAACTCTTCGGGAAATCGGACGGCTCGAACGCACGCTCTTCACACTCGATTGGATCAGCGACCCCGCGCTGCGGCGACGGACGAACGCTGGGCTCAACAAGGGAGAGGCTCGCAACGCGCTCGCCAGAGCGGTGTTCTTTCACCGCCTTGGCGAAATCCGCGACAGGACCTTCGAAAATCAATGCTATCGGGCTTCTGGCCTCAATCTCGTCGTCGCAGCCGTCATCCTTTTGAATACGGTCTATCTGGGCCACGCCGTTGCCGAACTACGCTCCAGTGGCGACCGGGTCCGTGACGATTTGCTTGCCCATATCGCGCCCCTCGGCTGGGAGCACATCACCTTCAACGGGGACTATGTTTGGCCGACAGAGCCGCTACAAAACGCCTTCCGGCCCCTCCGTAACCCGCGGTCCGACCTACTCGACGCCGCTTAGCGTTGGATTTTGGGAAGATTCTGCGATGACCCCTTTCTCAGCTTCGCCAGCCCCCACCGAGCGCCACGAATAGAGCCACGGTGTCGCTAAGACGCTGCGCTTCGGCTTGCACGCGGGCGATCGCGGCGGTGAGCAAGCTCCGCTGCGCGTCGACGACCTGGAGTTGCGACACGCCGCCAAACTGCATTTGCGCGCGGATCTTGTCGAGATATTTTTTCGCCGCGTCTTCCGCGACGCGGGCCTCCCTGACGGCGCGCGCGTCCGACTGCAGCGCGCGAAGCGTATCGGCGACATCGCGAAAGGCTTTAATCACCGTGTCGCGATATTGCGCCTCGGCCTGCTCGAGTCCGGCTTCCGCCGCCTTTTGCTTGTTCAGCAGCGTCATGCCGTCGAACGCTGGCTGCGCGATATTTCCGGCGAGGGCATAGAATCCCGTGCCCGGCGTGAAAAGTTGCGCGAGTTGGAAGGCGCTGGTCCCGCCATTGGCGGTCAGGACGACATTCGGCAGCCGCGCCGCGACGGCGACCCCGACTTGTGCGCTGGCCGAGTGAAAGCTGGCTTGCGCGGCCTTGATGTCGGGCCTTTGCGCGACGACGCCAGCGGGAAGGCTGACCGGAAGCTCTCGCGGCAGGGCGATATGCGCGAGGTCGAAGGTCTCGCCGACCTCTTGCGACGGATAACGTCCGGCGAGTGCGGTCAAGAGATTGCGTTGCGCGGCGAGGCGCCGCTCAATGTCCGGCAGAGTCTGGCGCACCTGGGCGAGCGCGGTTTGCTGCAAGTTGATATCGGTTCCGGCGACGGCGCCATGGGCGAATTGAAGTTCGAGCAAGGCGAGCCGCTGCTGTTCGAGATCGATGACGCGATGCGTCGCCGCGAGCTGGGCGCGCAGTGACGCCTCCTCGATCGCCGCCTTGGCGACATCGGCGGCGAGCGTCAGATACGCGGCTTCCTTTTGGAAGCCCAGCACGTCCCTCTGCGCTTCCAATCCCTCGACCATGCGTCGATTTGCGCCCCAAATGTCGGGCGCGTAGCTAATCTGCACCTGCTTGGTGAAGAAGGAATAGGCGCTTTGCGTGACCGTCGACGAGGTCGCGTCGCCGGAGTATAATTGGTAGCTGGAATTCGAGTTCAACACGACTTGCGGGAGGAAGGCGCCGGTCGCGGCGTCCGCGTTGAATTGCGCGACGCGAATGGCCGCGTCGGCGGCTTCGAGCGTCGGATTGCGGGCCAGCGCCTCCTCAATGAGCGCGTCCAGTCGGAATGATCCAAACGCGGTCCACCAGCGCGCGGGAACGCCGGCGCCTTCAACGAAGCGCTGGCCATTTCCGGGAGACGCGGTTTTTTCCGGCGTGAAGCGTTCCACATCCGGCGGCGCCGGCGTCTCGAAATCGGGTCCGACCGCGCAGGCCGAAAGAGCCGCGGCGAGCATAGCGGCGAAGCACGAAGCTCGGCGGCGGCTAGTCACGAGAGAGCGCCTCCACCGGATCGAGCGTCGAAGCGTTGCGCGCGGGAATATAGCCGAAGATCACGCCGGTGAGCGAGGCGCTCGCGACCGCCGCCGCGATGGCGCCGGGCGATAGCGTCAGCTCCCACGCTTTTGGCAAAAAGTAGCTGGCGAGGTAGCTCACGCCAAAGGAGACGATCACCCCCGCCACGCCGCCTATCAGACAAACGACGACGGCCTCCGTGAGGAACTGGCTCCGCACATCCGATCGGCGCGCGCCCACCGCCATCCTTATGCCGATCTCCCGCGCGCGCTCGGACACCGACACCAGCATGATGTTCATCACGCCAATGCCGCCGACGATCAGCGAGACGAGGCCGATCGCGCCGAGTAGATAAGTCGTCGTGTCCGTGAAAACCCGCTTCGACTGCACCCATTTTTCCATGTTGAAGACCGAGAAATCCTTGACGTGGTGACGCCGTTTCAGGATGTCCTCGACGCCGCGCTCCACCGCTTCGCCCGGCAAGCCGTCGCGAAACCGCATCTCCACGAAGTTCAAGCGGCCGTGTCCGAGAAGACGCGCAGCGACGGTTGTAAAGGGCATGTAGACGTCGAGACGGTTGGCGGCGCCGGGGCCTTCCATCGCGAGGCTCTTGGCGACGACGCCGATGACGATGCAGGGCAGTTTGCCGACATTGATGATTTTTCCCAATGGGTTCTGATCGCCGAAGAATCTCTTTCTCGTGTTGGTGTCGATCACAACGACTTGTCGCTGCGCGAAAACGTCCCGATCGCTGAAGCCCTGCCCCATCTCCATCCTCAAGCCGCTAGTCTCGAAATAGTCCTCATTGCCACCGGACACGGTGGCGTTGCTGTTGAGCGATCCAAGCCGCAGCATCGCCGACGCGGTGACTTCGGGACTGATGCTGTAAGTGAAACTTTGCCGGCGCAGCACCTCGACATCGGCGGACGTAAGACTCTGGAGTTTCGCGGCGTCCGGATCGCCAAAGAACCTGCCCGGGGCGATCTCCAGAAAATTGGCCGGCATGTCCTTGAGTTGCTCCTGCAACACGCGCTGCGAGGATTCGCCGAGCGCCACCATCATGACGACCGAGACAATGCCGATGATGACGCCGAGCAAGGTGAGGGCCGTGCGCAGGCGCTGTCCAAGCAGCGCGAACCAGGCCATCTTTAACGCCTCGACGAGGAGCGGCCACGAGGCCGCCGCGCCCAGCGATGCGGGCGGCGCGCGCATATCGTCGAGCCCGGCCCGCGGGGACGCGGGCGCCACGCCTTCGGTGATCTCGTCCCTGATGACACAGCCGTCCCCGATCTCGACGACGCGCCGGGCGTAGCCGGCGACATGCGCGTCATGCGTCGCGATGATCAGCGTGTGGCCGCGCCGGTTCAAATCGAGCAGAACCTCCATCATCTCGCGACCGGTGCGGCTGTCGAGCGCTCCCGTCGGCTCGTCGGCCAGAAT
>JBAUVQ010000359.1:0-2837 GCA_049583305.1 Methylocystis sp.
GCTGGTGCGCGCCGCGACGCAAGAGGAATACGAGGCGCAGCGCGCGCTGCTGGAAAAGGAGGCCGGGCTCGCGGATCAAAGCGTCCAGCAGAAGCAGCAGGCGCTGAACAAGATCGCGGCGCTCGACGCGACGCATCAAAAACAAATGCTGCAACTCGCCTATAAGGCCGCCGAGGAGCAGGACAAAATCTGGCAGGGCCTCGCGAGCAAGATTGGCTCGTCGATGAGTTCAAGCATCATGGGGCTGTTGCAGCACACCACGACGTTTCGCGAGGGCGTGCGCCAGATGGCGGTCTCGGCGATTCAGTATTTCGTCAACATGGGGACTCAGTGGGTCGCGAGCTTCGCGATGAACATAGCGAAGAACATCGCGACGCATGTGATGGGCGAACAGGCGATGACGGCGGCGACGCAACTCGGCGTCTCCGAGCGCACCGCGAGCCAGGCGGCGGGAAGCGTCGCCGACATCGCCGGCAAGGCGGCGGCGGTGATCAAGAGCATCATGGCCTCGTCGGCCGAGGCTTTCGCCGGCGTGTTCGGCTTCATGGCGCCGGTGCTGGGTCCGGCCGCGGCGGGTCCTGCGGCGGCGGCGCAGGCGACGGTCGCGGGCGCCGCCAGCATCGCGTCCTTCGACATCGGCGCCTGGAACATTCCGCAAGACCAGCTCGCGATGGTGCACAAAAACGAACTGGTGATGACCGCGAGTCAGGGCGAAGCGTTCCGCAACCTCGTCAATTCAGGCGGCGCGCAAGGCGACAGCGCGCCGAGCGTCCACGCGCCGGTGAATTTCCACGTCCACGCGCTCGACGCGCAGGGCGTCGCGAGCTTCCTGCAGGGCAATGGCCGCGAGATCATGCGCGCGGTCGGCCGCCATGTGCAGGACGGATTGCATCTTGGCGTGCGGGGGTTGAATCCGACGTGAGCGGCGTGGCGCGCCTCCTTCTCCCACTCGTGGGAGAAGGTGTCATGCGGAGCATGACGGATGAGGGTAACCGCGACTTGGTTGACTCTCTTTCATGAACCCTCATCCGACCCTTGCTGACGCAAGGGCCGCCTTCTCCCACAAGTGGGAGAAGGGACCGACATTCCAGAGGCCCGCATGACCTTCCCCTATCTCTCCGCGATCAACCTCATCCCGGCGTCGGGCGAGTTCGTCTACGACACCGCGGCCTATAGCGGAAGGCAGCCGGGCGCCTCGACCTTCCTGCCAATCAACACCTATCACGCGCCCGGCGGAACGCGCACCGATGTGATGTATGCGCTCGATCAGTTGCAGGCGACGCTGCCCAATTGCGACAGCGTCGCGCTGGTCGTGCAATGGCTGGGGAATTCGCTCGACGCCGCGACGTGCCAGGTCTATCCGGCGAGCGCCTATCTGTTTAACGGCGAGATCGGCGCGTTCGAGCCGACCGCCGGCGGAACGGACTCCTGGCGCGTTTCCGACGTAACGCTCGCGACGACGGGCCTCATTCCGATCAGCCGGCCGGACGGCGTTCACGCCGTCTATGGCGGCACGCCCTCCGATCAATCGGTCGTGCGCTGCATCGCCGAGCTGAAGAATCGCGGGTTCAAGGTCGCGCTCTATACGCTGATGAACATGGACGTTCCCGGCAAGCCCTGGCGCGGCTACGTCACCCACTCGCCCGATGTCTCCGCCGCCGCCACAACGGTGGTGAACAACTTTCTTGGAAGCGCGGCGACCTCGCAATTCACGCGCGACGCGACCAATCTCACCGTGCATTATTCGGGCGATGTGCTCGACTTCACCTATCGCCGCTTCGTGCTGCATTACGCCAATCTCGCCGCGCTCGCCGGCGGCGTGAATCTCTTCGCCTTCGGCTCGGAGCTGCGCGGACTGGAGGCGATCCGCGGCCCCGCCTGGACGCCCGCCGGAACCACCGACGCCAATGGAAACGCGACGTGGGATTATCCCTTCGTCGCCGGGCTGGTCACGCTCGCCGATGATTGCCGCTCGGTGTTCGACGCGGCGGGTTTTACGAAGAATCTGGCGGCGCGCGAAAACCTCGTCGTCTATTCCGCCGACTGGTCGCAATGGATGGGCGCGCAGCACGCGGGCGTGACCGGAATCTTCCCGCATCTCGACACGCTGTTCGCGTCTTCCAACATCGACTTCGTCTCGATCGACAATTACATGCCGCTGTCGGACTGGACCACCGGGACGGGCGGACTCGACGCGGAGAACTGGCGCTCGCCCGCGCCGACGTCCTGGCCGCTCGCGGCTCCGACGACGCTCGGCTTCGGCCTGACCGGCGCGCCGGACGTGCATCGCATCGATTATCTGACCGCGAATATCGAGGGCGGGGAGAAGTTTCATTACTGGTATGGCGACTACGCATCGTCGATGACGCTCGATCCCAATGGCACGCTGCAATATGTCACCGCGCCGCAGGGCGATCGGCTGGCGCAGGCGCGCAATCCCTATTACGCCGGCCAGGAGCTGCTGGCCTTCAAGCAAATCCGCTGGTGGTGGAACAACACGCATCAAGCCGTCTACGACGCCGGCGACGGCGCCGGAACCATTCCGCGCGGACCGCATACGCAATGGGTTCCGCGATCGAAAAGCGTCGGCTTTCTCGAATATGGCTTTCCGACATCCGACCGATGCAGCAACGAAGAGAATGTGTTTTACGATCCGGCTTCGATCTCCGGCGGCACGCCGTTCTGGTCGATCTGGAACGCCGCCAATTCGGCGCCGCTGATCGACGCGACGCTGGCGCTGACCGCGCTGCAAGCCTTCTGGCAATATTGGACCGCGCCGGCCAATAACGAAACATCCTCCGCCGGCGTGCAAATGATCGCCGACGATCTGATCTTCG
>JBAUVQ010000360.1:0-4908 GCA_049583305.1 Methylocystis sp.
GCGACGGGCGTCGCCGAAGCGAAAGTCAGCGCGGCGCCATTGGCTCCGGCCTTCAATCGCGTCGAATTTCCACTGCCCGCGCCGGAGCCCGTCGTCTCGATCATCGTTCCCACGCGTGACCGCGCCGATCTTCTCGGTCCCTGCGTCGACGGCATTTTGAACCGCACGGACTATTCGTCCATCGAACTCATTATCGTCGATAATGGAACGATCGAGCCCGATGCGCTGACGCTTATAGAAACGCTTCGCGACACGCCGCGCGTTCGCGTCTTGCGCGACGACCGGCCGTTCAACTTCTCGCAACTAGCCAATGGCGCGGCGCGGGTCGCGAGCGGAGATATACTCTTGCTCCTGAATAACGACACCGTGATTCTGCATCCCCAGTGGTTGACGGAAATGGCGTCGCTGGCGTCGCGTCCCGAGATTGGTGTCGTCGGGGCGCGCTTGCTTTATGCGGATCGCCGCGTTCAACATGCGGGCATGACGTTTGGTCCCGACAAAACCATACTTCATCAGATGCGGCTCGCCGGGGAAACGGAAGCTGGTCCCGGCGCTGAACTCGCGCTGTTGCGGTCTGTTTCCGCCGTGACGGGCGCTTGTCTCGCCTTGCGCAAAGACCTTTATTTCGAGGTCGGCGGAATGAACGAGGAGGACTTCGCGTGTTCCTGCAACGACATCGATCTATGCAGGCGCGTCGCGAGTCGCGGCCTTGCCATCGTTTGCACGCCCTTCGCGGAACTGCTGCATTTCGAGTCGCCGTCGAGAGGTTATTCCACCACCCCGGAAAAGGCTGATCGCGAAGCGCGCGAACTCATGATTTTCTGGTCTCGCAACATCGAACTCTTCGAAAACTCGGACCCCTTCCACAATCCGCAAATCGAATTCAAGCCGCAATATACGGATTTCGCTCGACCGCCGCGGCCGCATCGCTTTCGCGGCGAGAGCGTCGACTTCCCGCTCCCCGCGTTCAACTATTGAACGCGAAGGTCGGTTCGACGCCAACTCTTATTTGCGCCAGCAAATCCCGCGAGGGGGCCGTCGCGCTGGCGTCATGGGGACTGTCGTCGTCCAGCATGCGACAAATCGCATCCGCCCAGAGTTCTTCGTCGCGCGGCAAATAAAGCGTGCGCGGTCCGCCCGCTTCCATCAACGAAGGCGCCCGCGCGGCGATACAGGGACGATCGAAATTTTCCGCTTCCATGATCGACATGCCGGTTCCCCCTTCGAAAGAAGGGTAAAGGCACAATCGCGCATTGTCGTATAGCTGGCGTAGTTCCGCATCGTCGGGATTTTCGATGAAGACCGCGATCTTGCTCCAGGCGGGATCGTTCGAGAGAACGCGCAAGACGCCGAGGTCGTCGGGCCGTCCCGCGACCACGAGCTTGGGAAGCTCCGGCCGAATCAACGAAAGCTTCGCGCATAAGGCGAAAAGCCAAAGCACATGTTTGCGCTCTCGCAGCGACGAGACGCACAGCATGAAACCGCGCGGCGAGCGCCCGGCCGCGCTTCCACGCGAGCGAGATTCGTCAGGCGTCCTGGCAAGCGCGGCTCCTCGTATGGCGATTGACGCGATCCGGCAGCGCGAGCGCCGGCCGTCTTCCGCGAGAAAGCTTTCGAGCCGCTCGGCGGCGGCTTTGTTCGGCGTCACGATCGCATCGGCGACATCGCCAATCCTGATCAGGAAATCCTTGAAGACGGCGCGCTGCCTCGTCGTCACGATCGAGGGATAATCGATCGGCAACAGATCGCAAACCAGGAAAACGAGCTTGCAGCCGGAATCGCGCTTAAGCTGTTCGAGCGCGTCGACCTTTACGTGGCTCCAACTGGCGCCGGCGAAGACAAGCGCATCCGCCGGGCCTAGCGCCAAGGGTAGCGCGGGACGTTTCTCGCGGTTCAGAACCAATCTTCCGCTGTCTTCGCGTTCGCGAAGCCAGAAATGAAATTTCTCCCGACGCGCGACATTCGATTCAATTTCGAGGAAGTCCGCGAACCCCGCTCGCAGCGACGGCGGTATTCTCTCAACACAGTAGGCAAACTCCCAGGCAAGCGCCTCTTTGCTTTCGTCCGTTGGGGTTTTTCCAAGCAGCCTCCATGCGGCATATCGCGCCATCAATGTGACAGCTCGCCGTAGAACGGGAATATTCGTCGAGGACTTCCAGGACTTGCTCCGCCAGTCGCTGGGCGTGGCTTCGCCGCTATATGGCCGCGCCGAAACGATTTCGCCGCCGTCCAGTATTTCGACCGCCAACCCATCGGCGGCGCCGGCCTCGTTGGCGAGCTTGCGGACGATGCGATCATATTTGTCGTGAGTTTGCCGACGCAGATCGGTGACGTCGATCAAGAAACGCATTTCAAGTCCATCATTTTCCACCCGGATGGCGCGCCGAGGCCGCATCGCCGACAGTAGGACTTTACGAGGCGCGTCGCCAGTGTCGCCATCGCGCTCAACCTGGCGCCGCCCTTTATCACGGATTTGCGCGCACGCCGTCGTGGATTGGAATCTCGGCCAGTCCTTCGCCGACTTTCACGTCGCCGAGGGTGCGAAACTGCAAGGTTAGCAGGAATGTTTGATTTCGGGCTGGCTGCCCGGTGTTCACGTCCGGTTGATAAATGGATGAATATTTCATCGTGGCGGTGAAGCATTCGTCGTGATAGCCCGCCCCAAAGCCAATCTGGGCGACCGAGAAGACGGGCGCCGTGCCGTTGAGGTAATTCCCGATCAACGGGTTGCCGAGAGTTCCGGTGAACGGGTTGAGGCCCGTGACCGTCTCGTATGTCGACAGGCTGTTATAGAGATAGCGGCTCATGTCGAAGGTGACGTTGGCGTTCAGGAAGTAGTTTTTCGTGATGTCGTATTTGCCGTCGGCGGACAGCCCCTGCCGGCGCACGTCGAAGCCGATCACCGGCTGCGCGGCGTAATTGGCGTATTGGACGTTCAGCGTCAGCGGATCGAGTTTCCACGAGGCCCCGACATCGACCCGGCGCGCCTCCAGCGAGTCCTTGTCGAACCGGCCCTTGGCGATAAAGGTGATTTGCGAGTTGGGCGCGAATGAGAGACGTCCGACGATATCGGAGGCGCGCGTGTCGAGACCCGAGGAGAGCCCGACATTGGCGGCGTCGGCGGTCGAATAGGAGTTGAAGCCGGCGAGCTGAATCGACTGTCCGAGCAAGGCGTTGGCGAAGGCCCCGTTGGCGAAGGTCATGCTCGCCTGTCCGCCGTAATTGAGGCGCGTGCCGGTTTCAAAGCGGTCGTAGCCGGAAAATTTGCTCCATTCGAACAGGTTGGTGTCGTCGAACACGAGACTTTGCGCGTCCATGTTGACGAGCGAGGGGATCGAGGACTGGTTGGGCCGCGCCACCACCTGCCCGATCGGCTCGAGCACCAGGCTTCCAAATTCGCCGACGCGCGCCAGCCACGGGTAACGCCATTCCATGCCAAAACCCGGCAAGGCCTGGCCTCGAAACACCTGGTCGGACTTCAAGAACAGGTTCTGCGCGCCATTGGGAATGGGTTGCGCCGCGGCGTTGTAGGCGTTGAAAGCGCCGGTCTGATCGTAATCGAGATAGGAGCCGGAGAACCGCGCGAAGGCGAAGGGCGTCCACACGCCGCCGATCGGATCGATGAATTTTTCCTTCCAGGCGCCGCTCGCCGTCGCATGTTGATAGTCGCCGCCAACGCCGCGCAACAGACAGGTGCTCCTGTAGGGGTCGGAGGCCGGCGAATAGATCTGGCAGACGGTGTAAAGGCCGTAGTTCGAGTCGAGCGTGCGCGGCTGGACCGATTCGTAATTGGCGATGCTGGCCGAGGTGCTGGTGAAGTTCGCGTCGACCTCGATCTGGCCGCCAAGGCCAAACGTCTTGGCCGGATCGAGGTCGAAAACGCGGTTGTAGTCGGTCACCGGATGGGTGATCGGCTGCTGCTGTTGCACGTCGTTCGGCGACAGCGCCTGGAAATAGAAGCCGCGCATGTCGAAGTAGCTGCGATCGCCCTGCCCCGTCAGATAGGCCGTCGAGGACGACTCGCGGAAGAAATAATCATCGTTCAGGCCAACATAGCGCATGTAATCCAGTAAAAAGTAGCGGTCCGACAGGGCGGTCACGTCCCACCCGAATTTCCATTCGTCGTTGATCGCGAATTGCCCGGTGCTGCGCGCCTCGCCCCGCCAAACTCGATCGGCCGCCCCAGCCGGCGGCTGCGGAAACACGCCGGGATCGCCGACATGCGTGCCTTCGAGATGGATCATATAATTGCCAGTCTCGAAACGCTGGCGGAACTCCGCGGTCAGAAACGGCCCTTGCTGCGCGAAATAGGTCGGCGTGATCGTCAGATCCATGTCGGGCGCGATCGCCCAAAAAAACGGCAGGCCGACGCCGACGCCCAGCGTGTAGCTGCCATAGTTCAACTCGGGAGCCAAAAAGCCGGTCTGCCGCTTTTTGGTGGGGTCCGGCCCCGACAGGAACGGAAAATAGGCGATCGGCGTTCCCAGCAGCTCGAAAGTCGCGTCTTCGTAATAAATGACCTTCTCGACCTCGTCGCGAATGATCCTCTTGGCGTTGAGCTGCCACATGCGCGGCTTGGTCGGATCGTTCTCGCAGGCTTCGCAAGCGGTGTAGGAGCCCTTGTCGAACACCGTCGACTCGCCGCCGGTCCGCTCGCCGCGCGGCGCGCTGAAATGGGTGTTGTCGGGCGTGTCGGCCTGCAGGCTCTCGATAAATCCGTTCTTGAAATCGTCAGTGAAATCAAACATCTCGGCATGGATCACCGATCCATCCGTTTCGACCAGCGTCGCGTGCCCCTGCGCGAAAACACGCCCGCTCTTGCGATCATAGACCACATGGTCCGCTTGCAGGAAACGGCCATTGTAATAAATCCGCACGTCGCCATTGGCCGTGATCGTGTCCTTGTTC
>JBAUVQ010000361.1:0-2384 GCA_049583305.1 Methylocystis sp.
CCCGGCGATCATCGCCGAGGCGACGCTAAGGCCCTCCAACGTCGCGTTTTCAAGCGAAGTGGAGGCCGGTTCGCGTCAAGAAAACGCGTCGAAGCCTTTCGACCGGGAGGTTTAAGTTGAGCGGGAAGCATGTTCTGATTACCGGGGCCTCCAGCGGCATTGGCCGCGCGCTGGCGCTGCGCTATGCGCAAGATGGCGCGCGGCTCTCGCTGTTCGGGCGCGACCAAGCGCGGCTCGAAGCTTCCGCGAAAGCCTGCCGCGACAAGGGCGCCGACGTCGCGAGTTTCGTCGTCGACGTGCAGAACCGCGCCGGCATGGCGAAGGCTGTCGCTGACGCGCTCGCGCGCGCCCCGCTCGATATCGTGTACGCCAACGCCGGCGTCGCGACGGGCCTCTCCACCGGGCAGATCCTGGAAGACCCCGAGGCCGTGCGCGCGACGCTGGCGATCAATGTGTTCGGCGTCCTCAACACGGTCGAGCCGGCGATACCGGCGTTGACGAAGAGGGGCTCTGGCGCGATCGCCATCGTCGGCTCGATGGCCGGCGTGCGCGGCCTGCCATTCTCGCCGGCTTATTGCGCCAGCAAGGCGGCGGTCTATTCCTACGCCGAATCGCTGCGGGGCGTGCTGGCGCCGCATGGCGTCGATGTGTGCATGATCGTCCCCGGCTTCGTCGCGACGCCGATGGCGGCGGCGACTAAAAGCTGGCAGCCCGGCAAAATTTCCGACGCGGAGGCGGCGGACATCATCGCGCGCGGACTGGAGCGCCGCAAGCCGGTGATCGCTTTCCCGTTGTTCATGTGGGTCGCGTTGCGCTTCATCAGTTTTCTGCCGCCGCGCTGGGTCGACGCGGTGATGCTGCGCTTTGCCGCGGAGGTGCCGACCACGAAAGAGAAAGAGGCGGTCTGATGTCGCTGTGGGACGGCCTGCGCGACGCGTTGGTTTGGGGGAGCGCGGCCTTCTGGGTCATCTCCGTCGCGACTCTGGCCGCGTCGAGCTTGGCGACGATCGCGCAGCCTCGGATCGCGGCGCGTCGCGCGCGGAACCGGGAACAGCCGCCAGTCTCGATCGTGGTTCCGGTCAAGATCCTGGAAGACAATTTCGATCGGGCGCAGGAATCGATATTCGTCCAAAATTATCCCGATTTCGACGTGCTCGCCTCGGCCGCCGACCCGGACGGCGAGGCGGCGCGATCGATACGAAATGTTTTCGCGCATCATCCGGAGGTCCCGACGCGGTTTTTGCACTCGACCGCGAAATTCGCGAGAAGCCCCAAGGTGGACAATCTTGTCGCGCCGTTCACGCAGGCGACCCACGACACGATCCTGATGAAGGATGCGAACGCCATTCTGGAGCCCGACGATCTCGCCGAGCACATGCGGCAATTGAACGCGGATGTCGGGCTCGTCTGCGCCATTCCCTACGGCGCCAATTCGGAAAACCTCGCCGCCCACGTCGAGGCGTCGATATTGAACGGCCCGCATTCGCGCATGCTGTTTTGGGCGTCCGCGCTGGGTCATGGATTTGGCGTCGGCAAGATCATGCTGTTCCGTCGCGGCGATTTTTTGCGCGCGGGCGGCTTCGACGCGATTTCGCATACCGTCGGCGAGGACAACGCCATGGCGAAGGCGCTGGCGCGAATCGGTTTGCGCACGGTTTTTTCGCACCGGCCAGTGCGGCAAGAACTTGGGCGTCGCACTTTGAGCGATGTATACCAGCGCCAGCTTCGCTGGAGCGTGATTCGCCGAGGCGACGCCTTGCTGTCGTTCTTGGTGGAGCCGTTCTGCCAGGCGTTTCCGGCGTTTATCGCCGCGGGCGTCGCCGCTCCGCTGGCCAAGCTGACGCCGTTCGCGGGCGTGGGCGCGACGTTGTTGCTCTGGTTCGCGCTCGAGACGTGGCTTTCCTTTATGAAGGGTTGGCGCGTATCATGGGACACTCCCGTAATCTTTCTGCTGCGGGAGGCGGTGATGCTGGCGGTGTGGCTCCGCGCGTGGACCACCAACCGCGTGGTGTGGGCGAAAGAGCGTTTCGACGCGCGCGCCGATATTACGAAAGGCGCTCCGGCCACTACGCCGGCCGCGCCGCTTGCGACACGAAAAAAAGGATAGACGCTTGGTTTTTGACCTTCTGCGTTTCGTCATCGACGCCATCGCCTTGGCCAGCGGATTGACGCTGATCGTCATCGGGCTCGGCTATATCGCGGTCATCGCGCGTTTCCTGTGGGATGAAGTCCGCGGCCTGCGCGACCCCGAGCCCGTGGAGCTTCCCGACAGCGAATTGCCGCACGTGCTGTTGCAAATCCCCGTCTATAACGAACCCTTGGTGACGGAGCAGTCGCTGCGATGCGTCGCGCAGCTCGATTGGCCCAAGGACAAACTGCATATC
>JBAUVQ010000362.1:0-13196 GCA_049583305.1 Methylocystis sp.
GTCGATGGCTTACACCTTCGATGAGGCGAAAGCCCCAACGCGAAAGCTATCCCAATATTACGAGATGCTCGGCAGCCGCGCGATCTGGTCGAAAGGTTGGACGGCCGTGACATGGCATGAAAAGGGAAAAGATTGGGAAGCCGACAAATGGGAGCTTTACAACACCGACGAGGATTTTTCGCAGGCTCACGATCTTGCCGAAAAACAGCCCGGGAAACTCAAGGAGTTGCAAGCGCTTTGGTTCGAGGAAGCCAAGAAAAACAGTGTCCTTCCGCTCGATGACCGGCGCTACGAGCGTGTCGCCGATCCATCGCGCCCAGTCGCCGCGCTGCCGCGCAGCCATTATGTGTTCTATTCGGGGACCTCGATGCTGCATCCATTGGCCGCGCCGCAAATACTCGGCGTCGACCACAAGATCACGGCGAATGTGGAGCTGGCCAATTCGTCAGTGGAAGGCGTGCTCGCTTGCAGCGGCGGCGAGTTCGGCGGATGGAGCCTCTATCTCAAGGACGGAAAGCTCGTCTACACCCATAATTATCTCAAGACGCACGAATATACGGTCGCCTCGGCCAAGCCCGTCCCGCCCGGCAAGCATCAGTTGAGCATGCAATTTCATCCGACCGGCGCGTCCAAGCAGCCAGCCTTTTACACCGGGGATATCGTCCTTGCGATTGACGGGCAAACGGTCGGGGAACTCAAGGACATCAAGGTCGCGGGTCAATATAGCGCGATCACCGGCTATGGCTTACAGATCGGCCGCAACATTGCGACGCCGGTCAGCCATTCCTACGCCGTCCCCTTCGCCTTCACCGGCAAGCTGGAAAACGTCACCATCGACATGGGGCCCGAGTTTGCGCCGTCGAAAAAGACCATGAAGGCGCCGGACACGGAGCGACAGGTCGATTGGGACTGAGTGCTTGATTTGAATAAGGCCTGCTCACGCAATGGAGCCGTCATTCATGAAAAATCATCCGTTGAGAGTATTGGCGGCATCCGTGCTGACGCCGCTGTGCCTGCTCGCGTCGGAGGCGCCGGCGTTCGCTCAGAGCGCGGGCGCCAAGGCCGGCAATAGCGGGCCGCCGAACGTCTCCATCCTGCCGTACCCGGACCCGGTGTTCAAAGGCGTCATTGGGCGAACGACAGCCGATTCGAAGTCGGATTTTCCGCAGCCGGTGAAGGCGCCCGAAGGCGCGCCGAATATTCTCGTCATTATGACCGACGATGTAGGTTTCGGCGCTTCCAGCGCGTTTGGCGGTCCGGTGCGGACGCCGACGATCGATGCGCTTGCCGCGAACGGCCTGAAGTACAACCAGTTCAACACGACCGCGCTCTGTTCCCCGACGCGCGCGGCCTTGATCACCGGGCGCGATCAGCACACCGTGCACACGGGCATCATCATGGAGCGCAGCCTCGGTTACCCCGGCTACGATTCCCTGATGCCCAAGAGCGCGGGCACCGTGGGAGAAATTCTTCGCGGCAACGGCTACAGCACCGCATGGTTCGGCAAGAACCATAACGTGCCGTCCTGGCAGAGCAGCGCCGATGGTCCGTTTGACTTGTGGCCCACCGGACTTGGGTTTGATTATTTTTATGGATTCATCGGCGGCGACACCGACCAATGGGATCCCACGGTCTTCGAGAACACGGTTCCCATCGAGCCCAAGGAGAAGCTCACCGGAGCGGCCAAGGCGAACTATAATCTGGACGCGGATCTCGCGGATCAGGCCATTCATTGGATTCAGCAGCAGCATTCGCTGGCGCCGAACAAGCCGTTCTTCGTTTACTACACCCCCGGCGCCTCGCACGCCCCGCATCACGTTCCCAAGGACTGGATCGCTAAGTTCAAGGGTAAGTTCGATCAGGGCTGGGACAAGTTGCGCGAGGAAACTTTCGCGCGGCAGAAAAAGCTTGGCGTCATTCCGCAGGATACGATTTTGACGCCGCGCCCGGCGAACATGCCGGCCTGGGACTCGCTCGATGCGAAGCACAAGGAACTGTATTCGCATATGGCGGAAATCTACGCCGCCTTCCTTGCCTATGACGATTACAACATCGGTCGCGTGATCGATGCGCTCAAGCAGGAAGGCCTGTCCGACAACACGCTCGTCATCTTCATCGAGGGCGACAATGGCGGCAGCGCCGAAGGAACCTTGCAAGGAACGGCTAACGAGATCGGCGTCATCGGCAACGGCGCGAAAGAGAGTTTCGACTACCTCTATTCGATCAAGGATCAGCTTGGGGGGCCACTGCACTACAACCATATGCCGGTGCCGTGGTCGTGGGCGCTCGACACGCCGTTCCAGTGGACCAAGCGTTATGCGAGCCACTTCGGCGGCACGCGCAATGGCATGGTCATGAGCTGGCCAGGCCATATCAAGGACGTTGGCGGACTGCGCGAACAGTTTCACTACGTGACCGACATCCTGCCGACCATTCTCGAGGTCGCCAAGGTGCGGGCGCCGGACTCGATCAACGGCGTCAAGCAGCTGCCGATCGACGGCGTCTCGATGACCTATACCTGGGACGACGCGAAGGCGCCGACCCATCGCGCCACACAGTTGTTCGAAATGTTCGGCAATCGCGGCATCTATCACGACGGCTGGATGGCCTCGACCACGCCGCTTGTTTTCGCCTGGGAGCCCGAGCCCAAAGGGATTACGCCGGAAAGCTTCAATTGGGAGCTTTATGATCTCACAAAAGACTTCTCTCAAGGCGCCGATCTGGCGAAGGCCATGCCGGAAAAGCTCAAGCAGATGGAGGAGCTTTGGTGGGCGGAAGCTGGCCGGAACAACGCCTTGCCGCTGAATTTCAGTCCTCTGGCGACCGTCCAGGCGGTCTTCCAAAAACCCAGCTTGACCCGTGGGCGCTCGCATTTTGTCTATCACCAGGGCACGGTTCGTATTCCCGAGGGAACCGCGCCCACGGTGAAGAACACGTCCTTTACGATCACCGCGAAGCTCAGCGTGCCCGAAAAAGGCGCCGACGGGGTCGTCGTCACGCAGGGCGGACGATTCGCTGGCTGGGGCTTGGTTGTGCTGCAGGGCAAGCCCGTATGGGCATACAAAAATACTCAGCAGCCGAACGATGGGGTCCGCATCAGCGGCTCGAAGAAGCTGACGCCCGGCGATCATGTGGTGACCGTCGACTTCGCCTACGACGGAAAGAAGGGCGAATACGGCAAAGGCGGCTCCTACTTACTCAAAGTGGATGGAGCCGAAGTCGCCAAGACTGCCATCAGCCACACGGTCCCCTTCATCTACTCGGTCGATGAAACCCTCGATATCGGCGAGGATCGCGGCACGCCGATCCTCGAAGATTACGCGGATCGCATGCCGTTCAAATTCAACGGTGCGATCGCCGAGGTCGACATCGATCTCGGGGACGGAAACGCAGCCCTCGATGTCCCGGACATTGATGGTAAGTAAGTGGTCGTGCGGACGTCTTCGAGGATTCCTGACCGCGGTACAAGCGACGGCCTGGTGTTGAACGTCGTGGAGAGGAATGCGGGCCTGAGCGGGGAAACGTGAGCTTTCCGCTCATCGAGAACATCATAAGTTGATCGGCGAATGTCGCCAAGACGTCACATACACGGGTTCAGTTCGTTCTCGGAACGTCGGCTGAGCGATCCTTCGCGCTGGACAATTTCATGCGCCACGGCGTTGCCACACATTTTTTCTCCAACTGATCGCACGCGGACAATCTGTCTCCGGGAATTGGGCTATTCAACGGCTATCGATTCCGAGCATCGGGAACCGGAGCGCAAATCACCAAATGTGTCGCCGTTTGTACGCCATGGGTGAGCCGCCAGGGAAAAGAATTTTCGGTGGACGTCAAACTCTAAAGTTCCAACACGATGAAATTGGAGTGGTGCGATGAAATTTAGCAGATATTGGGTCGTCGTCGCGGTGGCGGCCATGAGCATCGCGTTGTTTGGATCGGCGTCCGCGGAAGACTTGGCCTCGAGGCCGGCGGCCGGCAAGAAACCCAACATTCTCGTCATCATGGGCGACGACATCGGCTGGATGAACGTCTCCTCCTACGGCGGGGACATCATGGGCGTGCGAACGCCCAACATAGATCGTCTCGCGCAAGAGGGCCTGCGTCTGACAGCGTTTTACGGGCAGCCGAGTTGCACAGCCGGCCGCGCCGCCTTCATCACGGGCCAGTTGCCAATCCGCACGGGCCTGACCACCGTCGGCACTCCTGGCGCGCCAGCCGGTCTTCAAAAGGAAGACATCACGCTGGCCGAGATATTAAAGACCCATGGTTACGCCACGGCGCAATTCGGCAAGAATCATCTGGGCGACCTCGAGGAACATCTGCCGCATCGGCACGGCTTCGACGAGTTCTTTGGCAATCTCTATCACCTCAACGGCAACGAAGACCTTGAAGACCCGGACCGGCCGACAAACGCGGAGTTCCGAAAGAAATTCGATCCTCGCGGCGTCATTTCCGGCACGGCGGGCGGCCCCACGAAGGACGAAGGCCCGCTGACCACCAAGCGCATGGAGACATTCGACGACGAAATTCTCGCGAAGTCGCTGGATTATCTCGAACGTCGCGCCAAGGACGGCAAGCCGTTCTTCCTGTGGCACGCCACGACCCGCCAGCACGTGTTCCTTCATCTCAAGGAGGCGTCACAGGACCAATCTCGCGCGGGCCGGGAGGACATCTATGGCGACGGCCTCAAGGAGCATGACGGCCATGTCGGGCAGCTTCTCGACAAGCTCGATAAGTTGGGTCTGAGCAAAAATACGATCGTGATCTACACAACCGACAACGGCGCATACCAATATATGTGGCCGCAAGGCGGAACCACGCCGTTCCGGGGCGACAAGGGGACGACATGGGAGGGCGGCGTGCGCGTGCCGGCGATCATTCGCTGGCCGGGCGCTCCGGGTGGGCGCGTCAGCGGCGAGATCGTCGACATGACCGACCTTTTGCCGACACTCGCCGCCGCCGCGGGCGAGCCAGATACCGTCGAAAAGCTGGCGAAGGGCGCGACCTATGGCGGCCGCAAATACAAGCTGCATCTCGACGGCTTTGACCAGACGGCGCTGTTGTCCGGCCAGAGCGAACAGTCCGCCCGCAGCTTCATCTTCTACTATGACGAGACCGTGCTAACGGCGATCCGCTATAAGCAGTTCAAGATCACCTTCTCGGCCAAGGAGGGCGACCGCTGGGACAGTCCGCTACTGAATTACGGCCGCCCGCTGATCACCAATCTATTGATGGACCCGTTCGAGCGTCAGACGGGCGACGTGAATCGTCAACTCGCCGAGCACAAGGGGTGGACTTTGACTCCAGTCCTGGGCGTGGTCATGCAGCACTTGCAGTCGTTCAAGGAGTATCCGGTTCGGCAGGTCGGACTGAGCGCCGATGTCGGAAAAACCATAGAAAGCGTTCAGTCGGTGATACTGAAAATCCAAAAGAAAGACTGATGCAACTAAGCAAGGGAGCGTCTCTCACATGGATAAGAAACTCACTCTTCTCGCCGCGGCGATCGCGCTGTGCGCGCCTGTCTCCGTCCACGCGGACGATAAGAGGCCCAACATCATCTTCATCATGGCCGACGATCTGGGCAACGCCGATCTTGGCTATCGAGGCGGTCAAATTCAATCGCCGAACATCGACAAGCTCGCCAAGGAAGGCGTGCGGCTAGAGGGGTTTTACGGTCAGCAGGTGTGCACGCCGGCGCGCGCGGCGCTCATGACCGGGCGTTATCCGATGCGCTACGGCCTTCAGACCCTGGTGATCTTCCCGAGCCACACCTACGGTCTGCCGACGGACGAGCGCACGCTGCCGCAAGCGCTCAAGGAGGCCGGCTACAAAACCCTGATGACCGGCAAATGGCATCTCGGCCATGCGGACAGGAAGTTCTGGCCGCAGAATCGGGGCTTCGATTATTTCTATGGTAACGTCATGGGCGAGGTAGAGTATTTCACCCACGACCGTGGCGGCGTCATCGACTGGCAGCGCAACGGCACGTTCCTCAATGAGAAGGGCTACTATACCAAACTCATTGGAGACGAGGCGGTGAAGCTCATTGGTCAACAGGACGGCAAGCAGCCGTTCTTCCTCTACTTCGCCTCGCTCGCGCCGCACGCACCCTATCAGGCCCCGGAGGAGTACATCGACCGTTACAAGTCGGTCGCGGACAAGCAACGTCGCACCTATTCGGGGATGATCACGGCGCTCGACGATCAGATCGGCCGCATCGTCGCCGAACTCGACAAGAAGGGCCTGCGCGACAATACGATCATTCTTTTCGCCAGCGACAATGGCGGCGCGACGAGCGGGCTCTTTGCGCAGGGCGCGAAGAGCAACGAAGAGCGCAAGCACGAAGAAGGCGGCATCGAGCAGGGCGCAAAGGCGCCAGCCTCCAACGCGCCGTTCAAAGGCGGCAAGGGCGGTCTGCACGAAGGCGGCGTGCGCGTGCCGGCCTTCGTGAACTGGCCGGCCAAGCTCAAACCGCGTGTCGTCGACGCGCCGCTGCACATGGTCGACGTCATGCCCACGCTGCTTGCGCTGACAGGCGCGAAGGGCAGCCCCGACCATCCCTTCGACGGCAAGGACATGTGGAAGACGCTCGCCGAAGGCGCGCCCAGCCCCAACGAGGACGTGCTGATCGACGTGGAGGCGTTCCGGGGCGCGATCCGCAAAGGCGATTGGAAACTCGTGAAAATCGCGCTCCTCCCGGGAAGGACGGAACTGTTCAATCTCGCCCGCGACCCCGGCGAAACGACGAACGTCGCCGAACAGAACCCCGAAGTCGCCCGCGATCTCGAAGCCCGTCTTCTCGCTTACGCGAAGCAACAGAAGCCAAGCGAATGGATCAAGGCCCAGCCGGCCTTCGCGGGCGCGCAGGGCAACACCGTGTTCGATCCCGATTTCGACATCGACGACGGTGGGCTGCCGCACGAGAAGATGCTGCTACCCAAGCGGTGATTTGCGTTACTGAAAGAGGGTGAATGAGGAGGTCGACAATCACTAATTGCATTGGCGCGGTTGCGACCTTCTTCGCGTGATTTTCGGTCTTTCGTCATGATCGACATACTGATCCCGCAAAGCTTAAGGAAAACAAGAATGGCTCGGCCTGTCATCCAGAGCGCGTTGCTTGCACTGTCGTTGTTTGGGTCGTCGATTCCACCGGCGGGCGGCTGGGGTTTTGTAACAACGGCGCAAGCCCAAAGCGCGAAGCCGAGTAGCCTTATCGACACTCAGCGAGCGGAAGAGGAACTCGCCTTCGCTGTTGGCGTGCAGGCGTATATCTGGTCTTATCCCCTAGCGATAACGGCGGCGACCGCTGAGATGGCGACGAGCGTCGACAAGCCGCGGCCAAATGGACACGCGCCCTTCAATAGCTTTGGCCATGTCGCCAGATTGTTGACCGCGGCGGACAAGGACGTGGTCTCGTCCAATGTGGACACCGTATATTCCAGCGCGTTCCTCGACCTGAAGCAAGGCGCGGCGCTGATTTCCGTTCCTGATGCTGACGGTCGTTATTACTCCCTGATGCTGGAAGACGCATACACCAACGTCTTCGGCTACATCGGCTCGCGCGCCACGGGAAGCCGCGCCGGCAAATACCTGATCGTCGGACCCGAATGGCAAGGGAGGACGCCTCCAGGCGCGAAACTCATCCATTCCCCGACTCCCCTGGTGTGGGTGATCGGTCGCACGTTGGTTGACGGCCCGAGCGATCTGGCGGAAGTCGCGGCGCTTCAGCAGCGGTATCAACTCCAGATAGTCCCGCCTGCTCTCGATCAAACCCCGATCAAGCAGCGATGGGGCCTCGCTCCACAACCCAAGCTCGTTCCCGTCGAACAGGTCGAGGCGCTGGACTGGAAGACCTACTTCCAATGGGCTGGACAGATGATGAAGGACAACCCGCCGCCGTTGGCGGACGGCGCGCTTTATAAACAGTTCGAGGCCGTCGGCCTCACGGTTGCGAATGGCTTCGACCCAAGCCGCCTCTCCGTGGCGACGCAAAAGGGGCTGGAAAGAGCTTACAGCGCCGGAAAGCAGATCGTGAAAATGGAGGCGCAGAAGACTGGCGGCATTGAAGCTAACGGATGGGCCTACAATCTCAATGCAGGCAAATGGGGGCAGGATTTCAACCTGCGCGCCGCGATCGCATATCGTTCGCTTGGGCAGAACACGCCCGAAGAAGCATTGTATATGAACAACCGTCTGGACGGGGACAAGAAGCCGCTCAATGGCTCAGCGAAATACACGCTGACGTTTAAGAAAGGCGAGTCGCCGCCCGTCAACGCCTTCTGGTCCGTGACCATGTATGACAGCAGCAACTTCTTCGTCGATAACCCGATCAATCGTTACGCCATCGGTAATCGCACCGATGGTCTGAAATCAAACTCGGATGGTTCTCTGACGCTCTATATCCAGAAGGACCAGCCGGAAGCCGACAAGAACTCGAACTGGCTTCCCGCGCCGGCGGGCGACTTTCGTTTGTCCATGCGGCTCTATAATCCGAAAGCGGAAGTTCTCAGTGGCAAGTGGACGCCGCCAGCGGTAATGCCGCATCCTTAGAGAGCTTGTTTGCCGCCGTGAGATCAACACGGGTTGGCTATGCCGATGTTGATTGCGCCAATACTAACAACGGCGGCGGCTTTCAGAAAGAGGTGGGCTCGGACGACCAGTGATTAGGCATGCGAAATCTCCCAATGGTATCGCGGCAATGATAAAACGGCTCGTCGCACTTTTTCCAACGGCTCTGATGGCGGTCACGACATCAGCTTCCGCCGCGGACGAGCGCAAGCCGGTCCCGAATTTAGGCACAATGACCGGCAAGGAAGCCGAAGCGTTCCATAGGGATGCGCGACTGGGCGCATGGGGTCTGATCGGCGCTGGTTGGTATAAGTGTAGCAGAAATAGCACAGTCGCCCGAAATGGTGACGCGGATTAGCGAATTAGGCGAGCTTTAGTTTGACAAGCGTGGGTCCGCTCGTGATCGTCGGCTTCGTCTTCTCGCGCCGCGACCGGCAGTGCTCCGCGGCGCTTCATCGTGGAGGCTTGTAGTGACGCAGCGACGAAATGCATTGTTCATTCTGACCGCGATCGCTGCCCTGCAAGGGCTCTCGCAGCCGGTCAAAGCAGCCGATCTGCCCTCGACCAAAGCGCCGCTCGCCGCGCCGCCGGCGGCGTTCACCTGGACTGGCTTGTACGTGGGGGCCGATTTTAGCTACACGTGGTCGCCGAGCAAAACGATCAACGCCGCGACCGCGAACATCTTCGATCAGAGCTTGCTCGGTTGGGGCGCCGCGTCGGCGCTCAGCGCGTCCGGCGTCGTCAGCTCGAATCTCGACGGCTTCCTTAGCGGCGGCGGCGTCGGTTACAATTGGCAATTCGCCGACCGTTGGGTGGCGGGGCTCGAAGCCGATCTGCAAGGGGCGGGCGCGCGTGGCGGCGGCGGCCTCGGCAATCTCGTTCCCAACCCGAATTTTCCCGGATTCTTCGCCGTAACGGGCGCAAAGCTCAATCGTGACCTCGAATATCTCGGGACTGCGCGTGGCAGATTCGGCTATGCGGTCATGCCGAACCTGCTGGTCTACGGCACCGGCGGCTTGGCGTTCGGCGGAGCCAATGAAAGCGCGACCTTCGGACAGAACCTCGCGCCGTCGCTCCTCGCCGGCAACACCGCGAAGGGCAATGTTTTCGAGAACCGCATCGGCTGGACGGCGGGCGCGGGCGTCGAATATGCGCTGACGCCCAATCTCAGCGCCAAGCTCGAATATCTCTATTACGATCTCGGCTCGATCACCCTGACCAACGCCAACATCAGCCCGATCGCGCTGCAGGGGATATTGTTCGGCCTTCAAAACATCGCCGACGCGACGAAGGTCTCGACCAAATTCGATGGACATATGGTGCGCGCCGGACTGAACTATCACTTCGACTGGAGCAGGCCCGAAGCGGCGGGCGGCGGCGCGACGCCCTTGCTGGCCTCGCCGCGCTTCGCGAGCGTCGCCTCGCCGACTTTCGGCGACTGGCGCTTTTCACTCACGCAATACAACTGGGCCGCCGCCGTCAATGGGAACATGACGGCGCAGAATGAGACAGTCGGGTCCGACATGTCTTTCATCGACTTCCTGACGAAGACGAGCGCCTTTCCGTTGACCTTTTCGGGGCGTTTCGACGCCAGCAACGGCCCCGTCAGCTTTTACGGCGACCTCGTCTGGATGCAGCTCAGATTCAGTGGCTCCACGCTGCAATTGCGCTCCCCCTTCGCGGATGTCGGCGTCGCGGCGAACGGCGACGCTCACGCGAAAGAGACGATGGCGATCGGCGAAGCCGGCGGCGCCTATGAACTTGCGCGCTGGAAATTTTTGGGCGCGCCAAGCTCGTATACGGCCTTCGACGCTTATGCGGGTCTTCGCTACTGGTATGTGAACCTGGATTTGCAACTCGACGCGATCGGCGCCGCAAGTTCGCAGCTTCTTGGATTGAGCCAGATCGGCGCGCGCTCGATCGCCCAATCCGGCAATCTCCAGTGGATCGATCCGGTCATCGGCGGGCGCGTGCGCCATGAATTCGCTCCGGGGGAGCAGTTTCAACTGCGCGGGGACGTCGGCGGTTTCGGCTTGGGAAGCAAATTCAGCTGGGAGTTTTACGGCGGCTACAGCAGGGATTTCGAATTCAACGGATTGAAGCTGACCAGTTCCATCGGCTATCGCGCGCTCGGCGTCGATTATTCGCGCCAGATCAACGGGCAGGCAAATGGGCTCAACACGATCTTGCACGGTCCCGTGACGGCGCTGAGCCTGAGGTTTTGACGAACCGCAAGCGAGAGCATCCTCAAAGAGGAGCGATTTAGCGTATGCGTAACATGGATATCACCGAGGCTGGTTCGCGGTCGCGAAGCATTGCCACTCTCCTTTCCGCGCTGGCCATGGCGCTGTTGCTCGTCGCCTGTTCGACCATGGAGCGCCGCGCCGCTGTCCCCGTGGCTGAGCGCCAAGACGCCCTGATTCTCGGCCTTCCAAACGCGCGGTTCTTCGTCGACGACCCCTCGAAAATAGAGACTGAACAGCGGCTGGCGCTGCTTCGTGAAGCGCGTGACCTGGGAGTCGCGAATGGCGGTTCTCTACCGACAGCCTATCTGCTGTCATTGTCGGGCGGCGGCGACAATGGCGCCTTCGGCGCAGGGCTGCTGATCGGATGGACGGCCCATGGCGATCGTCCCAAATTCAAGCTCGTCACCGGCGTGAGCACGGGAGCGCTTATCGCGCCGTTCGCTTTTCTCGGTTCTGAATATGATGGGCCCTTGACGGATGTTTACACCGACATCAATCCCGAGAAGGTCTACGAGAAAAGATTCACGTTCGTCGCCGCCGTCGCGCAGGATGCGCTATCGGATACGAGTCCGCTGTACCAAACCATTTCACACTATATCGACGCGACGGTTCTCGCCAGGATCGCCGCGGAATATGAAAAGGGGCGATTGCTGCTGATCCAGACGACGGACCTCGACGCCGGACGACCCGTGATCTGGAACGTCGGCGCCATCGCGGCCAGCGGACGCCCCGACGCGCTCGATCTGGTGCGCCACATTTTGCTCGCGTCCGCCTCGATCCCCGCGGCTTTCCCGCCAGTCATGTTCGATGTCGAGGTCGGGGGGAAAACCTATCAGGAAATGCATGTCGATGGCGGCGCCGTCAGCCAGGCCTTCCTGGTGCCACCATCGGTGAACACGCGTGAAGCGCTCGAAAAAGCCGGTTATCGCCGCGGCGTCGCGGCCTATATCATTCGCAATTCGCGGTTGACGACCGAGTGGAGCGACGTCGAACGCCAAACCCTGTCCATCGCGGGGAAGGCGGTCTCGACGCTGATCAATTACAATGGCGTCGGCGATCTCTACCGCATGTATATGGTGACGCGGCGCGCGAGCGCCTCATTCAATTTCGCTTTTATCGGCGACGACTTCCGCGCCCCGCATCCGATGGATTTCGATCCAGGTTATATGCGGGCGCTATTCAACTTCGCTCGTGACAAGGCCGCGAAAGGTTACCTGTGGGAGCATGCGCCGCCGGGCTTTGGTCATGGCCATTAGCCGCGAAGGCTGCAAGGCTCGCGTTGGCGCTTCGGCGGGCGCTTCGCGAATCTGGTTCGCGGTCGGGACTTTGTTCGCGCTATTCGCGACTCTGGCGGCGGCTATGCCTACCTGAATCGCCCCGCCGGGCTGGAGTTTTCCGTCACCGCAGGGATCTGGGTTACGGAGAATTCCAAAACCCGCCCCGCCGGATGGAACGTGCGGCTGACGATTGCGCGCTCCTTGAAATAAACACGTTCGGCAAGCGCGCCGTAGCGCGCCCGCCAGCGGCAGCGCGGCGGAATCCTTCACCACCTACGGCGGTAGACGTGCGGATGGCCATACGGACGATATCCATATCTATGGCCCACCACGGCGCCACGCGGACCGACGCAACCGGCGCGATGAGGTCCTCGAGCGCAAACGACGGCGTTGGCGGGCTCGACCGTGGTCAGCGAAAGGGCTGCAAAGTCCGCGAAGACGAGCGCCGCGAATATCGCGGCTGCGGTCAATTTCTTCATTTGTCATCCCCCTATAAGACGTTGATGGCCACCACCGCCGCTCGACGACAACACGATCGGCGCTTCGACGCAAACAGTATAATTCAAAATTCGGATGCTGGCTCGGCTTAACTCTTGGAGCGCTTGAATTTTTCGCCTCACCAATCGGCTTGAACGCGCATCAGCAGCGTGTTGGGATGAGCGCCGTTCAAATATGGCCGGTCCCATGGAGCGGTCAGATGCATCACTCTGGTCCAATTCGCCATCACGCGGATGCCGGGATCCGGGTACCAGTTGAGGCCGAGGGTCGCGTTTTCTTCTCTTCCGCCCAAGACGCCCGAATTCGCGACGAGGGCGCTCGCGACCGGATTGCCTTGCGCGACAACGAGCATATTGCTGAAAGCCGGGCCCGCATACGGGCCGTTGTTCAGATTGATCGCGCTGAACCGCGCGGCAAGTTCCCATGCGCCGATGCCGCCGGCGCTCAGCCTGTTCTTGATGTCGATCGGCCCGAAGGTCGCCGGATTGAGGCCGGTCACCTGATAAGCCTTGGCGCGCAGGCCGTGGATGCTGACTTCGTCGCCCACCTTCAGGTCGTTCTTTCTCCAGCCCCGGCGAACCAGTTCGATGGGCGCGCCGGTCTCGAA
>JBAUVQ010000363.1:0-21197 GCA_049583305.1 Methylocystis sp.
CGCCGACGCGGCCGCCCTGCCGCTCTATCGCTACATCGGCGGCACGCAGGCGCGCATTCTGCCGACGCCGATGATGAACATCATCAATGGCGGCGCCCACGCCGACAATCCCATCGACTTCCAGGAATTCATGGTCATGCCCGTCGGCGCCGAAGATGTCGCCGACGCGATCCGCTGGGGCGCGGAAATTTTCCATACGCTGAAGAGCGCGCTCAAAAAGGGCGGCTACAACACGGCGGTGGGCGACGAAGGCGGCTTCGCGCCGAATCTGCCTTCCGCCGAAGCCGCGCTCGACTTCATCATGAAGGCCATCGAGACAGCCGGCTTCAAGCCGGGCGTCGACGTGTGCCTCGCCACCGACGCCGCGGCTTCCGAGTTCTTCAAGGACGGCAAATATGTCTATGCCGGCGAGAAGGTGACGCGCTCCGTCGAGGAGCAGGTCGAGTATCTGGCCAAGCTCGCCGCGAGCTACCCCATCGTCTCGATCGAGGACGGCATGGCCGAGAATGATTGGGCTGGCTGGAAGCTGCTGACCGACAAAATCGGCAAGAAGGTGCAGATCGTCGGCGACGATATTTTCGTCACCAATGTCGAAATCCTGTCCGAGGGCATCAAGAAGGGCGTCGCCAATTCGCTGCTGGTCAAGGTCAATCAGATCGGCACGCTGACCGAGACGCTCGCCGCCGTCGAAATGGCGCATCGCGCCGGCTACACGACGGTGCTCTCGCATCGCTCCGGCGAGACCGAGGAGTCGACGATCGCCGACATCGCGGTCGCCGTGAACAGCGGCCAGATCAAGACCGGCTCGCTCGCCCGCTCCGACCGGCTGGCCAAATACAACCAGCTCATCCGCATCGAGGAAGAGCTAGGCCCGACGGGAATCTACGCGGGACGCGGCGCGCTGAAGGCGCTGGCTTAAGCGCCCTCATCCGAGCGCCGCGAGACTCAACGATAAAAATTAGAAGGGCGCTCCTTCTCCCCCTCCACGGGAGAAGGCAGCCCGGCGTAGCCGGGTCGGATGAGGGGCGCCGCGACCCCCGAGCCATCAAAATATGACCATGGAAAAAACCTTCGATCCCGCCGCCATCGAGCGGCGCATCCGCGAACAGTGGGAGACATTGGGCGTTTTTCGCGCGGGGCGGCCGGAGCGCGCCGGCGCGCCGCCCTATTCCATCGTCATTCCGCCGCCCAATGTCACGGGCTCGCTGCACATGGGCCATGCGCTCAACAACACGTTGCAGGACATTCTGGCGCGTCACGCGCGCATGCGGGGCATGGACGTGCTGTGGCAGCCCGGCACCGATCACGCCGGCATAGCGACGCAAATGGTGGTCGAGCGTCAGCTGATGGAGCGCCAGCAGCCGGGCCGCCGCGAGATGGGCCGCGAGAAATTTCTCGAGCGCGTCTGGGAGTGGAAGGCCGAGTCTGGCGGCATCATCGTAGAGCAATTAAAACGGTTAGGGGCCTCCTGCGACTGGTCGCGCGAGCGCTTTACGCTCGACGAAGGGCTTTCGCGCGCGGTGCTGAAGGTGTTCGTCCACCTCTACCGCGAAGGGCTGATCTACAAGGACAAGCGGCTCGTCAATTGGGATCCGGTGCTGCAAACCGCGATCTCGGATGTCGAGGTCGTGCCGACGGAAGTGAAGGGCCATCTGTGGCATTTCCGTTACCCGGTCGTGACTCTCGACGGCAAGGACAGCGGCGAGTTCATCACCGTGGCGACGACGCGGCCGGAGACGATGCTCGGCGACACCGCCGTGGCCGTGCATCCCGAGGACGAGCGATACACAAAATTGGTTGGGCGCAAGGTCCGCCTGCCCCTAGTCGGCAGGCTCATTCCGATCGTCGCCGATGAATATTCCGACCCCGAAAAGGGCACCGGCGCCGTGAAGATCACCCCGGCGCATGACTTTAACGACTTCGAGGTCGGCAAGCGGCATGGACTGCCGGTCATCGGCGTGCTCGACGCGGAAGCCCGCATGGCCTTGCGCGAGAATGAGGACTTCTTCGAAGGCGTCGTTTCGTCGAGCGAACTCGACGCCACCGTCGCGGCGCTGCACGGGCTTGATCGCTTCAAGGCGCGCGCGCGCGTCGTCGCGATGATGGACGAGCGCGGACTGCTCGCGGAGATCGCCGACAACATCCATTCCGTGCCGCATGGCGATCGCTCGCACGCGGTGCTGGAGCCGCGTCTCACGCTGCAATGGTACGTCGACGCCAAGACGCTGGCCCAGCCGGCGCTGGCCGCCGTGCGCGACGGCCGCACCAATTTCGTCCCGAAAAACTGGGAGAAGACCTACTTTGAATGGTTGGAGAATATCCAGCCCTGGTGCATCTCGCGGCAGTTGTGGTGGGGGCATCGGATACCCGCGTGGTATGACGAGGACGGCAATATTTTCGTCGAGGAAAGCGAAGAGGCGGCGCTTAGGGCGGCGCGTGAGAGACTCGGGCGCGACGTGACGCTAACGCGCGACGAAGACGTGCTCGACACGTGGTTCTCCTCGGCCCTCTGGCCCTTCTCGACTCTCGGCTGGCCGGACGAAACGCCGGAGCTCTCCCGCTATTATCCCACCACCGTCCTCGTCACCGGCTTCGACATCATCTTCTTCTGGGTCGCCCGCATGATGATGATGGGGCTGCATTTCCAAAAAGAAGTTCCCTTCCGCGACGTCTACATCCACGCCCTCGTCCGCGACGAGAAGGGCTCGAAGATGTCGAAGTCGAAGGGCAATGTCATCGACCCGCTGCATCTCATCGACGACTATGGCGCCGACGCCTTGCGCTTCACGCTCGCGGCGATGGCCGCGCAGGGACGTGACATAAAGCTCGCGACGAGCCGCGTCGAGGGCTATCGCAATTTCGCGACCAAGCTGTGGAACGCCTCGCGCTTTTCCGAAATCAACGGCTGCGCGCGCGTCAGGGGTTACGACCCCGCCGCCAACGAGATCACGCTCAATCGCTGGATCGTCACCGAGGCGGCGCGCGCTGCGCGAGACATCAGCGGCGCCATCGACGCCTATCGCTTCAACGACGCGGCCAACGCCGCCTACCGCTTCGTGTGGAACATCTTCTGCGACTGGTATGTCGAGTTGACCAAGCCCCTGCTGCAAGGCGAGGACGGCCCGTCCAAGGATGAGACGCGCGCCTGCACGGCCTTCGTACTCGACCAGATCTACGCGCTGCTGCATCCCTTCATGCCCTTCCTCACCGAGGAACTGTGGGCGATCAAGGGCCTCGAGGGCGAGCCGCGCGAGGGGCCGCTGGCGCTGGCGAGCTGGCCACGACTCGGCAATCTCGAAGACGCCGCGGCGGAGGCCGAGGTCGGCTGGATCGTCGAGTTGATCTCGGAGGTGCGCTCGTTGCGCGCCGAGATGAATCTTGGCGGCGCCGAGATCGCGCTGGTGCTGGTCGGGGCGGACAAGGCGGCGCAAGACCGCGCGGCGCATTGGGAAGACACGCTGAAAAGACTGGCGCGGCTTTCCGGCGTCTCCTTCGCCGACGCCGCGCCGAAAAGCAGCGCGCAACTCCTGGTGCGCGGCGTGCTCGTCGCGCTGCCGCTGGAGGGTGTCATCGACCTCGCGGCCGAAGCCAAGCGGCTCGACAAGGAGATCGAAAAGGGCGCCGGCGAAGCGAAAAAGCTGGAGGCCAAGCTGGCCAACCCCGGCTTCCTCGCCAAGGCCGAGGAAGAGGTGATCGACGAGCACCGCGAGCGGCTTGAAACGACGCTGGCGCGGATCGAGAATTTGCGGGCGGCGCGCAAACGGCTTGGGTGACGCGGGGCCTTGGCGTCGAATCCGGGTATGTTCCGTCGGCGAAACGGTCTAGGCTTGCCCATGTCGCCGCCAAAGGAACGCGCTACCCGGGGAACAGCCCATGATTTTTGCTCGAAATCGGCGAATCGCGCTTAGGGCGACGCTGCTGGCCGGAGTGGCGACGGCGATGCTGCTCGGCGCGCCGGCTCGGGCCGCCGAATGCGGAAACGACGGGGCGGGGTTCCAGAACTGGCTGGCCCAATTCAAGCAGGAGGCCGTGAGCGAGGGCTTTTCTCCCGCCGTGGTCGAAGCGTCGTTGCGCGGCGTCACATACGACGTCTCGGTGATTTCCCATGATCGCAAACAGGGGATATTCCACCGAAGTTTCGAGCAATTCTCGAATTATCTGCTCACTCCGGGCCGCGTCGCGCGCGGCCGTTCGTTGCTACGGCGCCACGCCGCGCTATTCCAGGCGATCGAGCGGCAATACGGCGTCCCCGGCGCGGTGATCGTGGCGATTTGGGGCCTCGAGACCACCTACGGCGACGACAACGGTAATTTCCGCACTTTTAGCGCGCTGGCGACGCTGGCCTATGACTGCCGCCGTTCGGCTCAGTTCCGCGCGGAGCTGAAGGACGCGTTGCGCATCGTTCAGCGCGGAGATATGTCGCCATCGCAAATGCGCGGCGCCTGGGCCGGCGAATTGGGCCCAGCCCAGTTCATGCCATCGTCCTATCTCAAATACGCCGTCGATTTTAACGGCGACGGCCGGCGCGATCTGGTTCACGACACGGCCGACATTCTCGCGTCGGTCGCGAATTTTCTCTACAGCAACGGTTGGCGGCGCGGAGCCGGCTGGGACGAGGGCCAGCCGAATTACGCCGCCCTGCAGAAATGGAACGAAGCGCAAGTCTATTGCCAGACGATCGCGCTGTTCGCCGACAAGTTGGCGGCCGGAGGCCCCTAAGGCCCCTCCCTCGCCGCGCGCCGGCCTCCGGGAAGAGGACGGCGGCGCGGCGCGAAAGTCATTCCGCGGGCGTCGGATGCGGATCGGACGGCTCGATCACCTTGACCGGAGCCGGCGTCAACCTGCGATGGCGCAGATAGATGAAGAACAGCGCCACGACTCCGATCGAAAGCGTCAAGTAGGCGGGCAAACTCCGGAGAAAGCTCTCGCCAACCGAGAATGGAAAGCGCGACACCCATCGCTCGCCGTGATCGCCGACCGCGGTGACGATGCCCACGAAATACCCGGCTTCCGGGAAGTAATGTTGGAAATTCACGGTGCCGCCCCGGTAATACTTGGGCTCGCTATAGGCCACCGTCAGCGCGTCGATGTTTTCGTTTTCTTTCGCCTCGCTCCCGACATCCTTGACGATGCGAATTTCGATCTTCATATCGCGCAGTTCTGACTGGATGGCGTCGAGCACCATGATCATCCGCCCCGAGGCGGGAATGTCCTCGCAGAACTCGTTCTTGTCGGAGTCTGGCAGATAGCCGGTGAAATTCATCGCGTCCGGGCCAATGAACAGCTGGCAGCGCACCGGTTGCCGAAGGCCGCCGTGCGCGGACGCCGGGCCCGCGGCGAGCAAAACAGCCGCGACCAAAAGCCCCATCGACAGAATGGCCCCAAGGTTCGCAAAATAAAAACATTGGAATCGTCGCCTAGCCGGCGCGGGTGGTTGACAGAGCGGAGCGAGATCGTCCTCACGCATGATTTCCTCCTTAGGTCTCTGTTTTCAAGGACAGGCGACGCTCAGGGAACGGGGAGCGCATCATGCCGCGCGCCGCTACCGCGCGCATGACGCCGTGGCTTGATGTTATCGCAAATTCTCGCGCCGACAAGGGGCCCCTCGTCAAGCGGCTCACGTCTCGCGCCGCGGCAATGCGAGCGAGCGGCGGGTTTTGACGTTCATCCCGCGGCCCGCGTCGCGCCCACGGCAGTCTAGCGTGCCGATTTCCCGGCATCTTCGCGCGATGTGTTTGTATTATCTTCAAAACCAGAGTTCTCCATCGCGCGGAAACGGACGATGCTTTCCCGCTGATCTGCGTGATCCGCGCCGAGAGGCTTATTTTAATCCTGAAAGCGGGGTCAGCGGCATTTTGTATATTGAGAAGCGGAGCCAAAAAAAAATGTTGTAAAAACTGAGACGGTCGCCAAGCTCGAGCTCGCGTTTCCAACAAGCCGGTTTGCCCGCGTCATAATCTTAACAAGAGTTCATCGAGGCGCGCTCTTGTCACCTTCGCCGGGTCGAGCCATATTGCAGCCTAGCCTGGCGCCAGAAGATTGTCGCTTCGGCGAGGCCGGGAAGACGAGAGGATCTCATGTCCAATTACAACCGCAATACGGGCTTCGGCGCAAATGTCGCCGGAAAGGCGAGTGCGGAAATAGACCAAGGCCTGCGCGCCTACATGCTCGGCGTCTATAATTACATGACGCTGGGGCTTGGCGTCACCGGGCTTGTCGCGCTCGGGGCCCAGATGCTCGCCGTGACCCACAACGCCGCCGGCCACTTGGCGCTAACGCCTTTCGGCCAGGCCATCTACATGAGCCCGCTGCGCTGGGTGATCGTCTTGGCGCCGCTCGGCTTCGTGTTTTTCCTGAGCGCCCGCGCCAACACCATGTCGGCGGCGACCGCGCGGACGCTCTTCCTCGTGTTCGCGGGGCTGATCGGTCTTTCGATGTCGTTCCTGCTGATGGTCTACACCGGCGGCTCGATCGCCCGGGTCTTCTTCATCACCGCCGGCGCTTTCGGCGGACTTAGCATCTACGGCTATTCGACGCGGCGGGAACTTTCCGCCATGGGCTCCTTCCTCATCATGGGCGTTTGGGGCCTCGTCATCGCCGGAGTCGTAAATCTCTTTCTTCAGAGTTCGAGCGTGCAGTTCGGCCTGTCCATCCTGTCCGTGCTGATTTTCTCGGGCCTCACCGCCTGGGACACGCAGTCGATCAAGGACGAATATGTCTCCAGCGACGGTTACGAAGTCGCGCATAAGAAGAGCATTTTCGGCGCCCTGCGGCTTTATCTGGACTTTATCAACATGTTCCAGTCGCTGCTCTATCTCTTCGGCGACCGCAGATAATCCGGCGAGCGAAGCACGCTTTCCGGAGACGTTAAGCAAGGCCCCGCCATCGCGCGGGGCCTTTGCTTTTCAAGGGCTATTCGGCGCAAACGAGCCGCAGCTTGCGGTCGAGAACCCCGATGACGCGAGCCAGTTCATGGCCTCGGCGCAGGATCAGCCCGCTGGCGTCGACGACGCTATAAGCGCCCTGTCGGCGCGCCAGCGCGGGGGTTTTCTCGATGCGATAAAGCGGCGTCTCGCAGGCGCGGCGGAAGATCGAAAAGACGGCCTTCGAGACCGTGAAGTCGAGCGCGTAGTCCCGCCAATCCCCACCCGCGACCTTGGCGCCATAGAGATCGAAGATTATCCGCAGCTCCTGACGGTCGAAACAGACCACGGGATTTTTGGAGGCCCGAAACAGCGAACTCCTCTCGGGAGAGTCGGAGCCCTTGCCATGCGAACCGACGACGAGGAAGAGACGGCCGCCGCCGGCCTCGCGTTGATCCTGCTTCGAATCATCGGTCATGCGTCGTTCCTGGATTTGTCCGCGCTCCTCGCGCCTCCGTGGAGCGCCATGTTCGCTTGCGACGGCGCGAAGGGCAAGCGGCGATGACGCTTTTACGACGGCGCCTTTCCAAGATTTCATGATTTCGTCGTCATTGGGCCACTTGCAGGTCAAGAGGCGCGCGCAATATCTCATTCATTGCCTCGGCCGGTCGTCGGGCGCCAGTCCGGTTTTCGTCAGCCCCCCAGCCCCCGGAACGGCGTGCGACCCAACTATCCGGTGCTTTCGTGGCGATGGGCGAGTCGGTCGAGAGTCTTCTCTCGCCGACTCGTCTTTCTTTAGAGCGCTCGTCGAGCGCCTTCCCTCGCCTTGCAACTTCCCGCCCGATCCCCGATATGACGATCGCGCCGATCCCGCCATGATGCGCGCGGGACCTGGAAGCCGTTTTCCGTCCGCCCGGAGCGCCGGGATCGCTCGACCAACGCCTATTTATTGGAGCCGCCACAGTGACCGACGACTCAATTCCCACACAAGCGAGCGCAAGCAGCCACGGCTTCACCGCCGACGTCGCGCGACTGTTGCAGATGATGGCGCACTCCGTTTATTCCGAACGCGACGTGTTCCTGCGCGAGCTTGTTTCCAACGCCGCCGACGCCAGCGAAAAATTGCGCTACGAGGCGCTGTCCGACGAGGCGCTCGCCACGCGAGCGGGGTCGCCGTTGGTCACCATCTCGCTCGACAAGGACAAGCGCCTGCTGACGGTCGCCGACAACGGGGTCGGCATGGGGCGCGAGGAGTTGGTCTCGGCTCTCGGAACCATCGCCAATTCCGGCACGCGCGCCTTTCTCGACAAGGTTGGCGGCGGGGACGACAAATCGGGACTGGGACAAGGGCTGATCGGCCAGTTTGGCGTCGGCTTCTACTCGGTGTTCATGGTCGCCGACAAAGTCGAGGTGACGACGCGCCGCGCCGGCTCGGACGAGGCTTGGCTTTGGACGTCCGACGGCAAGGGCTCCTACACCATCGCCCCGGCGGCGCTCCAGGACGCGCCGGTGGTCGGAACGCGCGTCGCGCTGCATCTCAACGGTGAAAGCGACGAGTTTTTGGAGGCGCATCGCGTGGAGCATGTGCTGCGCGAACATTCCGGCGCCATCGCCATTCCGATCGAGATCGTCGGCGCGCCGGGCGAGGAGCCGCGCCGGATCAGCGACGGCGCGGCCTTGTGGACCAAGCCGAAATCCGAGATCAGCGCCGAGGACTATAATGATTTTTACCGCCAGCTCGCCGGCCAGTTCGACGAGCCGGCGCTGACGATCCACTGGCGCGCCGAGGGACGCACCGAATTTACGGTGCTCGCCTTCGTTCCCGGCTCGCGCCCGCTCGACCTGTTCGATCCCGTCCGCAAGAGCAAGACCAAGCTTTATGTGCGACGCGTGTTGATCTCGAAGGAGATCGATCTGCTGCCGGCCTGGCTGCGCTTCGTGCGTCTCGTCGTCGACAGCGCCGACATTCCGCTCAACGTCTCCCGCGAGATGGCGCAGCAAAGCCCGATCCTCGGCCAGATCGGCAAGGCGATCACCGCGCGCGTCATCCAGGAGCTGACCAAGCTGTCGGAGAACGAGCCGGAACAATTCGCGAAGGTATGGGAGAATTTCGGCGCCGTGTTGAAAGAGGGGCTGCACGAAGACCCGCAGCGGCGCGACGAGATTTTCAAGATCGCGCGCTTCGCCTCGACTCGCTCGCCCGAGAAGACGCGCGCGCTGAAAGACTATGTCGCCGATCTGCGCGAAAACCAGACCGCGATTTTTTATCTCGTCGGCGACGACCGCAAGCGATTGGCGCAAAGCCCGCAGATCGAGGAATTCGCCGCGCGAGGCGTGGAGGTGCTGCTGCTTGACGACGCCGTCGACGCGTTTTGGGTGACGAGTTGCGTCGGCTTTGACGGAAAGCCCTTCAAATCGGTGACGCAAGGCGCGGCCGATATTAGCCTCGTGCCTCCCAAGGAAGGCGAGAAGGAGCCGGTGACGCCCGAGGCCGGCGCGGAGGTCGCGGCGCTGGTGAGCAAGCTGAAGGAAACGCTCAAGGAGCATGTCGACGATGTGCGGGTCTCGACGCGGCTGCGCGAGAGCGCGGTCTGTCTGATCGCGCCGGAACATGGGCTGGATCGCCGGCTCGCCCAGCTGCTGGCCGAACACGGGCAGGCGGGCGTGCTGAGCAAACCAGTGCTGGAGATCAATCCCCGCCACGCCGCCATCACCGCTCTAGCTCATGCGCCCGAAGGCGATGAGGCGCGGGATGGATATTTCCTGCTGCTCGACCTCGCGCGAATCGCCGACGGCGAGCCCCCGGTCGACGCCAGCGCCTTCGCGCGACGGCTCACCGCGCGCCTTTCCAAAGCCGACGCGTGAGGCGCGACCACGCCATCGAGATCGCGCCGGACGAAACGCTCGCGGGCGCGCTCGCGCGCGTGAGCCAGATGCTCGAAACCGTCGGCGTCGAAGAAGCGCGCCTCGACGCGCGCGCGCTGCTGCTCGCCGCGACGGGCTTGAACCATGCGCGGCTGGTGCTGGAGCCTCAAGCCTTGCTCGGTTCCGAAGCGGCGGCTCGTCTGGCGGGTTACGCGACGCGCCGCGCGGCGCGCGAACCCGTGTCGCGCATTCTCGCGAGACGCGGCTTCTGGACGCTCGACATCGCGGTCGCGCCGGATGTGCTCGATCCACGCGCCGACACGGAAGCGTTGCTCGCGCTGGCGCTGCGACTCAACTCGAATCGACGAGGAGAACCTTTGTCGATCCTCGATCTCGGCTCCGGCTCCGGCGCGATTCTCTGCGCGTTGCTCGCCGAATGGCCCGCGGCGTGGGGCGTGGCGGTCGATATTTCGGCGGCGGCCTGCGCCGCGACCCGCGCCAATCTCACCACCCTCGGCCTCGCCGAGCGTGGCCGCGTTCTGCGGGGAAGTTGGGCCGACGCGATTCGCGGGCGGTTCGATTTCGTTGTTTCGAATCCCCCTTATGTCGAGAGTGGCCACATCGCGACGCTGGAGCCGGAAGTGAGACGGCACGATCCCATGTTGGCGCTCGACGGGGGCGTCGACGGACTAACCTGCTACAGGGAAATCGCCCGCGCGTTGCCGCGACTTTTGCGCGAGGACGGCATCGCGCTCCTCGAAGCGGGCGCCGGCCAGCGCGGGGAGATTTCCGTTCTTTTAGAGGATGTTGGGCTTGAAATCATTGGCGTGGAGCGCGATGCCGGCGGACACGAACGCGCCATCGCGGCGCGCGTTCGGAGGGCGGGAGCGTGACAAATTAGCTACACTCTTGCTTTTTTTGAGACTCCGCGCCAAGGCGCTCTTGGCGAGAGCATCGGGGTCTTGTATAGAAGGTTGCAACCGACGAGTTTCGTTTCGCCGCGCATTCGCTGACCAGGTGCAGGTGAACTTGTTGGAACGATTTTGCGGAGATCGAGGGCGGCGTCCGATGCGCCGCGACGGTTGAACGACCCGGGTGAATTTCCCGCGCCGACCGTGTTGATTCGCGAAGACCCACGATTCGCCAGATCGATGGATCGCCGAACGGGCGGCGGTCGCTATGTATCAAACGACGTTCAGGCTCTGGCGCGCGAGTTTTTTTTGCCGCCACGATGCGGCGTTCGTCGTGGCGGGGGCGCCAATGCAGCCGTCACGGCCTTGCCAGACAGCCGCTCACGGCAAAAGCGCCAATCGATGCCGACGCCACTTCGTGAAACGCCGGATGTTGGATTAACTATTTCGCGCATCGCGATCACATAACAGGCGAACAAAGGCGCTAGCCGCCTCAAGAGGATTATCGAGGATTGTCAATGAGACCAGGACAGAACAAGCGGTTGCGCGGGCGCAACAACGGGCGCAAGGGCCCGAACCCGCTAACGCGCTCCTTCGAATCTAACGGTCCGGAAGTCAAAATTCGCGGCACCGCCCAACATGTCGCCGAAAAGTATCTGCAACTCGCGCGCGACGCGCAAACCTCCGGCGACATTGTGATGGCGGAGAATTTGCTGCAGCACGCGGAGCATTATTTCAGGCTGATCGCGGCGGCGCAGCAACAAGCGAACCCCGGCTATGGTCGCCAATCCTTCGAGGCGGAGAGCGACGTCGACGACGACGACGATGATTTCACGGGAATTCCCGACCGCTTCGCGCCGCTCGCCGAACGTCTGCCGCCACCCGCCTTTCCGCAGCAGCAGCCGACCTATTCCGCGCCGCAACCGCAGCCGCAGGTGCAGCCGCATTTCGCGCAGCCGCAGCCCCAGCCGTTCGAAGAGCGACCCTTCGGCGAACAGCCGCGCCACGAGCGTCCAAATCGCCCCGAAAGACAGCAATTCAGGGGACGCCCGGATCGCAACCAGGATCGCGGCGGACCGGAACGCGGCCAGGATCGCGGCCAGGAGCAAAACGCCGAGCGCGGTGGTGAAAGCGGCGAGCGCGGTCCGCGCATGGGCTTTGACCGCAACCGCGACCGCAATCGATACCAGCAGCGAGTCGAGCCGCCCGTCGCCGGCGAGCAACCTCCCGCGTCGGATATCGCCAGTCCGGTGGGATTGCCCGCCTTTATCACCACGCCTCCGGCCGTCGCCGTGGCGGCGAGACCGGCGCCGTTCGAGGTCGAAGCGCCGGCCGCGGCTCAATCGCAGCGGCCGGATCGGGAACAGGAGGGCGCCGGATACCACCTCGCCCCCCGTCGTCGGCGCAGGCCGCGTCCGCCGGGCGAGGAATCCCGTGAGGACGACAACGGCTCGGCTTCACCGGGCGAACTGCCGCTCGGGGACTGACGCCCGGCGGTTACCCGACGCTATCGCCGATGGCTATTCGGCCGCTTTCGACAACGCGGGCATAGACGCCGCAGTCAATGTGGCCGAAATCGCGGCGCAGCGTCTGCACGAGATCCATGTCGCGTCGGCCCACGCCCGGCGCGACGCCGGTCGCGGCGCACCGATCAATCATTTTGAGGATCTCCAGCCGGGCGCCGCCGAGGTTCAGCGTCCGCCCGACCAGGTCCGTCTCCGCCCAGGGATCGAGACCCTCCAGATAAATGTTGGCGCGGAAGCGCAGGGGATCGACGGGGGCGCCTTCGGCCTCGGCGATCGCCGCGACGCTCGCGAGGTTGAGCAGCGACACGAATCCCGATTTCGAATCGGTGAAACGGAATCCGTGCGGCGCTTCGAGCAGTCGAACGGGTCCGCGAATCTCCTCGCCCAGAAATTGGGTCAGGAAGGTCTCGATCGCCGCCCGGCCCTCGACCGTCGCGAGATCGCCGCGCACGCCCGGTCCGTCGGCGCGCTCGATCGCGAGCGCGCGCGTCCGCTCGTCAAAGCGCGTCGAGAGGCTCGCGAGCGCGGCGTTGCGCATGAGCATCAAAAATTTAATCTTGGGCTGATGCGCCGGCGCGGCCGGATCGAAGCCCGAGGGGCCGTTCTCCAGCGCGAACAGGCGGTCGCACGGGAAGTAGCCGTCCTTGACGAGGACGGCGCGATCAATCGGCTCGGGCGACAGGCCCTTGACGGGATAACGATAGAGCGATTTGACGCGCATGAGGGCTCCAGCTCCGCGGGGGACGCGGAAGCCATCATAAACAGTCGCTATCCGCGGCCCAAGAGGGGTTCGATCACCGCATTCGCGCTCGGAAGAATCAGCTCGGGTAGCAGGCGGAAACCTGAAGGTTGGCGGCTTCTTCCAGCCACGGGAGCAGGATCGGCACGACCGTGTTGAATTTATAGCTGATCTTCACCACCGCGAAGCCAGCGACGCCAGCGCAGGTGGTGCTGGAATTGACGGTGGTGAAGTTGGACGCGGTCAGGGTCAGCGCCCATTTGTTCGCTTCGGCGATTCCGTAGGTCTGCGCCGCGCTTGCCGTGGTGCAGGAAGGGTTGCTGACAGCCAGGCAGCGCGCCGTGGCCATGGCGACCTGGTGGAGAGATTCCTTGGCCCAATAGGCTCGAGAGAACTCCATGGAGCCGATGATGAAGAAAAGCAGCGGTATAGCGACGAAACCGAATTCGACGGCCGCGACTCCGCGCCGATCGCGCCCAAATCGAGCGAGAAGTTCGATGAGCTTCATTGAATCTGCACGACGGCGGCGATGGTGACGGTTTCGGGAATTATCGTGCCCGGTATTATGAACGGCGTGAAATTGCGCGTCGCGGAAATCATCACGAACTGACCGGCCGGAACGTTGGTCGTCACGCCATTCACGGTGACCGGGCAGGCGGCGGTGGAAGCGACGGCGACGCCCCAAACAATATTGGCCCCGCTGCCGGTCGGACAATAAAAATTGGCGATGGCCGTGCTGCCGTTGTCAATTACAATATTCGCCGTCGCGTAATTCGGCGCATAGCTGGACTGCAGCAGGCTCTGAATATTGGTGTAAGTGGCGCTTGAGGTTCCTCCGGAAACCAGGGCGTTGGCGACGGTGGCGCTGGAGCCGACGGTGGTGGTGATATAATTCGCGGCGGCGGTGACGGAGTTCGACAGATTGAATCGCATATCGATGAGCCGGCCGAAATCGACCACTCCTCCAAGGAAAAGGAGGAAAACCGGCGCGGCGATCGCGAATTCGACCATCGAGCTTCCGCGCCGATCGGTCGACCAACCGCTCATTCTCGCGAGCATTCGCCTCGGGATTTTAAGCGTGCTCATCTTGCCAGCATCTCGCTTTGTTGAGGCACGGCGCGGTGGCGCCGTGCTCCTGCTCGTAAGTCTTGTACTACACCAGTACTACTGAACGGTTTGCACGTTGACGTTTTTGCCGGATGCCGGGGTGCCGGGAGTGGTGACGGTGGTGGTGGTGGTGACGGGCACGGTCACGGTGCTCGTGATGTTCTCCATGACCTGGCTCGTGATGTTCTCGGTTACTGTGCTTGTGACGTTCACGGTTTCCTGGGTCGCGACGTTCACGGTCTCCTGGGTGGCGACGTTCACGGTCTGGGTGCTGGTGGTGGAAGTGTCTATTTGGTCGGCGGTATTGAGGAGCCCGCTGATGCAGGTGGACGCCGCGAAGGCTCCGCCCGTCAGCTCAATCGTGTTCGCGACGATTTGGAAGCATTGGTTGGGGTTCGAGAGGTAGCCGCCGGTGTCCACGATCCCGGCGCCGCCGGACATATTGTAGTCGCCGACCGGCAGGTAGGCCGCTCCCGACAGGACGCCCCCGGCGCCTTGGCCAACATACATGCCCGCGCCAGCCGCGCTGCTCGTGCTCGCGGGACCGGCGAGGAGGAGGTTTTGCGTGGCCCCGCTGGTCGGCGCCACGAGGTCGATATTGCTGAAGCCGGCGGAAAGGTAGAACCCGTAATGGACTCCGCCCGTTGTGTAGGCCGTGTTGTTGCCGCCATAGGTGATCGTGACGCCGTTTCCAAAGACGCCGACATTGGTGGAACTGCCGCCGAAGGTGGTGGGGCATGACACCGAGCCGCCGCTGTTGAGGCCCGCGGCGAAGTATCCATAGGTCGTGTAGACCCCGGCTCCCAGCACCGTGCCGCCCGCGACGTTGATGTTGCCCTTGATGTCGTGCTCCGCCGCGGCGCTGATCAGCGTGCAGCTGCCGCCGCCGGTGGTCAGATTGCCGGCGAGCTGGAAGACGCAGGTTCCACAGGTGGCGTCGCCAAACTCCGCGGTCGGACCGCCGCCGAAGTTAAGCGAGTTGCCGTCCGACGAGGCTCCGATATTGAAGCTGTTGCTGGTCGAGCCGCCTCCCATGTAGAGCTTGGTGCCGCCGCCGGCGTAAATCCCCTTCGACATCGTGAACACGCCAGCGCCGAAGGTCATCGTCGTGCCCGTGTGGCAGATGGAGTAATACGCGCTGTTCGTGCAGGTGTTTCCCGAGGTCGGCGCGCCGAAGTTGAAGGTTCCGGAGCCAAAAGTCGTCGTGGTTCCGCCGCCGGCGGTCAGGCCTTGAACGAAATCGAAGGTTCCGGAGCCGAAGGTGGTCGTGCCCGCGAGCGAGACGTACTGGCCGACGTTGAAGGTTCCACCGGTGGTGCTGCCGCCGAAATTGGTCGTCCCGGTGGTGGAGACATATCCGCTGACATAGTAAGTCGAAGCGCCGAAAGTGGTCGTGGGGGAGCTATTGATGACCAGATTGCCGGTGACATTGACGGTTCCCGCGCCAAAAGTGGTGTTGGCGGAGGTGGTCAGGCCTTGCTTGAAGTTAAAGGTCCCCGGCCCAAAGTTCGTCGTGCCGCTCAGGGATACGGCGTAATTGAAGTTATAGACGTTGGACGAAGAGCCAGACTGCAAGAAGTTAAAGCCCATGCCGCTCGTGACGGGCGCGGTGGTGAGGTTGTAGGTGCCCGGGTTGCAGCCGCTGATCGTCCAGATGTTGTTGCTAAAGCTGGCGGAACACTTGGTCGCCGAGTCCGTCACCGTGGCGGTCGGATAATAGCCGAGGTTTGTGAGGGCCGAAGGCCACGCCGTGCCTCCCGAACTCGCGGTCGGAGCGGTCACCGTGGGCGCGGAAGGCGCGGTCAGCGCGGCGACGGTCGTCAGACGCCCCTCGGCCGTGGTCACTTGCGTGGCCGTGGCGAGCGGATCGGCGATCGTTTGATTGACCGGAGGATTCGTCGTGCTGCAAGCGCTGCCGTTGATGGTTATGTTGGTGTTGCTGGTATAGGGGGTTGTGGATTTCGGGCAGCCCAACAGCGGCCACACCGAGCCGTAGCTGATGGCTTTAGCGGTCATGATCGTGCCGTTGGGAACGCTTACCGTATCGTTGCTCGCGATGCCGCACGAGGGCGCGGTCAGGCTGGTGCCGCCGTTCAGCGCGAGAGCGCTCGAGGAGCTGAGCGCGACGATGCACGGGGAGGTGCTGACCGTGGTGGTGACCTGCTCCTGCGTCGGCACTTCGACCGTCTCCACCGTCGGCACTTCGACCGTTTCCACCGTCGGCGTCACGATCGTAACCAGCGTCGGCGTTACGATCGTAACCAGCGTCGGCGTTACGACGGTCTCGGTTTGGTAGGTGGTCGTGGTCACGGTCTGCGTGGTTGCCGGCGTGCCCGGGGTCATCGTCTGCCCGATCGCGACCAGGCCGGACGCCTGTACCGAGAGATTGTTGGGCGCGCCGGCGATCGGGGCGATCAGCAAGTGATCGGTCGACACGGACGCGACTTGCACGGACGCATTGCCCGCGGAATCATTCGGAAAGGTGGTGGTGAGGCCAGCGCTGGAGCTCGTCGAGAGTCCGTTGAGGCTGCCCAACTGCGCCGCGACCGCGATCGCCGTGTTCTGCGTGGCCGTGGTGGCGCAAGTGGCGTTATTCGTGCAATAGACGGCGGCTTGGTGACCCGCGACATCGGAGATCCGCTGGTTTGTGGTTTGCGTCAGCAAGCCCTCGCCAAATTCGCCGACCAAGCCCGCGAAGCCCATCAAGATCGTGAGCGCGACGGCGGTCAGGATCGTCACATTTCCCCTGTTATTGGAACCGAAGCTCCTCAATTCTTGCTTCACGTTTGACATGGCGCGCCCCCGGAACTCGACTAGACATTTCTGGACGGCAACTTCGCACGCAGTTTTTAATTTTCCTCCCAAGCGGGGCGCTCAATTTATCCGCGATAATGTATAAGATTGTTCACATACAGGTCTCGCGCGCCCCAAGGCGTTATAGATCGGGACTACAACTTTCGGCCCTGATGGCGACAAGGATCTACATTCATAAATACCATGCCGCTTAAGGCGGTTATCGGACAGGGCGAAGCGTCGCGTGGAATAGAGACGGCCGTCGTCCGCCCCCGGCGGCCCTCGGCCGGGGTCCGCGAACGCCCAGCTTGACAGCTTCGTCCCGCCGCTACATCACTCCGGCCCAGCAAGCGCGTTCAGCGCTTTTTTCAGGGACAACGCTCGCCGCGGCCCGGCCGCGGCCCCAAAAGCTCCGTTCGGAAGGCGCCAGAATGAATGTGCAACCCCGGCCCGAGAAGCCGCCGCTCAGAATTCTTCTTTGTTCGCCGCGAGGCTTTTGCGCCGGCGTCGAGCGCGCCATCGACGCGGTCGAGCGGGCGCTGGCGATCTACGGCGCTCCGGTCTATGTGCGCCACGAGATCGTTCACAACCGCTACGTGGTCGAGACGCTCAAGGCCAAGGGCGCCGTCTTCGTGGAGGAACTGGAGGAAATCCCGGACACCGCGGCGCCGGTGATTTTTTCCGCCCACGGGGTCGCCAAATCCGTTTCCGCCGACGCCGCCAAACGCAATCTTCTCGCCATAGACGCGACTTGCCCGCTGGTCACCAAGGTTCATCGCGAGGCCGAGATTCACAGTCGGCGCGGACGGCGCGTGCTTCTGGTCGGCCATGCCGGCCATCCCGAAGTCGTGGGCACGATGGGACAATTGCCCGAAGGCGCGGTGATCCTGGTCGAATCGGTCTCGGATGTCGACAAGCTGCGACTCGACGACGAGAGCAACCTCGCCTATGCGACGCAGACCACGCTCTCGCTGGACGACTCGCAGGAAGTCATCGAGGCGCTGACGCGGCGTTTTCCGACGATCGTAGGCCCGCACAAGGAAGACATTTGCTACGCGACCACCAACAGGCAGGCGGCGGTGAAGCGCGTGGCGCCGATGGTCGACGCGGTGATCGTCGTGGGGTCGCCCAATTCCTCGAATTCGCAACGGCTGCGCGAGGTCGCGGAGCGATGCGGCGCGCCGGCGCAGCTGGTGCAGGCCCGCGGCGACATCGACTGGGGCATTTTTACCGACATTTCCTCGCTCGGCATATCCGCGGGCGCCTCGGCTCCCGAAGTGCTGGTGGAGGAGATCATGGACGCTTTCGCGGAGCGTTTCGACATCGTCGTCGAGACGGTCTCCGCGGCCGATGAGAACGTGTCCTTCCCCCTGCCCAAGGAACTGCGGGCGATCGCCTGACGTAGCTGGCGCCATCTCATTCCCAACCGGGCGAAGGCAATGGCCGTATACACGGACGTCGACGACGAGGAATTGATCGCATTTCTCAGCCATTACGAACTCGGCGGCCTCCTGTCCTGCAAGGGCATCGCGGAAGGCGTCGAAAACTCGAACTTCTACCTTCATGTGGACGCCGGAAACTTCATTCTCACGCTTTACGAAAAGCGCGTCGCCGAGAACGATTTGCCGTTTTTTCTGGGTCTCATGGAGCATCTCGCGGCGGCGGGGGTCACCTGCCCGCTGCCGGTGCGAAACCGCGACGGCGCCGCGCTGGGACGCCTCGCGGGACGGCCGGCGGCGATCGTAACCTTTCTCGACGGCTACTCGGTCAGCCATCCGGACGTGATGCATTGCGCCGCGCTGGGCGCTGAACTGGCGCGGCTGCATGTCGCCGGCGCGGGTTTTACGCTGTCTCGCGAAAACGCGCTGTCGGTCGGCGGCTGGCGTCCCTTATTCGAACCGCAGGCGGATCGCGCCGACGAGATCGAGCCGGGACTGCGGCGACTGATCGCCGACGAACTCGACTTGCTCGAACGGGCCTGGCCGAGGGATCTGCCCTCCGGCGTGATCCACGCCGATCTTTTTCCCGACAACGTGCTGTTTCTGGGCGACCGCCTGTCGGGGCTGATCGACTTTTATTTCGCCTGCGACGACGCCTTCGCCTACGACCTCGCGATTTCGTTCAACGCCTGGTGTTTCGATTCCGCCGGCGTTTACGACAAAGACAAGGGCCGCGCCCTGATCGACGCCTATCGGCGCCAGCGCCCCTTGAGCGCCGCGGAGTTCGCGGCGTTCCCGTTACTGGCGCGCGGCGCGGCGTCGCGCTTCCTGCTCACACGTTTCGTCGACGCGCTCAATGTGCCGCCCGGCGCGCTGGTGCGCCCGAAAGACCCGCGCGAGTATCTGGCGAAGCTGCGCTTTCACCAAGGGATCGCGAGCATGGCGGAATATGGCTTGAGCGCATGACCCGGCGCGTGAATATTTGGACCGACGGCGCGTGTTCGGGCAATCCGGGACCGGGCGGCTATGGCGCCATTCTTCAATTCGGCGACCGCGAGAAGGAGCTTTCGGGCGGCGAGCCCGCGACGACCAATAACCGCATGGAGCTGATGGCGGCCATCGTCGCGCTCGAGACGCTGACCCGACCCTGCGCGGTCGATCTCCACACCGACTCGCAATATGTGCGCAATGGCGTGACGCAATGGCTCGCCGGATGGAAGGCGCGCGGATGGAAAACCGCCGACAAGAAGCCGGTCAAGAATGTCGAACTCTGGCGTCGGCTGGAGGAGGCCTTCGAGCGGCACGACGTCGCCTGGCACTGGGTCAGGGGCCATGCCGGCGACGAAATGAACGAACGCGCCGACGCGTTGGCGCGAGCCGGCATGGCGCCGTATTTGGCCCTTCGATAAGACGGCGAGCCGCTTGCATTTCACCCGCGGCAATCCCAGTTTAACTGCAATTGGTGTCAACCTAGCGGATCGCGGTCGGGGCGTCGGACGCCAAGCCGCGATCCGACTTTTTCCGGCCCGCTTCGCGGACCCTCGGCTTTGATGCGGATATTCGGCCAAGCTTGCGCCATGCTTCGGACGCTTTTTGGCTCCAGTATGGGTCTCCGGCGGAAGTCATCGACCCAAACGCCGACCGCACCTCCAGCAACAGGCCAAGATATTGACGTCCCTCAACGACAGAATAGCCGAGTTCATCGCGGATCGCTTGCCGACGGACGAAGCTCCGGTGGAACTGCTTTGCCTGGATCATAATGGGACATATGTCCTGCCCTTTCTCTGCCGCCGCGTGGCCGACAGCTGGCGAAACCTCACGACCGGCGAGCAAATCGAGGCCGAGGTGGCGGGCTGGCGGCGAAGGGAACGCTCGTAAACGCCCCCGCGCCGCGCTTCGTCCAAGCTTCTGCTCGCCGGCGGACATTGAAAGCAAGGACCTTGCGGGCGGAGCGATTTGGCGCCATGTTCGGAGCAAGATGACCGACTCTCATGAAACCAAACTGGTCGAAGCGCTGAGAAAGGTCGATGCGCATGGCGACATCGCTCCCGCCCATGTGCAGGATCCGATGACCATGGTGCTGCGGCAGACAGCCATTCAAGCCGACCTGATGCGATGGGACGACAGCCGCGGGCATTATGTCCTGACCGGCACCGGACGCATCCGAATCAATTCGCGCAACCGGGCGCCAGGCTCGGTCCTCCGCTTCAGGAAGCGCGAGGAACTGGCCGAGAACGCCCCACCACCGCAGCAACGCAAGGTCGACTGACCCAGCGTCAGAGCTGGGGCTTGCCGCCTTTTTTGTCGCCCTTGGGGTGGCGCTTTGGCGGACCCTCGGGCTTCGAGCGCGCGGGCGGCTCGTTTCCGCCGCGTCCCTCATTCATCCGCTCGACCCGCACCGGCTCGCCGCCGGGACGGCGCATATTGGCGGCGAATCGCGCCGCGACCGACTCGGCGACCTCGAACTGCGTCTCTTTATCGAAGATGCGGATGACTCCGATATCCTGCTTGGTGATGTCGCCCTTGCGGCACAGCATCGGCAGCAGCCATTTGGGATCGGCGTTCTTGGCGCGGCCGATGTCGAGCCGGAACCACGCCGCCCCTTCCGGGAACCGCGCGGCGGCGCTTTTCGGCACGCGCGCGGGCGCGTCGCGCCCTGATTTTTCGCGGAACTCTCGCGCGCTCGGCCCGGTTCCCGGATCGACGACCTCCTCCAGCGCCGGCAGGCGCGAGCGATAGAGCTTGACCAAAGCGGCGGCCAGCTGTTCGGGCGCGCGCTCGACGAGCAGCAGCCGGGCCAGTTCCAGTTCCTCCGGCGAGGGCTCCTCGGTCAGCAACGGATCTTGCAACAGGCGTTGCTGATCGAGCTTGGCGATCTCATCGGCCGTCGGCGGCCCGCTCCAGCGGGCGTGGACGCCGGCGTCGCGCAGCAGCATTTCCGCGCGACGTTGGCG